>DGTA01000058.1 GCA_002394165.1 Lachnospiraceae bacterium UBA4348 | reverse complement strand
CGCAGACGAAAGCGCCGGCGCCGAGGCGGATATGGCAGCGGAATGAGAAATCCGTTCCCAGGATGTTATCGCCGAGAAGGCCGATCTCTTCAGCCTGTCTGATGGCGATGCGCAGACGGTTCACAGCGATGGGATACTCGGCACGGACATAGAAGTAACCGTTCTGAGCGCCGATCGCATAACCGGCAATGACCATACCTTCGATGACTGCCAGGGGATTACCTTCAAGGATGGAACGATCCATGAATGCACCCGGGTCACCTTCGTCACCGTTACAGACAACATATTTTTCGCCGTCCGGCTGAGCATAGGCAAACTGCCATTTGCGTCCGGTGGGGAATCCGCCGCCGCCGCGTCCGCGAAGGCCGGAGTCAAGGATCTCTTTGATGACATCCGCGCGGTCCATCTTCAGGGCTTTTGCAAGGCCTTCGAATGCGCCTGCGCCGAGAGCCTCATCGATCTCCTCGGGATTGATCCTGCCGCAGCCATGAAGCGCGATACGGACCTGTTTCTTATAGAAAGTGATATCTTCCTGGCTCGCAACCTTTTCATGCGTGGCGGGATCCACATACAGGAGGCGGTCAACGATCTCGCCGCCGATCAGGTCCTTCTCGACGATCTCTTCGACATCGTCCAGGCTGACCATACGATACAGCGTGTTTTCGGGATAGATCTTGACGAACGGTCCCTGAGAGCAGAAACCGAAGCAGCCGACCTGGTTGACGGTGAACTTGTCAGCCAGACCTTTTTCCTCGATGATCTTCACGAATTTTTCTCTGATCTCAGCAGAATTGGAGGAAAGACATCCGGTACCGCCGCAGAGCATGATGGCGCGTTTTCCGGTCTCTCCTTTAAACTTTGCCTCCAGGCAGGAGGTACAGGCGGCCTGTTTCTGAGCCAGTTCTTCAAAACTTTTGATCATTACGCAGCGCCTCCTTCCTTTCGAAGTTCTTCAACGATCTTCGGTACACTGCTCACAGCGACCTTCGGGTAAACCTTGCCGTTGATGGATACCGCGGGGGCGATACCGCAAGCGCCGATGCAGCGGAGCGCATCGATCGTGAACATTCCGTCTTCAGTCGTCTCGCCGGGGCCGATGCCCAGGATCTCTGAGAACTTGTCAATAACGCCCTGAGCGCCCTTGACGTAGCATGCGGTTCCGAGACAGCATCCTACTACATATTTTCCCTTCGGTTTCAGAGAGAAAAATGAGTAGAAGGTCACTACACCATAGATTTCCGCAACGCTGGCACCGGTTCTCTCGGAAACGATCTGCTGAACCTCAAGCGGAATGTAGCCGTACTCCTTCTGGATGTCACTGAGGATCATCATCAGAGGAGTCCGTTCGTCGGAGTACCTGTCGCAAATTTCATTGATTTTTGCGACAGCTGTTTCACTTAGACGAGCCATAATATCCTCCTTGTACAATTTGTCTGACAATACCATATTATCAGCACTCATAGGTATTAAAAGTATACAAGAACCGGTTCTTCTTTGTCAAGGCATTATCACTTGCCGGGTGTCCGTCATCGCCTTCCCGGACAGCTTACGGCCCGCATATCCCTTCACGTCTCCCCTGGCGACCACCGCCTCGCATCCGACGGAGGCGATCCGTCTCTTCATACAGTCGATGCAGACGGCCGCCTCATCCCCGGTGCAGATCTTGCCGTCATAGAGGAGGTATTTTTCTCTCACACCGGCCGGCGACAGATTCGGCATCACCACATTTGCCCCGGCCTCTATTCCCTTCTCGCGCCCCCGGCCGTCCACCGTCCCGAGCGCCGTTGTTGCCGGGATCAGCGCCTCCGGGAACATCAGCCGCAGGATGCCGAGCATGAAAAGCGTAAGCTTTGCACTTCCCGCCTCATGATCCCGGAAGGGAGTGTCCTTATGCGGGATGAACGGGCCGATCCCGATCATCTCAGGCTTTAAGTCCTGCATGAACCGAAGATCCTTCACGATATTCGCCGTCGTCTGGAAAGGTGATTCGAGCATCATGCCGGCGCCGGTCTGGAAGCCGATCTCCTTGAGATCATACAGGCACCGCATCCGGTTCTCAAAGCTCATGGACGCCGGATGCAGCTTTTCATAGTGGGCCTTGTCGGCGGTCTCATGGCGGAGCAGATACCGGTCAGCCCCCGCCTCATACCAGAGCCGGTAGGTCTCCTTCGTTCTCTCCCCGATGGAGAGCGTCACAGCGCAGTCCGGATGAGCTTCCTTCAGCTGCCTGACGATGCCGGCGATCATCTCATCCGTGTAGTAAGGATCCTCTCCTCCCTGCAGGACAAATGTCCTGAAGCCGAGTTCATATCCCTGATCCGCACACTGTGCGATCTGCTGCGTGCTGAGCCGGTAGCGCTCACATCCGGTATTGCCGCATCGGATCCCGCAGTAATAGCAGTTGTTGCGGCAGTAGTTCGTGAACTCGATCAATCCGCGCAGGAAGACCTTGTTTCCGTAGTTCTCATTCCGGCGCACTCTCGCTTTTTCAAAAAGGTAAGAAGCCGCTTCATCGGTTCTTCCGTCGATGAGCGACTCCAGCTGTGCATCTTCAAGATCGGCCTGTTCGAACAGTTTGTCGATCAGCTGCCTTGTTTCTTCCATATTCATTGTCTGGCCCTCAAAAAACATCTCACACTTTCGAGTAAGCGGTCCTGACCGTCACGCCGTCTATCTTCCCCAGCTTCCCGGTCAGCGCGCTGATCGCGTCTGCGGGAGCGTCGATCGCCACGCTGATCAGCGAAAGTCCCCTTGCGGGATAAGGGATCCCCATCCGGCCGATGATATAGCGGCCGTATTCATGCAGCAGCTCGTTGATGCTGACCGCGCTCTCCGGGTCTTCCACTACGATCGCCAGCACGGCGATGCGGCTGTTTTCTGTTTCCTGTGTCATCTTCTCTCCTCCAGGCATACGCCTCATCAATAATCCACCTTGTCCAGGATCCCTTTCAGGTAGGCGATCGTGATCCCGTAATTCGTCATCGGGACGCCCGCCTCCTTCGCTTTGTCGATCCTCGCACATACATAGCGGCGGTTGAACATGCAGGCACCGCACTGGATGACGAGGTCATAGGAGGCCAGGTCCTCCGGAAAATCCGCGCCGGCCGTCACATCCACCCGAAGGCCTTTTCCGGCCTTTTTCCTGAGGAGGGCAGGGATCTTGACCCGGCCGATATCCTCCTCCATCGGGGCGTGTGTGCAGCACTCGGCGATGAGGACTTTGGAATCCTCCGTCAGCGTATCGATCTTCTTTACGCTCCGGGTATAGTAGCCAATATCTCCCTTCCACGCCGCAAAGAGAACGGAGAAGGATGTCAGGCGGCTCCCGGCCGGACACCGGCTGCTGACATAATCAAAGACCTGCGAGTCGCACACCACCAGCGCCGGCGGCTCTTTGAGCAGGGAAAGGGCTCCTTCCATCTCTTCGGGCTGGACGCACAGAGTGATGCAGTGCCGGTCGAGTGCCTCGCGAATGGTCTGGACCTGGGGCAGGATCAGCCTTCCCTCAGGAGCCTGAGGATCCTGAGGCATGACCAGCAGCACACAGTCCTTCTCCTTCACCAGGCTGCCCAGGATCATGCGCTCCGGTGTCAGCAGCGCTCCCTCCTGTGCTGCTCTCACGATGGCGTTTTTGAATTCTTCGATTCCTTCGCCTGTGAGTGAACTGACCGTGACGGCCTCTTTGCCGAGCCTTTGCCTGATCAGTTTGCCGGTCTTCTCATTTTCCTGCGCCGTGCGCCTGTCAGCCGCAGTCAGGACTAAAATGACGGGAATACGGTCCTTTTCGAAATCTTCCAGCCACTTCTTTTCCATCGCCCATTCATCCGCACTTTCCTCCCCGGAGAGGACGATGACAGCCACATCCGTGCTCATGGTGGCTTTCCTGGCTGCCTTGGCCCGCTTTTCCCCGAGGGATCCCGAGTCGTCAAACCCGGCCGTGTCCACCAGGACGCACGGGCCGATCCCGTGGATCTCCATCGGCTTTTTCACCACGTCCGTGGTCGTGCCCGGCTGCGGAGAAACGATCGAGACCTCCTGCTTTGTAAGAGCATTGATCAGCGAAGATTTCCCGGCATTCATCCGTCCGAAAAACCCGATGTGGGTGCGGACCGAGGAGGGTGCCGCGTTCAGTGTGTTCTCATTTTTACTCATAGTCTATCTCCTGCTCAGGAAAACAAGGACTCGTTCTTATCCAGCAGTTCCAGCGGGATCACCGAGGAGTATTCCCGGTCTCCGATCCTCTCGGTCTGCAGGGCGATCTCGACGCCGAAAGCGGCGCGCAGGTGTTCTCTGGTGAGGATCGCTTTCGTCCGGCCCTGCAGATGCATACCGCCTCCCATCAGCACCAGCGCCTGGTCACTGATCCTAAGCGCATGGTCCGGATAATGGGTGTTCATGACCGCCGTCAGCTTCCTGTCGCTGCACAGGCGCCTTATCAGATCCAGCACCGCGATCTGGTTGCGGAAATCCAGTCCCGATTCCGGTTCATCCAGCACCAGGATATCAGGCCTGGCCGCGAGCGCCCTGGCGATCAGGACCATCTGCAGCTCGCCCCCGCTTATCCTCGCGCAGCTTTTGCCGATCAGGTGGGTGATGCCGGCCATCTCCATCGCCTCCATCGCCGCTTCCCGGTCTTCCTTCCCCGGTACCGAGAAATCTCCCAGGTAGGGACTGCGTCCTAAAAGGACCATATCCTCGGTGTTGTATGCGAAGGCCGTATTCTTCGCCTGCGGGACGTAAGCTGCCTTTCTCCAGAGGGCTTTTCCCTTTATCTTTCGGATATCCGTGCCGTCGATCCGGGTCATCCCCCGGTCCCAGGGCAGGAAACCCAGCATGCATTTTAAAAACGTTGTTTTGCCGACCCCGTTCGGTCCCAGGATGGCTGCCACCTCTCCCGGGCCGGCATAGAGGCTGACGTCGGTGAGGACGTTCTTTCCTTTATGATAGGCAAAAGAGCCTGCACAGATCTCAATACTCATTGGCGCAGCCCTCCTGTTCTCCGAAGCAGGATGATAAACAGCGGCGCTCCGATGACAGCCGTCAGGATGGAGACAGGGATCTCCGAGGCGGTCAGCGTCCGCGCGAGCGTATCCACCAGCAGCATGAAAAGGGCGCCCGAGACGACCGATGCCGGTACGACAAGCCGGTTATCGTTCCCGAACAGCATCCGGGAGATATGGGGGATCAGAAGGCCCACCCAGCCGATCACGCCGCAGACGGAGACCACTGCCGCCGTCGTCATCGCAGCCGCTGCGATCACCAGGATACGCACCCTGCGAAGGTTGACGCCGAGGGACCGGGCCTCGTCCTCAGGAAGAGACAGGGCGTTAAGCCGGAAGCGAAGCAGAAAGATCATCACGGTTCCCGCCAGGATCAGCGGTGCGCTCAGCATGATCGCGTTCCTGGTTATCCCGGAGAAGCTCCCGAGCAGCCAGAATGTGATGACCGGCAGGACATCCTGCGGGTCAGCCACATATTTCACCAGGGAGACCAGAGCCGAAAACAGGGAGCTGATCACCATGCCTGCCAGGATCACCATCAAAAGCGACGGAGACCGTCCGCCCATCCCCCTGGTGACAGTGAAAACCAGAATGACGGACAGCAGGCCGAAAAACAGGGCGACCAGCTGTACCTCCATCTGCCCGCCGCCAAGGAGGATCCCCAGGGCTGCCCCGAAGGACGCCCCGTTGGCCACCCCCAGTGTGTCAGGCGTTGCCAGCGGATTCCCGAACAGGCTCTGGAAGGCGGCACCTGAGGAGGCCATCCCGGCCCCCGCCAGCAGCGCCATCCCGATGCGCGGGAGGCGGATATTGAAAAGCACGGTCCTGACATTGTCCTTCTCACCGGCTGCCGTGCCCGTCAGTTCCTTAAATACCCTGGCCGGCTCGATGCTGAACTGCCCTACACACAGTGCGACCAGAGAGAAGACCGCGATCAGGATCAGCATGATGACCGTCCAGATGATGAATTTACGTTTTCCTTCCAAGGATAAACTCTCCTTTTTATGACACAGAACCGTCCCCTGTCATAATTTTGATTATTTCCAGGAACCTGCTGCCGAAGCGGGATGGTACATGGCTTCGATCTGCTCGTCGGTCAACTCCACGCCGTAAAGATCGGCATAATAGGCACGCACATCGGCGGCCAGGTCAAATTCCGGGAAAAGATCCGGATAGAGGGTGCCGGCCAGCCACTCAAGCGTCATGGGAGTATCGACGCCGGGGGTGTATGTTCTGTAGGTTCCCAGCGGCATCTTGAATACCTGTTTGTTCTTGACGGCCGATACCGTGCTCCAGTCATCGTCCCCGATATTGTTGTTGTAAAGGTCTTCCGGCTGGGTCTGGGTGAAGTTGGTGATCACGATGGCGTCCGGATCCCACTCGTAAACCTGCTCCATGGTGATGGCGGCATTCGAGTTGTCGGCGCTCACTTCGTTTGCAGCGTTGACGGCGCCAACGGCGTCGCACCACCACTGGCCGAAGAAGCTCGAGCCGGAGGTGATCATCGTATTCTCGTCGTACTGGAACAGGAACAGCACTTTTCTTCTGTCCTCATCGGCCAGGGAGGCTGTCCTCTCCTGCACCAGGTCATACATCTGCGTGCTGAAGCTGCTGACCTCGTCGCTCACCGCCACATCGGGATAGATCTGGCTGAGCAGGCTGATCCACTCGTCATAGGTAACGATGCAGTCATACTGCCACTTCGTCGGAGAGACACCCACGGCGCACAGTCCGGCGTTCTCAAGCTGTTCGCAGAGAGCCTTGTTGCCGGCATTGTAGAAAACGATCTGAGGATCGAGCGCGAGCAGGGCTTCCATGCTCACGTCCTCCCCGTTCATGATATCGGTGCTCACGTTCAGGACTTCAGGATAAAGCTCGCTCAGGATACCGTTTTTGGCCGCGTTCATGCTGGCGGGCTCCATAGCAAGGATCGTATCGGCAGAACCGAGGAAGACTGTCAGTACTGAAGGAAGCGGGAGGATGTCCAGGACGACGACCCGCTCGGGATCTGTCGGGACCGTCACGGTGCGGTCAGCGTGATCGGTAATAGTGACCGTGCTCTCCTCTGTCGAGACTTCCGTCTCCGCCGCTGTGGCGGGTGTTAAAAGGGCCGCTGCCGTCAGGGCGGTGCCAAGCAGCGCCGCCGCTATTTTCCTCAAGCTGCCTTTACCGGACCATTTTCTGTTTCTCATTTCATTTCTCCTTTCTTTCCCCTGGGAGATCTCTTCCTCGGGGGCAGATGTTAATAGTTTATCGCAAAATCCCTTCATTTCACCTGCCTGAGCAGGTCTGCCGCGGAATACTCCGCGCATGCGAAAACAGGGATCTGTGACCTGAATATCCTTCCGGAGTAAGCTTCATGGGGAAGGCCGATAAAATGAACGGGGCTGTCTTTTGCCAGGATCACCCTGTAGAGGGGATCTGCGATCACGATCCGCGCATGGCGGACAGCCTGTGCCAGCTCAGCCTCCGGCATCCCCAGGTCCTCATCCGGCCAGAAGGGACAGGCACTTGTCCCCTCCCTCTCCGCTTCCGGAAGGGCATTGATCGCTGCGGAAAGAGACTTGGCGAACACTTCCTCCCCGATCACCAGGATCCTTCCCTCCGGGACCTCAAAGCGGCCCGTATTGTCGAAACCGTCCCAGGAAACGCCGTCAGCACTGACTTTTCCGGGCGCTGCCGGCAAATGATCTTCCATGCCGGCAGTTTCACGGATCAAGCCGGCCAGGCGCTTTGTCTGCGCCTCTCCCACGGGCAGGCCCTCCACGAAGGGCAGGCCGCTCTTCTTTTTCATGAGCACGGCCGGGCGCCGTCCGGCGCTTGATACCACCACGTTGACATCCGCGTCATAGGCGGTGGTCATATGGTCAAAGGATTCTCCCATGGCGATCACGCAGCCGATCTCGAAGCCCTCTTTTTCAAAGGTGCGCCGCATCGCCTCCACGTTGCCGTTCACGGAAAAATCAAGGGGCGTTGCGCCCATCAGGTTGATCCTGACAGGGGCATCCTTGCCGCGCGCTTCCTGTCTTGCCGCATACATCCCGGGATCGGCGAACCTCTCCAGCCAGGCGCTGAGCGCCATGCCGACCCCGCCCACATAGGAGCGCAGCCCGTCCGTGGGCACCGGCAGGACCGGAATATGGCACCGCTTTTCGATCAGGCGGGCTGCCCCTTTATAATCAAAGGCGATGATATGCGGGATGGATGCGCCGCAAAGGGTGATGAACCGCGGCTCAAGGTCCCTGGCCGCAGCGCAGACATCGCCGATCAGCACCTCGTCATCCCCCATGACGGCGGCCGCTTCGTCCAGCCCGGACACGTACATGAGACTGTCGGTGTCGAACCACCGGGGTTCATCGTGGGTGGAGTAGGTCGAGTTGCAGCCGGACGGGTCGTGGAGCACACTCATTCCGCCCAGTTCATACACGGCCGAGCACACGCCCGAGACGTCCGCCGTGTAGGTGGAGGTAAAAACATGTGTCTGATAATCACTTTTCATCTTGTCGCTCCATTCATCGCTCAGCCGCAGCTGCAGCCCCAGCCCTTGACCTGGACCAGCTGCCTCATCGGCTTTGTCTCGGCGTCGGCCTCGCGGATCAGCCGCATCAGGCGCCGGATCCCGCGGTAGCCGTACATTCCCTCGTTCTCCACGATATTGACGAAATAGTCTGTATTATGGAAATAGGCGCTCTTCTGTCCGACCGCCACGATCTTTCCGTCGAACCCGCGCTCCATCTTCCGGATATTCCAGCCCAGGGACTGATAGATCTTCAGGTCGGGCAGGCGTTCTTTAAGTTTCTCAAACGTCTCCTCGGATTCGGTAAAGTTATCCAGGAAGAGCGTTTCCACGTTGAAGCCGTGCCGGCTCAGGAACAGGGCAAGCTCCATCGGCCGGTCAACGGCCGTATAGTCGATCGAGAGCGGCGTATTCCCAAGCTGCTGCCTGGTCTTTTCAACCTCTTCCAGTGTCAGCTCCCGCTGCCTTGCGATCTCCTCCTTTTCGGGCGGAGCGATCGACAGCACCTGCGCCGCCTTTTCAAGGTCGGCGTCGATCACGTCAAAGTCGTACCCCGGGTTCATCGCGATCCACTTCTGGCCGAGCCTCAGCTCCATATCCTTTCCGGCCGCCCTGGCCGTATTGTGGAAGGTGAAGACCGCGCAGGAAGCGGCCATGGACAGGAACTCGTCGTAGGTGCGGCAGGTATTGACATCCATGACCCGGATCCCTCTCTGCTCCAGCATGACGTTGAGGTCGCTGTGCTCCCCGTACACGAAACAGTTCCCGGCCAGATTCACCTGGTCCGGCCTTTTTTCGGTCTTCGGGAGCAGGCGGTGGATCTGCCGCCACAGGGACGGCACCGGCGGCGATTTGCGCCGCATGATCGGGTCCATATAGCAGTCGATGAAATCTATGTCCGGATATTCCTTCCGGAGGACGCGGTAGACGCGCTGGTAATTCACTGCCAGGAAATGATGGATGCAGCTCGTAAAGATCAGCATCGCGCGCGGCCTCTCGGGCAGCTCGGCGATGACTCTCTCCGTCCCGCGCTGCAGGGCCTCCTCCATATCCCCCTCCAGGATGTTGTCCTCACTGACCGTGATCGTGGACATTTTATCCATGGCGCCCATCTCGGCGGTCGTCAGAACCACGCCGCGCAGGCAGCTGGTCGGACAGACAAAGATCTGGTGCGCCTGGGGCACAAGCGTCCCGATATGGACGATATTCCAGACGCCCCTCACGGGAGAGGCATAGGACAGGCCGATATCGGCATTGTATTCATAGGTCATATCCCGAAGATACTGAAATTCCTTCATTTCTCCTCCTTAGGTATCGGATCCTTCCTCGAGCATCGCCTGCGCCAGAAGACGGACTCCTTTCGCATAGGGGCTTTCCGGGAAAGCCTCCATCACGCCCCTCCCCGTGTCCTGGGCATCCGATACGGAATTGTCCCTGGGCAGGTCGGCGATGATCTTCGTGTGGATGTCCTGGGCGAGGGTCTCCACCTTGGCCCGTTCATCGGGAACATTCCTGCGGTTCAGGATCAGGCCGCCCAGCGAAGCGTAGCCGCGCTCACGGAAGTTCTCCACCGCCATGGCAATGTTGGCGGCCGCGTAGATGGACATGTTCTCCCCGGAGGTCACGATGAACACCTTGTCGGCATATCCCTCCCGGATGGGCATCGCGAACCCGCCGCAGACCACATCTCCGAGCACATCGTACAGGACCAGGTCCGGCTTCAATATCTCAAAAGCGCTCCTCTCCTCGAGCGCCTCAAAAGCAGCGGCGATCCCGCGTCCGGCGCATCCAAGGCCAGGCAGCGGTCCTCCCGCCTCCGCGCACCAGATGCCCTTGTAACCGGGATGAACCAGTTCTTCAAGAACGGCTTCATCCCGCTTCTCGCGCAGGACATCCAGCATGGTGCGGATCCGTTTCCCGCCGTGAAGATAGAGCGTGGAATCCGCCTTGGGGTCGCATCCGATCTGCATGACCTTGAGGCCCATATCCGCAAACGCACACGAGAGCGCCGTGCAGACGGTGGACTTTCCAATTCCGCCTTTTCCGTAGACTGCGAAACGATACATATATCCTCCTTCCGGGAGATGCAAGGTGATCTCCCGTCAAAAAAACCCCGCCGGCAGTTCCGGCAGGGCGCACTTATCCTGGTAAGTTTTATGCCTCTTCCTGCTCAGAAACTCTTTGCAGTCGGAACACTTCCATCTATTATAGGGGCTGGCCGCATCCGTGTCAACTCAGCACGGTCCCCCGGCAAAGTTAAAGCCTCCCGGCTTTACAGTTCATAGATCGCAGAATATTTTTCCTCCAGATAGTCAAGGAAATCGTCCGCCGTCAGCTTTCTTCCCGTAATGTCGGTGATCCACTGCGCCGGAGAGAGCCTGTCCGCTTTCGCAAAAACATGCTCCTTCATCCAGCTGTTGACCGGTGTCAGATCCCCCTTAGACAGGGCCGCACTGATATCGATCTCCTGCTTCATCCGGTTGTAATACATCGCGTTGTAGAAATTCCCGATCGCATAGGTGGGGAAATACCCGAAGCCTGAGCTCCAGTGTACATCCTGCAATATCCCGTCGCGGTCGGTCTCCGGAGTGACTCCCAGTATCTGCGTGTACTTGTCTCTCCAGCGCTGCGGAGCATCGGCGATCTTAAGCGTTCCGGACGCGATCTCCTTTTCCAGCTCGTAGCGGATGATGATGTGGAAGGTATAGGTGAACTCATCGGCCTCCGTCCGGATCAGAGACGGCTTTACCTCATTGAGCGCCTCATACATCTCATCGGGCGTCACTCCCTCTGTCACCTGCGGCATGATGCGGGACAGCTCCGGATAGATATAATGAATAAACTCCCTCGAGCGGCCGATCCGGTTCTCATAAAAACGGGACACGGATTCATGCATCCCCAGCGTCTTTCCGTCCGCGATGAAGCTTTCAAAGTTCTCCCGGGGCTGGTTCATGTCAAAAAGAGCATGGCCGCCCTCATGGATCACGGAGTACATGCTGGAGGCAAAGTTGTCCGGATAGTAGTGCGTGGTCACCCTCACATCATCCGGGCCGATCCCCTCTGTAAACGGGTGCTCGGTCGTCGTCATCGCTCCCCGCTCAAAATCGAAATGCATCAGTCCAAGCAGGTACTCTCCCAGTTCCTTCTGCTGGGCATCCGTCACCGGCCTCGAGAGGAAATCAGTGCGGATCTTTTTCGGGCTTTTCCGTATCTTCTCAAGAAGATCTCCCAGCCGGGTGCGGCATTTTTCGAAGATCGGGTCAAGATCCTCCATCCGGATGCCGCGCTCATAATCATCCAGCATGATATCGTACAGCTGCAGAGGTTCTTCCCCCTCCTCATGCTCACGCAGGGAGATCATTTCCTTCTGGACCTCCTCCACCTTCTCCAGCGAACCGGCAAAAAGGGAAAAATCCGAAGCCTCCCTGGCACAGTTCCAGTCGACGAAGGCTTTGTTGAAGACCAGTGAGTACTCCAGGTCCTTCTCCGGGGTTATGTTCTTCTCCCTCAGATACTGGCGGTGAAGCAGCTCGGCCATCACCCGGTCGTACTCCCCCAGCTCCTCCCGGCCCTCATAGAGAGTGAGCGCCGCCTTTTCAAAGGCCGGATCCTTTACCAGGGCAAATGCCCGGTTGTCCATAAAGGCAGCCACCTCTCCCTGCCGCTCCATCGCCTTCTTCGGGCAGATGGTCTCCTGGTCGAACATGAGCGCCCTGCCGGCCTGACGGTACATTTCCGCCTCCGACAGTACTTTTTTTACATATTCCAATGCCTGTCCCACTGTCTGGTTCATCTTTGCAGATCTCCTTTCCGGATGCGTCTCGTTGACAGAGGCTCATCGTGTGTTTTACATTATATCGTAAGGGCAGGCATCTGAAGATTAAACGCCTGCCGAAGGATGGTTTATCAGTCTATGGGAAAAATGTTCAGGATCACCGCCTCCGCTGCAGGAGCCGCTGCCGCCCTTGCCGCCGCCGGCGGGTTTTTCATCTCCTCGCAGGCAGCCGGCGGAAAGCGCCAGAGCCTCGAAGAGGCCATGAAGTGGCAGCAGGAACATTATGATACTTCTTTTTATGATCCCCTGGAGAAAACAGATTATACGATCAGCAGTTTTGACGGGTATACGATCCATGTCCAGCTGTGCAAGGCTCCGGCGCCGACGGACCGATATGTCATCATCACGCACGGCTACACCGACAATCACATCGGGATGCTCAAATATATGCCCATGTATCTCGATGCCGGTTTCAACTGCATTCTCCCCGACCTGAGAGGACACGGCCAGAATGAACCGGCGCCGTGCACCTTCACAGCGCTCGAAGCCAGAGACCTGGACTGCCTGATCAAGGATACCAGGGAGCGTTATGAAAATATCAGTATGCTCGGACTTCACGGAGAATCACTAGGCGCCGCCTCCACGATCGGCGTCCTCAGGTACACCCGGGACGTGGATTTTGCCGTGGCAGACTGCGCCTTTGCGGATATCGAAAACGTGCTCACGGGAACGATCAAGGTCAAAGCGCTTTCTCCGGTCCTTGCGCGCTCCGCTTCTCTTGCGTCAAAGATGCACTATGGTTACTCTTTCGACCAGATGCGCCCGATCGATGCGCTCGAAGGCAGTCACGTTCCCGTTCTGTACATCCACGGGGAAAAAGACACCTTCATCACACCCGACAACAGCCGTCGCATGTATGAAGCCTCCCCCGCGGGCAGCGAGATCCATTTCATCCCGGATGCGGGCCACGCCCAGAGCGTCCTTTGCCATCCCGATCTTTACCGGGAATATCTTAACGCTTTTCTCAGGAAGATTCCGGGATACTCAGTCTCACCTTGAGGATCCTGTTTCTGCTGATCCTCTCTACCCGAAGCACCTCGCCGTCGGGGGTCACTACTTCCTCGCCCGCCTCCGGCAGTCTCTCGAGCCTGCCGATGATGTAGCCGCCGATGGAATCATAGTCCTCCGACGTAAGGTGTGTCCCGACCGCATCGTTCACATCATCCAGATTGACGGATCCCCTGATGATCCAGGTGTTCTTCCCCTTCCGGAGGATCCGGTACTTCTCATCATCATCGTACTCATCCCTGATCTCACCGACCAGTTCCTCGAGCAGGTCCTCTATGGTAAGAATGCCCAGCGCGGCCCCGTACTCATCCAGTACCACACACATGCTGGCCTGGTTTTCCCTCATCTCCGGCAGCAGATCCGAGATTCTCTTTGTCTCTATCGTAAAGTAGGGATCATACATGATGTCCCTCACCTGGAAACCGTCATTGTTCGGCCGGTACACAAAATCCTTGAAGTTGATGATGCCGACCACGTTTCCCCTGTCCTCCTCGTAGACCGGGAGCCTCGTGTGCTTGGTCCTCCTGAAGATGGTGCTGAGCGTCTCATAGGAGTCATCGGTGCTCACCATGACCATGTCCGCGCGCGGGACCATGACGTCCTTGGCCTGGGCGTCCCAGAAATCGAACACGTTCATCAGCATGTTGTGTTCGTCATCCTCCAGCACACCGGCCTGTTCTCCCACATCCAGCCAGGAACGCAGCTCCTGCTCCGTGATCTGGGCTCTTCCGGCATTGGGGTCGATCCGCAGGGCGATCATCACCAGCCTGGACACCCCGTTTACCAGAAAGATCAGCGGCCTGGCCACCGTCATCAGAAACCAGATCGGTTTCGCATAGGCAAGCGCCAGCTTCTCGGACTGTGCCGCTGCCATCGTTTTGGGAGTCACTTCACAGAAAATAAGGATAACCAGGGTCAGCAGTCCGCTGGCGATTCCGATCACTCCGTTCCCGAAGCGGCGGATCGTCAGGCTGGTGACCAGGGAAGAAGCAAAAATGTTGACCAGGTTGTTTCCGATCAGCACGGCACTGATCATCCGTGCATAGTGATCCGTGATCCTGACAACGGTCTCCGCTTTCGAATTTCCCTCGTCACAGAGTGTTTTGATCCTGATACGGTTTACAGTTGAATAGGCCGTCTCGGCAGACGAAAAGAAAGCCGAAAGCAGCAGTAATACGACCAGCAGACATAGACTGGCAATGTCCTCATTGGACACGTTACATCATCCTCCTTATTTCCTGTTAAAGTATTCATAGGTCATCCGGGAGATCGCGGCGATCTCCCCGGGCTTATTCCATCCGTTTCCCGGAGCGGTGACCATCACCACCAGGATGTAGTCTCCTCCGGGTGAGTAAACGATCGCGGCATCGTGGCTGGTGTCATCCGTCTCGCCGGTCTTGTTGGCGACTGTCACACCCAACGGGACGCCTGCGGGGATCTTGCTGCGCCTGGTCTGCGCCTTCAGGTGTTCCAGCATTTTTTTCGAAAACGCGCGGCTGACGCATTTTCCCCGGTAAACACTCTCCAGGAACAATGCGCAGTCTGCCGCCGAAGTCCTGTTAAGGCTCGAAGCGGAGCGGGTCCCGAATGAGTTGTCCGCGGGCTTGCAGCCGTGGCAGACCTTTGTATCCGCAAATCCGTGGGAGCTGATCCACCGGTTTGTATAATCCAGACCGACCTTCATGACCAGCGAATTGAAGCATGAATTATCGCTGGAAGCGATCATCCTCCGGATCTTCCCGGACACCTCATCCTCTTTAAGCTTTCCGCTGCCGATCTTCTCGTAGGCCGCGCCCATCGCATACAGCTTGATCAGGCTGGCCGCATACATCCGGCGGTTATTGATCGAAATACTCTCACCGGTCTTCAGGTCCTTGACGTAAATACTGAAGTTCCCTGAAAGACCGATGACCTTCTTCTTCAGCTTCTCCTTCAGGGCCGCCAGCTTCGGCTTCCTGCCGGTATCGAGTACGATCCCGGACAGATCCGGCCAGGCCCTGCTTTTTTCCGCCCGCATCCCGGAGCTGAGTTTATTGACGCTGACAACCTTCCGGACATTCTCTGCCGAAGAGGGGTCGCGCCATGGCGCCGCCTGCGCCTTCAGTGGCAGAAACATCATGACAGCTGTCAGAAGGAAGCAGCCGATCATCCGGCCGGCCGCCGTTTTTATCAGATCCATTTTCCTTTCCTCTGCAATCATCTCCGAAAAAACATTTTTACGCTATCATATCACAACCTTTCCGCCAAGAAAAGACGGCTTCCGGCTTCAATTGTGTTATAATTGGTGAAAAGCGGTTCCCGGGCCGCCAAATACCGGTTCACGCCGTATTCAGATTAAAAGGAGTATTGTCATGATAACCGATTTTGTGAAAACGAAGATCCCCGAGAAGGACCAGCTGAAGCAGGAGCTGTCCGTCGAGCGGGAGAAGCTGTTCGCATCCCAGACCAGGATCAAGGAGGCCAAACTCCCCGTGATGGTCATCTTCGAAGGATGGGGGGCCGCCGGCAAGGGCAGTGTCATCGGCCGGGTCATCAAGAACATCGACCCGCGTTTCTTCAAAGTGAGGACCACGGCGGCGCCTACCACGGAAGAGCTGCGCTATCCGTTCCTCTACCGTTTCCTTCGGGAGATCCCGGAGGCAGGCAAGTTCACCTTCTTTGACACCTACTGGATGAACGATGTCATCAACGGACTCATGGATAAATCTCTCTCGGAGAAGCAGTACGCTGACCGGATCAGGAGCATCAACACGACAGAGCGCTCTCTCACGGACAACGGCTATCTGGTTATGAAGTTCTTCTTCCAGATCGATAAAAAGGAGCAGAAAAAACGGCTCGAGAAGCTGCTCGATGACCGCAACACGAAGTGGCGCGTCACCGCGGAAGATCTCTATGAGAATAAGCATTACTCCCGCTTTGAAAAAGCCTACGACCGTTATCTGGCCGATACGGACCGCAGTGCGGCTCCCTGGTATGTGATCGATGCCGAAAATTCCAGATGGGCTGAGCTCCAGGTGCTCCGCTTCCTGAACCAGGGCATCGACACCGCTCTGAAGAACCATGCGCTGGCCGTCCCGATCCTGCAGAATACCTTCCCGCTCTCTCCGGTTCCGCTGCTGAAGGACATTCCGCTTAAGGACAAGGTCCTCACGGATGAGGAATACGACAAAAAGCTCGATGAGCTCCAGGCAGAGCTCGGGAAGCTCCACAACGAGATCTACCGCAAGAAGATCCCCGTGATCATCGCCTATGAAGGCTGGGACGCCGCAGGCAAGGGAGGCAACATCAAGCGTATCACCAGTGCCCTCGATCCCCGCGGCTTTGAAGTGCATCCGATCGCAAGTCCCGAGCCTCACGAAAAAGCCAGGCACTTCCTCTGGAGATTCTGGACAAGACTCCCCAAGGACGGCCATATCGCCATCTTCGACCGTACCTGGTACGGCCGCGTCATGGTGGAACGCCTGGAAGGCTTTTGCTCGGAAAATGACTGGCAGCGCGCCTACAACGAAATGAACGAATTTGAAAAAGAGCTGGCCGACTGGGGCGCCGTCGTCATCAAATTCTGGGTCCAGATCGACAACGCCACCCAGCTCGAACGCTTTACCGACCGCCAGAACACCCCGGAGAAACAGTGGAAGATCACCGACGAGGACTGGCGCAACCGTGAGAAATGGGACCAGTACGAGGAAGCGGTCAATGAAATGCTCCAGAAGACCAGCACCACCTTTGCGCCGTGGCACATCCTGGAGTCCAACGACAAAAAATACGCCCGGATCAAGGCCCTGACCATCGTGGTGGAAGAGCTGAAGAAGGCATGCAAAAAACGCTGACAGCAGCGTAAGGCAGGTGAGTCAGAAGATACGTTCCCTGACTCACCTGCCTCTTCTGTTATTCCCGCTTGGCCCGCGACATCTCCCGGAACTGCTCCTCCAGGTCCTCTCTCATAACAAGTCTCACTCTCCTGATCTCCATCCCGGTCTGCCCGAAGTAGAACCGGATCATGAAATTCGTCATAAAGGATGGTTCGAGCGGGACCGTCACTTCTCTCCACTCGCTGTCGGCGCCGGTCAGGGTCACTGTCCCGGCGATCATGGTATCCTTGAAAATGGTCAGCGGGATCTGTGCCCGCGGATTATCGCTCACAGCCCGAACTTCGAGAAGGAGGTCGTACTGCCCTCTTCTTATCTGGGTGACCGTGAAGGCACTGCTCCTGCCTTTGAGCGGCGTAATGCCGGACACATCCAGGTCTGTCTCAGCCCCCGCTGTCACCGCAGCAGCGTTCTGCAGCGTAATCTCTCCTTCGTCCAGGGTGGCGGCAAGCGCCCGGTCAAGTTCCGTCTCCTCCCCCACCGATCTTAAATAAGCCGGCGTTGTCAAAAGAAAGCGGCAGATGTTGGCTGCGCTTCTTTGCAGTTCTCCCCTTGTCAGAGTACCATTACGGAGTGAATCCGGAAGATTGTCACCGCCACTGTTGGCGCCGGCATCGGCATTGACCATATTCAGGTCATTCTGCGCCCTCACCTGGGCTGCCACGTTGGAGAGGGACCCTTTCATTCCCGCGCCGTCATTGGCACTCGCCCACCAGTCAGTCATCACGATCCCCTCAAATCCCCATTCTTCACGGAGAATGGCGGTCAGAAGGTCATAGTGTCCGGAGGTCCAGATCCCGTTGACCGGTCCGTAGGTAGACATGACCGCTCTCGCTTTTCCTTCCTTCACAGCGATCTCAAAGCCCTTCAGGTAGATCTCCCGCAGCGCGCGCTGGGAGATGATATTGTCGACGCGGTGGCGGTTCGTCTCCTGGGTGTTGGCCGCAAAATGCTTGATCACGCCATTGATCCCGCAGGAAGCCAGTCCTCTGAGCTGGGCGGAGGCAATCCTTCCGGTCAGCAGCGGGTCTTCCGAGAAGTACTCGAAATTTCTCCCGTTGAGCGGATGGCGGTGGATGTTCATACCCGGGCCGAGAAGCGCATCGATCCTGTTCCGTCGCAGCTCCAGGCCCTCCCACTCATACAGCCTGCTGCACAAAGGCTCGTTGAATGTGGAGGCCAGGCAGGTCCCGTTCGGCAGGGAGAAGGCATGCATGCCGCAGTCCATCCGGATGCCGCTGGGCCCGTCGGCGCAGCCGGCGACAGGGATTCCCAGGCTGAGCAGTTCATCCGTCACGCCGCCGAAAGCTCCCGCGATTCCGGGCGTCACCTTGGGCGAACTCATTCCCTCGCCTCTCACGATCGCGCAGAGCCCCTCATCTGAGATCTGTGAAAGGAAATCCTCCATGGAAACCCTGCCTTGGGCGACATCCTTCAGTTTAAGCCCTTTATCTCCCCTGTAAGGCCGGCTCTCCGGCAGCGATGAAAGGCGCTTAAGCGCAGGATCCGCCGTCTGCAGGGGAACGTCCTCCCAGTCGATCTTACCGGCGTTTTCTCCTGCCGGCCGCATCCGCTTAAAGGGGCTTACCGGCGCCATCGCTTCCCGGCATCGGCGGATCACCATCGTTTTATCGACCATCCTGCTGCCGGCCCCGGCAGCATTCCTTACGTCCGTTCCGACGAGGAAAGTATAAAGGCCCTCCTCAAGCACCCAGGCATCAGGATATCCGCTCAGACCGCTGTCATCGAAGGAAGCATACCGATCCTGCGGAATCTCAAAAGAGATCTCCTGCACCTGCCCCGGGAGAAGGCATCCGGTCTTGGCAAAATCACAAAGCACCCTCGCCGGTTTTCCAAGTCTCCCCTGCGGGGCGGATACATAGATCTGGACGACCTCCTTCCCGGGCCTCCTGCCGGTGTTGGTGACCCGGACTTTTATCCGGGCGGTCCCTTCTTCACCGGTCTCAAAAGACAGGACATCCAGAAGAAAACTGGTGTAGGACAGTCCATACCCGAAGGGATAGAGGACCTTTTCGGGGGCAAAGGTCTCAAAATACCGGTACCCGACGTAGATGTCCTCCTGATGCTCATTCTTCTTCGTGCCGCCGAAATTGGACGAGGACGGATAATCCGAAAGATCGAGGGCGATCGTGTCGGGCAGCTTTCCGGACGGGGATTCATCGCCGCTCAGGATGCGGAGCACACCCCTGCCGCCTTCCTGGCCGCCCTGCCAGACATAAGCGACTGCCGCAGGATCCGTCTCTTCCACCCACTTCATGTCAATGATGTTCCCGGTGTTGAGCAGAATGATGCTCCGCCTGAAATACCGGCATACCTTCGCGATCATATCCCGCTCCAGACTGCAAAGCCGCCAGCTTCCCTCCTCATCCTTGTTGTCCTGGTCCTCGCCGGCGGTCCGTCCGATCAGGACCAGGGCAGCATCACACCTGTCCGCCGCCTCCCTGACCAGTTTCTCGTCGAGGGGCTTCTCCTCCTGGGACCAGGGCTCCGAAGCCCAGCCGTACCCGGCATCGAAGGGATGTGAACCGATCCAGTTTTCATATTCGCGGCTGACCTTTTCATCGAGCCGGTACCGGCCGCTGTTTTCAAGTGCTTCCCGGATGCCGGTCGTATAGTCGACATTTACGGAACCTCCCGATCCGGTCCCGGAGCGGTAATAATTAAACTGGCTTCTTCCGAAGAGGGCGATCCTCTCCCCATCATGCAAAGGGAGGGCATCCTCCCTGTTTCTCAAAAGGACAATGCCCTCCGCCGCCGCTTCTGCCGCGCTGGCAGCATATTTTTCCCGGTCCCACACTCTGGCCATCCAAAGCTCCTTCCTGTAAAAGAGAGGGGGAAAGCATTCCCCCTGTTTTCATCTGTCTACGTCTATACCATATGTGTGATCGGAATGCAATATGCTTTACCGGCCGATCCGGCCGAGAAGATACAGGAATTCCTCCCTGAACTCATCGTTGCCGGTGAGGCCTTTCAGCCGCTCCCGGACCTTAAGGATGTCTGTCGTCCCGGCATACTCCGATCCGGAGAGGATCATCCCCGCCTGCGCCACGCCGGCTGCCCAGGACATGTCATCGTCCATCTCATCAAAAACGTCCTCATCGCTGATCACAAATTCAGTCAGTGAGCTCACAAAGCCATCCGGCTGTTTATGCCTGATCCCGACCGTCGCCCACTCTGAGTCGGAGCCTTCGTCTGCTGCCGCCTGCTCCCCGCCGCCGTATTTTCTCTTCGGAGTTTCAATTTCCTTCGACGATCCTTCCGGGATGATCTCGTAGAGCGCAGTGACCGTATGGCCGCTGCCCAGCTCGCCGCCGTCCTTCTCATCGTTGGAGAAATCCTCCGCAGACATGGTCCGGTTCTCATAGCCGATCAGCCGGTATGCGTTCACTCTGCGCGGATTGAACTCCACCTGAAGCTTCACATCCTTCGCCACGGTCACCAGCGTTCCCCCCGCTTCGTCAAGGAGCACTTTCCTGGCCTCCGTGATATTGTCGATATAGCTGTAGTTCCCGTTGCCGTGATCGGCCAGCGCCTCCATGTTCACGTCAGAGATATTCCCTTCCCCGAACCCCAGCACCGAAAGGTATACGCCTGATTTTGCCTTCTCTTCGATCAGCCTTGTCAGGAAGCCTTCATCTGTCATTCCGATGTTCAGGTCGCCGTCCGTCGCAAGCACGACTCGGTTGACGCCTCCTTCGATAAAATGCTTCGCAGCCAGTTCATACGCAGTAATGATTCCCTGCGATCCGTTGGTGCCGCCGCCCGCACATAGATCCTCCACCGCATCGCAGATCACCGTCTTCTCCAGGCCGCTCTCGCCGTCAAGCACGACCGCATCCGAACTTGCATACGTCACGACCGAGATAGTATCCTCCTCCCCCAGCTCATTGATCAGCAGCCGGAAAGCCCGCTGCACCAGGGGAAGCTTGTTGTATTCATCCATAGAGCCGGACACGTCGATCAGAAAGACCAGGTTGCAGGGAGTTTTTTCGTCTTTCTTCTCCTCCCGCGCCTTCAGTCCGATGCGCAGAAGCTTCGTATCCTTATTCCACGGACAGGGGGCGATCCTTGCGCTCACGGCGAAATCCTCCCCTGCCCCCGGCGCCGGATAATCATAGTCAAAGTAATTGATCATCTCCTCGATCCGCACGGCGTCGGCCGGGACCTGTCTTCCCTCCAGGAGCATCCTGCGCACATTCGCGTAGGAAGCCGTATCGACATCCGCGGCGAAGGTGGAGAACGGCTGCGCGGACGGCGTCAGCCATCCGTTCTCAGCCACATACTTGTACTCCTCCGTGTTCCAGTCCGGGATGAAAACATCCCCTTCCATGGCATATCCGGCCGCCGTGTCCCAAACTTCATATTCTTCCGCGCATCCTGCTTCGGGAAGCATATCAGGCTCCGCCGCCATATTCTTTTCAACTTTCCCGGGGGCATTCTGTCCCGAGACCTCAGCCAGCTTCCTGACCAGCACTTCCCCGGTCATAGCCAGATCATGCCCCACCAAACTGCATCCCCCGAGCAAAAACGACATCCCGATGCACACTGCACTGATCCATATTTTTCTCATGTTCTTTTCCTCCTTTTCCGGTGTAAATGACCCTTCTGTCTATATAGACAGGAATTCACCGGGCGAGGTTACAAAAAATCTGACAGGGGACGTTCTCTGTCAGCAGGCGATGACAGGGGGACAGTCCTTGCCAGCACCGGAGAATAAAAAACAACACCCTGTCCACTGGGAACGCTCCCGCTCTGGCCTCGCGCAGCGGTACATAAGGCTCGGGCTTTGCCCTCGCCAAGTACCGGCGCTGCGGCCACGTCCCCTTCGGACAGGGTGTTGCCTTTTATTCCTACTTTAAACTGTGAAGGACTGTCCCGTGTCAGATTTCTGTCTCTGTCTCTGTTTCCGTCTCCTGGTAATACATGGCTTCGGCAGCTTCCTCCATAACGGCCTCTTCCTGCATTGCCGCATTCCCGGCTGCCTTTTCCGCTGCCGCGTCTGCGTCTGCATATTCTTCCGAGACCGCAGTGGGCGCCGCATCCTTTCTTCCAAGCCGGCTGGTGTTTAGCGCCCCGATGCCGACTGCCAGCAGGAGGCAGGCTGCTGCCACTGCGGAGGCGGCCTTAACAGCCCTCCGTCTCCTGAAGGGGACCGTCTTTGAGCGGTCAAGGTCAGGCGCTGCTTCCAGGACGAACTCCGGGTTGATGTCAGTCAATGCCTTGTTCAGATCTTTTTCATTCATACGCTGACACCTTCTTTCTCCAGCCGTTCCCTCAGAGCGTTCCTCAGTCTCATCAGGGTAACCTTTACATTGTTCTCCGACAGTCCCGTCGAATCCGCGATCTCGCGGATGGGGCTGCCGTACCAGTACCGTCTCACGAACAGGATCCTCTGTTCCTTCTTTAAATGAGACAGGAAATCATTGAGGATCGTTACAAGGTGCTCATGATCGACGAACTCGCTCAGCTCATCCTTGCCGGAAACACATTCCGCCAGTTCCTCCAGGCACAGGGCGTATTCCCCAGATCCGCGTTTTTTGGCGCGGTTCCTCTCCAGCCGGTTCAGCGCATTATTGCGGGTGATCTTTCCGACAAATGCTTTCAGCGAAAAAGGCCTGGCGGGGGGAATGGCGTTCCAGGTGTCCAGCCAGGTATCATTGACGCACTCCTGCGAATCCTCGTGATCAGCCAGGACATTCCAGGCGATGGTATAACAGTACCTGCCGTATTTCTCCTCGGTCTTTCCGACCGCGCTCTGGTCTCTTTTATTGTAAAGACCGATGATCTCGATATCGTTCATATTTACCCCACATATCTTTTCAGGATACGTCTCACAGATGAAAGGTAGGATCCGCCGAACGTATTCAGGTGGTTCAGCAGGTGATACAGGTTATACAAGTCTCTCCTGTCAGCATACCCGTCCCCGAGGCATCCCGTCTCCTCATACGCCCGGTAGAAGGCGCCGGGAAAACCGCCGAAAAGCTCCGTCATGGCGATGTCCGCCTCCGGATGGCCGTAGTACACGGCCGGATCGATGAGCCAGCATTTTCCGTCATTGCCGGTGATCTTATTTCCGCCCCAGAGATCGCCGTGGATCAGGGAAGGCTTCTCCGGCTCTTCCAGCAAACCGTCAAGATGCGAGAGCAGATGCTCCGCTCTTTTGCGATCCTCCCGGTCAAGGTACCCGGACGCCGCCTCCAGCTGCGGTTTCAGCCGGCAGTCGCGCATAAACGCGGTCCAGGTCTTCCTCGGCGAATTGATCTGGCTGCGCTCACCGATATAATTATCGGAAGCAAAGCCAAAGCCGATGTTCTCTTTGGGGACGGCTTTGTGCATAGCTGCCAGCTCCGCGGCGAAAATCTCCCAATAATCCCGGACCGGGGCCGCCCCGCGTATGTATTCGAGCAGCAGGAAGCTTCCGCCCTTTTCCCGTCCGGCTCCCAGCACCCGGGGAGTCATGGGACCGCCCGCTTTTCTGATCGCCGCCAGCCCCTCCGCCTCCGCCGTGAAATTCTTAAGGAAGGAAGCCGCATTGGATTTCATGAAAAGGCATGTCCCGTCGTCGAGGTGCAGTGCAGAGGCGGTGTTGATATCGCCGCCGGCCACGTAATTTCTTCCGGTGACTGTTCTGTCGTTTCCGCAGATCTCCCTGACCGCCTCTTCCAGGGAGGCAAAGAGCTTCCATTCCATGCTGTTTTCCTCTTATAATACAGATTGACACTCAAAGCAATTCCCGTTTACAATAAACACCGGTTTCAATTCCCGAAAAACTGAAAGGTCGTGACCAATATGCTTATATACGTGATCAGACACGGAGAGACCCGGCTCAATGCCACCGGCACGCTCCAGGGATGGATGGATGTGCCGCTCAATGAAAATGGCATCAAGCTTGCCAGGATCACCGGTGAGAACATGCGCCCGATCCGGTTCGACCGCTGTATCTCCAGCCCGCTCGTCCGGGCCCTGGACACAGCGAAGATCGTGCTCGAAAGCAGCGGCAATGCGGATGTGCCGATCGAGACCGACGAGCGCATCAAAGAGATCAGCTGCGGTGAGCTGGAGGGCAAACCCCTGTCAGAGATGGGTGAGAACGGCGCCCTGTTCTTCCGGGATGCCTTTCACTTCCCGGGCTTTCCCGGAGGCGAATCGATCAACGATGTCTGCCGCAGGACGTCTCAGTTCCTGAAGGAGCTGGCCGCGCGCGATGACGGACTGACTTATCTGGTCGCGATGCACGGCTGCGCTCTGCGGGCCATGCTCAATCCCCTCTACGATGATCCGTCCGATTTCTGGCATTGCAAGATCCCTTATAACTGCGTCGTCAACGTGATCGAAGCCGTCGGAGGAAAGCCGAAACTTATCGTTGATGACAAGATCTACTATGATCAGAGCCTGGCGGTCAACCACTATAACGAAAGCTGAAAAGAAGAGGGTTATCCCTCTTCTTTTGCGGTGCGTTCGATTGCCCTGATCACTTCATCATCCGCCGGCAGCCATTTCACCTGCCTCATATCGGTCATCGGCAGCCATCTGGCGGCCTCATGTTCCAGAAGCCTCAGTTCTCCTTTAGCCACCCGGCACCAGAAACAGTCCATGGTCAGGTGGAATTCCGGATAATCATATTCCACGGTGATCAGGAGCCCGTCATTGATGATCTGTGTATCCAGTTCCTCCCGGATCTCCCTCTCCAGCGCCTGCTCGGAAGTTTCTCCCGGTTCCACCTTCCCGCCGGGGAACTCCCACCAGTCCTTATAATTCCCGTAGCCGCGCTGTGTGGCAAAGATCATATCGTCCCTGCGGATCAGCGCCGCGGCGACTCTTATCTTTTTTCTTTCCATGCTTCTCCTCAGTGCTCATAGTGGGCGGCAACATCCTTCAGGTATTCGATGATCGGAAGATGCTGCGGGCACACTTCCTGGCACTGACCGCAGCCGATGCATTCACTTGCCCTGCCGAATTTCTCCGAAAGAAGCTCGTAATTGGTAAAGTTGATCGTCCATCCCTTCTCTTCCAGATGTTCCCTCATATCTTCATTGTAGATGGAGAAGTATTCCGGAATACAGATCTTCATCGGGCAGCCCTCCGTGCAGTAATGACAGGCCGTGCACGGAACCGCCGTCTGCGCGTTGATCACATCAGCCACCTTAAAGCACAGCGCCTTCTCCTCCTCGGTCAGCGGAGTGAATTCCTTCATAAAGCTGATATTATCCTTCATCTGCTCCAGAGAGCTCATCCCCGAAAGCACCATCATGACGCCGGGCAGGCTTGCCGCGAACCGCAAAGCCCAGCTCGGGACCGACATGGAGCTGTCGTACTCCTTAAACAGCGCGGCAGCCTCCTCCGGCATTTTGGCCAGCGTTCCGCCTTTGACCGGCTCCATCACAATGATCGGCTTGTTATGCCGGCGGGCGGTCTCATAGCAGGCCCGGCTCTGGATCCAGGGAGATTCCCAGTCCAGATAATTGAGCTGGAGCTGCACAAATTCCATTTCAGGGTACTTCGTCAGCAGATAGTCCAGCGTTTCGGGCGTATCATGGAAGGAGAACCCGGCGTGCTTTACCAGTCCCTGCTTTTTCTTCTCCAAAACCCAGCCGAAGACATCATACTTCTCATATTTGGGCAGCATTCCCGCCTCGATGCCGTGGATCAGGTAGTAGTCAAAATACCCTGCTCCCGTCTTCTCCAGCTGCTCATTAAAGACTTTGTCCCGGTCTTCATATGAATTGAAGAAACCGGCGTGAAGCTTCGTCGAAAGGGTGAACGAATCACGGTCATAACGCTCCACGAGAGCCTCTCTGGCCGCCTCCTCACTCTTGAAGCCGTTGTACATCCAGGCAGTGTCAAAATAGGTGAAGCCGTTCTCCATAAACAGATCCACCATCTTTTTGAGCTGATCCATATCGACATCCGCCGCATTCGAAGGATCATTCAGCGGGAGTCTCATCAGCCCGAAGCCGAAATTCTTGTCCGGGATAAAATTCATGCGCTCTTTTCTCCTTTCCTTAATCCGGCTGCTGCCCGTCATGAGCCTTCCAGGCGCACTCCGTCAGCTGCATATCAGTGAAGACCGCTGTAAACGAAGAGTCCTCCGGTGAGCAGGCATAGATCCCGAAGCGGATCTTTCCGCCTCCTTCAAACATATGACACACTCTCATCTGTTTCCAGTTCGTTCCGTCCTCAGCACACTCGATGCAATAGTCATCCTCTCTGCGGCTGAACCGGTACCACATGTGTTTCACATCGCGCGGTACCTGTACGGTTGCCCAGTCAGAGTATCCATGATTCGTCACAACACTTCCCAGGTGCTGGAATTCTTCATTTTCATATTCCACGGAGCCTTTCAGCCAGTTCTCACTGTCGAGGTACATGACTATGCCGCACTGGTCGAACCGGTGATGGCTTTCCTCAAAGGAAGTTTTCACGATAAAGCTGAAATATCTCTCCTCCGTTTCCATCTGCAGGACAGGCGCGTTGTCATTGCGGAAATGATAATACGTCCGCTGCCACAGATCGGTGTGGGGCATGGTCGTGATCTCGATCCTGTCATCGCCGATCATATAGTTTTCAGGCTCTCTGGTCCATTTCCACTGCATTTTGTCCATACTGTCAGTTTCTCCCTTATCTCACTCAGTTCCATGAAAACTCAGCCGGCACCAGGCTGCAGGCACGGACCTCCTCCATGGAAGGAATGGACTGGGCCGCTCCCTGTTTCATGACCGCCAGCGCCGAAGCGCGGGTCGCTGTCAGAAGCGCCCGGTCCGGAGCGGCACCGGCGGTGAGCTCAGCCAGGAAAAATCCGGCAAAGGTATCACCGGCCGCCGTGGTGTCCACCGCATTCACTTTACAGGATCCCAGCGTAAACCTCTCTCCTCCGGTCTGACAGATCGATCCGCGCAC
The DNA here is from genome assembly GCA_002394165.1 of Lachnospiraceae bacterium UBA4348. Lineage (GTDB taxonomy): Bacteria > Bacillota > Clostridia > Lachnospirales > Lachnospiraceae > Merdiplasma. Next base: position 15,117 of record DGTA01000058.1, on the reverse strand, counting down.
CCCGAGCGTCAGAAGGAAAGCAGAATCCGGGAACCTGTCTGCAAGTTTTTCGAGCTGCTCCTTCGGATCCTTTTCTCCCGTCAGTTCTTCCGCTTCGGTCTCGTTCAGGATGATCCAGTCTGCCAGTTTCAGTGACTCCTTCGAAACATTATCATTCATGGGCGCCGGATTGATCGCGATCAAAAGTCCCGCATCGTGAGCCATCTGCATGATCTCGTTCATACAGTTGATCTCATTTTGTAGAACGATCATGTCACCCTTCTCAAAGTGGGACAGCACCTGCCTGATAAAATCCATGTCCATTGCCTGGTTGGCTCCCCCGTAGAGCATGATGCAGTTTGCGCCGTCATCATCCACCTGGATGACGGCATTTCCGGTGGGCACATCGACCATCGTCAGGTCATCCGTTCCGACCCCGTACTTTTTACACAGATCAAGCAGGAATGCCCCATCCTCCCCGATGTGGCCGGCATGACAGACCTCACAGCCCGCCCTGGCCAGCGCGACGGACTGGTTAAATCCTTTTCCTCCTGCGTTCCTGGTTACGCTGCGGGCGGATAACGTCTCCCCCGGGCGTACGAAATGCGGGACGCGGTAAGTAATATCGATATTGATGGAACCGAAATTTAAAATTTTCATATGGCTACCTCTCTGTCTTTCTTCTCCGTTTTTCTCAGGCACTTTTAAATTTGCAGATCCTGCCTGTACCGATTATATCATGTTTTCTCAGGTGAAGTCATCTGTCCTCAGATCTCAGTTTTCAGCAACGCCGTATCTGGTCTCCAGAAGTTTCCCCACATGCCTCGTCTCAAAGAACATATCCCTGTTCATGACTACGATCACAGCTGCAGCGATCGTCACCACGATCGTTTCCACACATTTGGTTTCCGGCGTCATGGCGATCTTCTCCTGGAGAAAATTCACCGCAAGGTGAAATATCATGCAGGCCAGAATGGACCGGTCACTCACCAGGTAGACCCAGGTGATGATAAATCCCAGGGGGATGCCGCTGATGAAGAAATTGATCACATACAGGGGATTGACCATAAGACCGGCCTGATAGGTTCCCCGGATAAAGATCAGCGGGAAATGCCAGAAAGACCACAGCACCCCAAAGATCAGTGATTCCATAAACCAGTTCATGTAAGCCCCGATCGAATCTTCACAATAGCCTTTCCAGCCGACCTCCTCGATGATCGAGGCCAGTGTCACTGTCACCAGTGCACTGCCGATCCCGACTCCGGTAAAAGAAAAGTCCTCCGTAAACGAGAACTGGCTCAGTGGCTGACCGAACGCAAGGGACAGCAAAATGGAGCAGACGACCATCCCGGCAAACAGAAGGACCGCGAGCAGGACATTCATCCATTTCACTTTATAAAAGCCGATGAGCTTGATCTTCAGGTCCTTCTTCAGAAGGGCAGACCCGGACGTAAGAATGACAACGGTAGAGACAACGGCCGGTGCGATCAGTCCGGTCAGCATAAGGACGGCTCCGGCATTTCCGCCGGTAAAGATCGCGGGGATCCAGAAGATCCATGTAAACAGGTAAGCCAGTACGAAGAACAGGACGGGCCTGTATTTATAAGTCTGCATTATTTATTCCTCCTCTCACTCTGCCGCGGATGCGGCTTTATATGATCTCATCTCCAGGTCCCGGATGCTCCGCGGCAGGAAAACCAGCGCGGACGCGGCTGCAAGGAGGATCCCCGCAGCCATGATCACCAGCGCAGAACCTCTTCCGACGCCGCGGCCTCCTATCGCGCCGGCTGTGTCCGCTGCTGCGCCGGATACCGCATAGGCTGCCGCATAACCGAGCTGGGAGAGAAAACCGATCATCCCCCAGGCCCTTCCCTGCGCCTGATCGGGTATGTTCGTCCTGACCAGATAATCCAGGCAGTTATTGGCAAAGGGCAGCGCTGCAAAAAACAAAAATCCGAAGATGCAGATCAAGATCATATTCTCAAACAACCCGAAGCCGGTCATGAACAGCCCGGACAGCATAAGCGACAGTCCAAGCGTCCGCACATAATTCCCTTTAATGCCCCTGGCGCCGAGGAAAATGCTGCTCACGAGCATTCCGCCGGCACAGATCGTTTCCGCCAGGCCAAGTGTCTTCGCACTGTTGAAAGACAGTATAAGAGGCTCCGCCAGCACCTGGAAAACGCCCATGAAGAGGGTGATCACTGAAGACACCGCCACCAGCACCAGCACGCCCTTTTTCTCACGGATGATCCTCCATCCCTCCCGCAGGCTCTTTCCAAACGGTTCTGCCTCCTGCGTCTTCTTACTGCCGATCCCCTTTCTGACAACGGCCGCACTGATGATGGTCAGAAAGAATGTGCAGATGTCGATCACAAGCAGGAGCTTAACATCGGCAGCTGCCAGAAGGAAGCCCGCGATGACCGGCGAGAACAGATATCTCGCGCTTCCCGCCAGCGATACCAGTCCGCTTGCCCGCGAGTACTCCTCCTCTTCAAGAAGATCCGTGATCGTAGCCCGGTAAGAAGGCTCCAGAAGAGCCGAGAAAACAGCGCTGATAAATACCCCTCTGCAGATCTGCGCAAGCGACGCACCGCCATTCATCATACAGAGCAGGATATAGAGGATTCCCAGTGCAGAGCACCCGTCTCCGATCATCATCAGCAGCCTTCGGTCATATCGGTCCGCCAGAACACCGGCAGGCAGGGAAAGCAGCACGGTCGGCAGAAAACCAAGCAGAGTAACAAGCGCCATACCGGCAGCGCTTCCCGTCTGTCGGAAGATATAGACGCCAAGTCCGAAGCTGGTGAGGCCTCCTCCGATGGACGAGATCAATTCTCCCATCCACAGGAGCAGGAATTTCCTGAAATTGTCCTTTTTCATCTTACGTTTCCTCACCTGATCAGTTCCCTGATAAACTCCATTGTCCCCGGCTTTGCGCCCAGCAGTTTTTCCGCCATATCGATAAACACAGATATATCCCGTTCTGTGAAGTTTTCCTCATCAAAAGTTTCATTACTGACAGTGAGCAGCATCCTGACCCGTTCCGGGATGCAGTCACAGGAAAAAAAGCCCTCCCGGATCCCTTCCTCCACCACTTCGGAAAGGATCGGCACGACCGTTTCGGTCAGTTTGCGCCTGATCTTGTTATGCATAATGATATTTTCAGGCCTCATCAGGGCTCCCTCGATTGGAAGCTCTTCCTTCGATGGACGGATGGAGGAGACAATGCCGGCGATCTTCTGCGGGACAGGAAGCGCTGATGATACGATCTTCCCGGCTGTTTCCGCTTCCTGCTCGATCATCATGCCGATGACCTCCTCCAGGGTCTGTTCCTTGCTCTTAAAATAATAGTAGTATGTCCCCTTGGCGATCCCGGCTTCCTCGATAATGTCATCTACGCTGGTATTCTCATAACCGCGGGAAATGAACATCCTGTAGGCGATCTTAAGCAGCTCCTGTTTCCTTTTTTCCCCTTTTTTCATATCGTTTCTCCTTTTTCGACTATCGGTCGGTTTTTATGATAACGCATCCTTTTTCTGAAGTCAAGAAAAATCGACCGAAAGTCGAAAAAGGGGACGTTCCCACTCTGCCCCCTTCATCAGGAAGCAGTTTGGGAACGTCCCCATCGTCATTTTTTCTGTCGGATCTTTCGCTCAGGCAAACAGCATATTCACAGGAACAGTTATGATCTGCGGCAAAAGGATAAACACCAACAGGGCCGCAAACAGCAGGATCAGCCAGGGCACCAGGCCTTTGGTGATCTTCTCCATCGAAAGCCCGGAAACATTGCAGGCTGCATACAGGCACACGCCTACCGGCGGTGTGATCAGGCCAAACGCCAGCGCAATGACCATGAACACCACGAAGAACAGCGGGTCAACGCCCACGCTCGTCGCTGTCGGCAGCAGGATGGGCATGAAGATGTAAATGGCCGCCGTAGCGTCCATGAACATGCCGATGATGCAAAGCAGCAGGAAGATCAGCAGCATGACCAGGATCGGATTGGAGGAGATGCCGGTGATGGACCTCGCTACCTGCTCCGGGAACCCGTCCAGGGTGAACAGCTGTCCGGCGGGCTTGGCCGTGATGGCGACAAACAGCACCGTACCGGTGTTCTTAGCCACCTGCATGAAGACCTCCGGAAGCTCACGCACCTTCATTTTCCGGTAGATGAACATGGAAACGATGAGGGTGTAGAACACGCAGATCGCGGCCGCCTCGGTGGAGGTAAAGTATCCGGTATACATGCCGCCCAGCAGGATGACCGGGACCAGCAGGGCCGGAAGGGAGCTCAGGAAGCTTTTGCCGAGCTTTTTCCCGTCAAAGGGAATGACATGACCGATCTTGTGAGTCTTGCAGTAGATGTAGTTGTAGACCATCATGATCACACCCAGGAGGACACCGGGAATGATGCCCGCGAACAGAGCTTTGCCCATGGACACCTGTGCCACGGCCGCCGCCACGACCATCAGGATGGAAGGCGGAATGACCGTTGCCAGCATGGAGCTGGCCAGAGTGGTACCCCAGGCGTAGGGAGCCGGATAACCGGAACGGATCATGGCGTTGGCGCACAGGGCACCGATGGAGGCCACGTCTGCGACGGAGGAGCCGCTCATGCCTGCGAACAGGATACTGGTCAGGATGTTCACGTGGCCGAGGCCGCCCGCGATCCATCCTACGATGTCTTCGCAGAAATCAAAGATCTTTTGTGCCACGCCGCCTCTTTCCATCAAGACGCCTGCCAGGAAAAACAGCGGAACCGCCACCATGACGAAGCTGTTCATTGAAGAATACATCAGCTTGACAGCGGAGGCGATCGTGGAGGTGTCATAGATCAGGATCGCGCCGATACTGGCAATTCCCAGGGAAACAGCTACCGGGATGCCAAGGAGCATCAGTACCATAAAGACAACAAGGATAAATATACTCATTTCCTTCTCCTCCCTTCTCCGGCTCTTTCAGCAGCCTCTTCCTCGGCGATCTGTTTCTTTGTCTGCTCAGCGATCTCTTCCATCTCAAGCTCATCTGCCGTCGTTTTCAGCCGCCAGTTCTCGAACAGGAGCGTGTTGAGCGTTCCGATAAAGCCGAAGACGCCGCCGATCGGGACCGCGATGCCGACCAGCCACATGGGAATGCGGAGGGCCGAACCCATCTCACCCATCTTGGCCTGCTGCATGGCTGCACGCACGCCGAACCAGATGATGATCGCAAACATCAGAAAGTTAAAAACATAATACAAGATATGACAGATCTTCTGTCCGGCTTCCGGTAGCTTGTTGACAACGAAGGTCACTCTGGATGATTCGCTGTGGTTAAAACCGGCGCCGACACCGACCCACATCATCCACAGGAAGAACACTCTCGTCGTCTCCTCATACCAGGCCGCATTCATGTTCATCAGGCGGCTGACGATACCGATCAGTACCACAACGAACAGCGTCGCCAGGCAAAATCCGCCGATGGCCAGTTCTATCTTCTCCGCTGCTGCGAAAAGATTCCTGACCGGTGAAACTTGGTTCTTTTCCATGTTTTTTCCCATATCTTCCCCTTTCCTTACGGCATATAATATATAAGGAGTATATGACCTTTTCCCGTTAATTACCTGTTCAGAAAACCTTATCCCATGATCCGTTTTTTTAAGCTGCTTGTCAGAATGGCTGCATGCCCGAACTGTCCGTTAACGTTCCGGCAGGGTATAATCAGAGATGTCAAAGCTGCAGGACCTGACCTGTGATGACAGTCTTTGACACCCACCCTCTCCCATCGGGGAGAACCTCTGACGGGCAGCTTCATTCCTGATGAACGCTGTCCGTTTTTTTTTGAGGGCAGAATCCTTAACAAAGTCTTAACAGCGATATCATATAAAATACCATGTAAGGAACGGTCTGATCCTGTTCATATATATCAGGCGGTCCGGTCATTCGCTTACGGAAAGGAATCAGATCGTGTTTTTTAACCGCTCAGCAAAGCGCCTGATATCAAAGGCCAAAAAAGTATCCAGAAACGCCGCTGCATTTATCACCATATTTGCCGGCGCTGTCCTGATCTGTTCATTCTTCCGCAATGCGGACGGCATAGAAGGATATGCTTCTCCTGTCTTCGTTCTGGCTGTTCTTCTGATCTCCCGTTTTACAGAGGGCTATGTTTACGGAATGATCGCATCCGTACTGGGCGTTATATGTGTCAATTATTTTTTCACCTACCCTTATATGGCCGTCAATTTCTCCATCTCCGGCTATCCTCTGACATTCTTCTCCCTGCTGGTCGTATCACTGATCACCAGCACGCTGACCTCCCAGGTCAAACAGCGGGATATCCTGAAGATGGAAAATGAGCGCGAGAAGATCCGGACAGACCTGCTGCGGTCTGTCTCCCACGACATCAGGACACCCCTGACATCCATCATAGGCGCCGCTTCCACACTTCTGGATGAGCCGGATATAAGCACTCATGAGGCCAGAGTGCTTCTCAAGGATATTCAGGATGAATCCCAGTGGCTGCTGCGTATGGTGGAAAATCTGCTTTCCGTGACAAAGATCGAGGGAAGCTATATCACGTCAAAAGAGATGTGGGCGGCAGAGGAGATCCTGGGTGAAACAGCCCAGAAGATCCTCAAAGCGTATCCGTCTGCCCCGCTGACGGTATCTGTACCGGACACTCCGGTCTTTGTTCCCATGGATCCGATCCTGATCGAGCAGGTGCTGTTCAATCTGGCGGAAAACTCTATCCTTCACGGTGAACAGATAACGTTCCTGGAGATGAATGTGCGGGAAGCGGACGGCTTCGCCGTCTTTTCCGTTGAGGATGACGGAGGCGGGTTTGATCAGGAGATCCTTGATAAGCTGAAGGATGACAATCTGACACTTTCGTGGAATAAAGATACGGACAAAAAGAGAGGCATGGGAATAGGCCTTCGGGTCTGCAAAGCGATCATCCGGGCCCATGACGGAAATTTCCGCTTTGAGAATACGCTGGGTGGCGCAAAGGCGAGCTTTACGCTGCCGCTTGACTGAAAAACTGACATACTGACTGCAAGGAGCTGGAATAATGATTATTCGGGATAAAATACTGATCATTGAAGACGAAGAAACTATCCTCCGTTTCATGACAGCCACTTTGACCAGAAGCGGCTACAAAGTACTTAAAGCCCAGACCGGAGCCGATGCCATGCTGATGATCGAATCCCACTGCCCCAACCTGATCATACTGGACCTTGGCCTGCCTGATATGGACGGCGTGGAAATACTCAAGAAACTTCGAAGCTGGTCAGGGATACCGGTCCTGGTCGTATCTGCCCGCACCATGGAAAAGGACAAGGTCCTGGCTCTGGATCTGGGCGCGGACGATTACATCTGCAAGCCATTCGGCACTGCTGAATTTCTCGCCCGTGTCCGTACAGCCCTGCGCCATGTCAGGACCGCTGTCGGTAATATAGAGGTGATCTCCCGCGGAACTCTCACCGTACGGGAACTGACCGTGGACTTTGATAACCATAAAGTCCTACGCTCCGGCAGAGACTGTAAGCTGACCAGAAGTGAATACCGTATCGTCGAGCTTCTCGCCAGGCATGAAGGAAAAGTGCTGACATACGATTTTATCATGAAGGAACTGTGGGGCCCCCGCATGGGAAAGGACAACCAGATCCTCCGCGTCAACATGGCCAATATCCGCCATAAAATTGAGACTAATCCCGCCAGACCTGAATACCTGTTCACCGAAGTAGGCATCGGCTACAGGCTGGCCGCCGAATGAAACAACCATATCAGATCGATCGTTAAGACCCGTTAAGACTGCCGGCATCGTCCGGCAGTTTTTTAATAGCCCGTTAACAGTCCTCCGATTTCTCTGAACGCCCGTTTAGCGCCCCTGAGGGGTACAATTATCCCTGTGTTTTGCGGAAGCGCCGACCAGACGGCTTCCCCAAATTACAGAACACAGGAGGAACATATATGTTGATGAATGTTGCAGCCTTCGTATGCATACTGATTGCCGCAGCGGCCACGGCTGCCATGTGGATGCTCGGTAAAAAGAGCGGTGGAAACAGCTCTGAGAATACAGACGGATCTGGGAAAGGGAATGGTGGAAATACAAAATGAATCAGAAAACAAGTTCTGACAGCACAAAGAATATACTGGCGTTTGCCTGCATCGCAGTGTCCCTGATCGGACTGGTCCTCGGCATCAAGATGCCGACGCCCTTTGCAGACACCTTCAGCCCGGGCTCACTTTTATCGTTTATATGCTTTCTTCTCTCCCTGGCAGCGGTAAAAGACAGAGGAAATAATCTGCCGGCCATCCTGGCCTTTTGCATTTCCTTCATCGCCATGTCCGTATCCATCTTCTGCAGCGGAATGGCATCCTGACAACCGGAAGGGGTCTGACCCTTTTCGTACGTTGAAGTGCGAAAAGGGTCAGACCCCTTTTTTGTTGCATTCCTTTTTTATTGAGATGCTTCGTCGTACAGTGCCGCCAGCACCTCCGGTGTGACGGAACCCGCCTGGTTGTATACGACCTCGCCTTTCCGATTCAGGACGACGGTCTGCGGAAGCGTGCCGGTGCCGCCGACTATGTTCATCACCGCATCATCGGTATCTGTCGCAAAGGGCATGGAGAAGTCTTTGTCCGCAAGGAACTGGACCGGATCATCCGTCACTAATTTTGAGTGAACGGCGACCATGGCGATATCATCCCCATGTTCCTTATACAGCTCACTGAAATAAGGCAGTTCATGGACACAGGGGGTGCAGTAGGTCGCCCAGAAATTGATGAAGGTGACCTTGCCGCGTGTATCCGCCAGATGGAACTGGCTTCCGTCATAGCACTGCAGCGTAAAATCCTCCAGCTGCTGGCCGGTCTCATGACCGACGGGCGCTTCGCTCGCATAGCTTTCTGCAGGCGCTGTTTTGGCAGCGGGATCCAGGAAATTGAACCACACGAGTGCAAAGCACAGCAGCGCCAGCGCCGCTCCCCAGATGGTCCGTCCAAGTTTCCGGCGCTTTGCCGGTGCATCCGGCGGATCACCCGCACATCCCGCTGCGGGAACCTTCAGGGTGATCCGTCCGGCCTTGATGGAGATCGCCCCCTGGCTGCATACATCCATGCACTTACCGCAGTTGATGCACTCGTGGTCTCCCACGCAGCGCACATCCATGCCGCAATGCCGTACACATGCGCCGCAGTGATTACAGCGGTCCGCATCCACTTTAACGCCGATGACGTTGAAGCGGTTAAACAGGCCGTAGATCGCCCCCAGCGGACATATAAAACGGCAGAAGCTGCGATAGCAGAAGATACAGGCAAGACCGATCACCAGCATGATGACGAACTTGCGGGTGAACAGCACGCCCAGCATGCTGTAGTAAGAGACATTGGCAGGATTGGCCAGATGCCCCACCGCACCTTCAAAGGTGCCTGCCGGGCAGATGTATTTGCAGAAAGCCGGCAGCGGAACCTGAAAGCGCAGCCCGTAGATCAGGGGCAGCGCGATCACAAAAACAGCCAGGATGACATACTTGAGCCACGACACAGCCCTGGTGACACGGCTTTTTCTGATCTTCGGCGTCGGGATCTTATGCAGCAGCTCCTGGATCAGGCCCAGCGGACAAAGCCAGCCGCAGACCGTCCGGCCCAGGATCACGCCGTAAAGCAGGATGATCCCCAGCACATACCATCCAGCCCGGTGACCGGCTGAGGCCAGCGCGTTCTGTATGGATCCGAGCGGGCACGAACCTGCCGCGCCGGGACAAGAATAGCAGTTGAACCCGGGGACGCAGGCATACTTCGCATTGCCCGTGTAGATCCTGCCGGTGATAAAGCCCTTTAAATAGGCATTGTGCAGGAGAGCCGAATATAACTGGACAAGGCGGCGGGTCGTCGGCTTATGCGCCTGCCACCAGCTGATTTTCATCGAATTATCCAAGACCAACACACTCCGTACAGATGGTGACCGCCTTATACAGCACATCGCGCGCACTTCCGTTCAATACGCCCGCAATGATAAAGACGATCGCCGCAATGATCAAGGCAGCCTGCAGCATTCCCTTTTTTCCCGCCGGGCCAACCTCTCCGGCCGCCGCCGCGCTGCCCTCTTCCTTTTCCTCCTTAAGCTGCTCCTCGGCAGCCCGGATCTCTTTCAGGACGCTCTTTTCGCTCAGCACGGAAGTCACCGACAGGGCGCCAAGTCCCGCGGCGGTCCAGGGCAGGAAAACCTTCATCAGCCCGAAGAACATGCCCTCCAGGTCATCCGGCGGAAAATGCGCCGGCTGCAGGAGGTATACCAGCACAGGCACCATGCAGAGTAAAAACAGGCCCCCTCCGATCCATTTCAGCCTTTTTTGTGTCCGCTGCTCGGCGATCATGGCCCCGGAAGGATGGATGACGCGTGCCGAGAGCAGATCGCGCTTCAAAGAAGCATCCTTCACCGGTTTTTCGGCATTTTCATCCTTCAGTCCCAGCGCCAGTCCCGTGATCAGCAGGGCCGCTCCGGCAAGGGCCAGCGGTGCAGCCTGCACGAGCTTATCCGCCGTATCCTGCGGCGTGTAAATACTCTCCGTGGGATTCTCCGCTTTTCTGGCCGAGCCCTCCCTGAAGATCCCGACCGCCGAAAATGACAAAAATGCAGCCAGCGCGATACAGGCCGCTGCCTGAAGCCAGAGATATACTTTACCTTTTGTCAATGTCTGTTCCCTCACATTACACGGTCACTGCGCCTTCTCCAGGACAATCTTCACGTCCGAAAAAGTGTCCGGGGTCTTGTATACGTTCTCGTCCGGCTCAAAACCCTCCGGCGCCTGAAGGACATGCACTTCATAAACCTTCTGTTCCGCGACGCCGAATACGGCAGCGCCGTTCGCATCCGTCGTCTGGAAAGTACAGGAGACTTCATCGCAGAACTGGATCATGGCCCCTTCAACGGGATTGCCGTCCGGATCGCTGACGATGACACGATACTCCGTGCTTTCTTCCGGCTCCGCTCCGCCATCCGTCTCCGCTTCAGTCTCATTGGCCAGAAGCTCGTCGACCGTTTTTTCATACTCGTCGACCTGTGCCCCGATAATGGGATCGGTCAGGATCTTTCCCGTACTGTCCACAAAGAAGGTGGTAGGGAAGCCCATTACCTTACCGAGAATGTCATTGTCCTCGGGCCAGATAACGTTCGGATAGTTCATGCCCTTATCTTCCATAAAATCGTGAATCTCATCCGCCATGGCATCGATCGGGCGCTCCTCCCACTCTATGCCGACTATCCCGCAGTCCTTTTCCTGCAGGCTGGTATGGATCTTCGCAAGCTCCTCCATCTCATCGACACAGTTGGGGCACCATGTTCCCCAGAGATTGACCATGGTGATTTTGTTGTCCTTGAACAGGTCTTCGCTCGTGACGGAATTGCCGTCAATATCGGTCGTCTCAAAGCTGAGGACCTGCGCTTCCTCTGCCATCACACTCTGGCAGGAAAGCATCATGGACGCCGCTGCAACAGCCAGTATCATTTTTTTCATATTATTTCCTCCAATCATATCTTCTCCGGAGGCATCACCCCCGTCTCTATCCATATACGGATCAAAATCCGGTCATCTTCGCGATCTCCTGCGCAGTTCTGATAAAAATCTGCATGGCCTTCGTCAGATACCGTTCCTTCTCCTCCGAAGAATGTGATCTCTGAGAGAATAATATGATTCCTCCATGATTTCAACCCTGATACCGGGATATAAGTCACCATGGGCGAGGGGATGACGCCTGTTGTCCGTTTCGACAAGGATCTCCTCCTGAAGATGGACTACTTCATGCCGACCCTCTCCTTCAAAGACCGCGGCGCAGCTGTCTTAGTCAGCCACTGCAAGTCGATCGGCATCGACAGCGTGGTCCAGGATTCGAGCGGGAATGCGGGAAACAGCGTGGCAGCCGCGACCACTGTGCACAGGTGTGCAGGGCAAAGGTGGCTGATGAAGGGAAATACTACTGCAACCACGTATATAACCCCTTCTTCTACGAAGGCACCAAGACCTACATCTACGAGGTCTTTGAACAGCTGCACCGGATCCCTGCAAGAATCTTCCTGCCTCTCGGAAACGGCACCCTGTTCCTGGGATCGCTCTTTCTGTGAGCACACCACTGCCGGAAACTATGCGGCATTCCTCCGGAACATATATCCATTACCAGATAAACCAGAAGTACAGATATCCGGTCATCACAGCCACTAAGGTGTAGGGAAGACCTATCCGCATAAACTCCGCAAACGAGACCTGATATCCTTCTTTTCGGAGCAGTCCCACGGCGGTAATGTTAGCCGAAGCGCCAATCGGGGTAATATTGCCGCCCAGGGTGGCCCCTGAGAGCAATCCGAAATACAGCAGGTGCGGATCGATTCCGAGCGCAGCCGTTACCGCTGTCAGGACAGGCAGCATCGTCGCCACATACGGAATATTATCGACGAATGCCGATATTAACACTGACCCCCAGACTACGATCGTATATAACAGGAAAATATTATTGCCGCCGAATTTAACGATCAGGCCTGCAAAATCATCGATGATCCCGGCCTTCGTCAGTCCGCCGATCACGACAAACAAGCCCGTCAGAAGCCCCAGCGTTTCAAAATCCAGGTTTTTCAGAGCTGCAATGGCATTGTGCCCCTTTTTCTCCCGGAAAAGATCGATCAGGATCGTAACCATTGCCAGTACGCAGCATATAATGCCGTTTATCATCTGCGGTGTATCCGGAATGAATGAAGCCGTGATCAGGGCCGCAACCATAAGAAGCAGCATGATCGTCGGTACATAGTTGCTGACAGCAGTTCTCTCAGTTGATGAAACCGGAGCCTTGTCTTTGCGGAACAAGAACATCATAACAGGGATGGTGGCAAGCGCTCCGAGCTCTACGGCAAAGAAGATGCCCGGCCGCCCGCTCATCCAGAAGAAATCCATGAAATTCATGTTCGCGTAGTCGCCCAGCATGATGGATGTGGTATCCCCGACAAGTGTCGCGGCGCCCTGCAGATTAGAAGACACCGCAATGGAAAGGATCATCCCTACAGGATTCATCTTCAGCTTTTTGCAGACAGCCATTCCTACAGGGGCAACCATCAGTACAGTCGCAACATTATCGATGAAAGCCGAGATCACACCGGCAAACAGCGACATCAGTATGGTCACCCACATGACGTTCCTGGATTTTCCCAGCAGAATATCTGCCAGAAGGTTCGGCATACGAGAATCAATGAAGTAATAAACGATGATCATTGTTCCGGCTATCATCAGCAGGACATTCCAGTTGATCGTCGATGCCAGATCCCTGAGCGGCAAAATGCCTGAAACCAGAAAGATCACCGCCACTGCCAGTGCATAAAACGGCCTGTATTTTGGCTTGGCGATCATCAGGACATACATCAGAGCAAACAAGACCAAGGCAAAAATCTTCATCTCTCTCCTCCTTCTTTTCCCAGACAACAAAAAAAACTTTTACCACAACTTAAGCTGTGGTAAAAGTCTTGCTGCTTCGAACAGATCCCGGGGATCACTCCCGTACTGACGGAATATGTTGCGCCTCTGCGCCAGCTACTCCCTGATACCTGATTTAATATAGCATAAAAGCACCTTTTGTCAAGAGAGCGTTCCTTGTCTGATCCTGGAATGCTGCCGCGAACAATTCCGCAAATGCCCCCTTCGGAGGAATGGCGATCCCGCAGTTCTCGTCACCAAGGAGCAATATAGTTTCTCCGGGTTTGATCCCAAAGATATCCCGGGCCTGTTTCGGTATTACGATCTGTCCTTTTTCGCCGACGGTAGCCGTCCATGCATATAAGTCAAGAATAATCTGCCCGGCACGGGAAAAACGATTGAATTTGTTCTCCAGATTGGGTATCCTGTCGTAGAGAAGAACACAGGGGGAAGAATCAGATGGTACGCTATCTTTTTTATGCAGCCACCATCATCGTATGCGGGCTGTTTATTTATGCATTTAACCGGGACAGGAGCCGCTACCGCAACTGTCTGCTCCTGTTTGCCGCCCTGATCATGTCCGCGGAGGGACTTCTCCTTCTGGCTGGCAGCCGGATATTCACGATGGTGCTGCTCATTGTGTTTTTTGCGCTTCTGCTGGTGCCGGTGTTTTTGATCTGGAATGGTGTGATCACGATCTGGAAAGAAGGGATTTCCCTGGCCCACCTGCTTTCACTGGTGCTGGGCCTGATCGTTGGAGCCGGGGAGGTGGCCACGTTTGTTTTTTACTTCCGGCAGCAGGCGTACAACAGTTTCGGTAAACATTCGCAGGTGGGTTTCATTTTCAATATCCTGATGTTCATTATAAGCATATCCGTGATCTACCTGTCCATTTCTTTTCTGATGTTCATGATCTATTCGGTATTTCTGATGCTGATCCCGTATAAGAGGGATTTCGACTATGTCATCATTCATGGGGCCGGTCTTTCCGGAGGTGAAAAGCTGACAAAGCTTCTTGCTAAAAGAGTTGACAAGGCGATACTGGTCTACCGAAAGGATCCGACGCCGCCGTACCTGATTCCGTCAGGCGGCCGGGGAGACGATGAAAAAATCTCCGAAGCTGAGGCGATGAAGAGGTATCTGATCGAAAACGGGATCCCGGCGGATCACATTCTTGCAGAAGACCAGTCGGCGACCACGTTTGAGAATATTGCCAATTCCAAGAAGATCATCGAAGCGAGGGGCGGGCGTCACTATACCGCGCTTGTCACCAGCAACTATCATGTATACCGTGCGCTCCGCTATTGCAGAAAAGTGGGACTTCAGTGTACCGGAATCGGAAGCCATGTAGCGTTCTACTACTGGCCGAGTGCTCTGATCCGGGAATATATTGCGGTTCACGCCGAAAAAAAGCATGCCCTCATGCTGGTGGTCGGGTGGATCCTGGTACTGGCGGCAGCGCTGAGTCTGCTGGTGCTGTACTACAGGTAATGTGATTAACTAATATCTTTAGATCGGCACAAAAAAGGAGCACCTTTCGGTACTCCTTTTTTCGTGTCAATTCGACAAGATTTGAACTTGCGGTCATCCCGGAATTAATAAATGCCGGAAAACACCGATTTGTCGCTGGCGCTGCATATTTCTTCCAGTTTTGTGTGATATCAGTACTTCACTCCGAAGTAATCAAGATATGCCTTGAA
>DGTA01000018.1 GCA_002394165.1 Lachnospiraceae bacterium UBA4348 | reverse complement strand
TTTGCATGGCTGCAGGGTTTCTGCCAGCCTCTTTTGTCTGCCCGTTGCCGGTCCTGATCCTGCTTCACAGCCTGGCCAGAATCGAAGAAAAGTCAACAAAGTATTCTCCTCCCCAGATTCCAACCGGTACCGGCGTATCAAAGCCGCAGATTTTCGGCAGGCCCTCGTGCTCGAAATCGTAGACGACAACCGTCTGCGCCTCAATGTCCACGATCCAGTACTCCCGGACGCCCGCCTCTGCATACTTGGCATGCTTGGTAATCAGATCCCGGCGTCTGGTACCCGGGGACAGAATCTCAACGACCAGATCCGGCGGTCCCTCACAATATCCTTTCCCGATCTTTGACGGGTCGCAGATAATCATCACATCCGGCTGCACGACCGTATGCCGGTCCGAAGGATCCGGGATCACATCGAAGGGGGCTGTAAACACACGGCAATCCCCGCCATGTCCATCCACATACTGCAGGAAGAGCGCCCCGAGCCGGAGGCTCATCCCCTGATGGGCTGCGTTGGGAGAAGCCATGTCATAGAGCACGCCGTCGATCAGCTCGCATCTTCCCCTTTCCGGCGGGAAATGAAAATAATCCGTCACGGTATATTTTTCTTTTCCATTCAAAGAAGTGTGATAGACACCGCCGGGCTCCCGCAGGACACCCGGTTGGCCCGCATCGTATAAATATCTGTCTGAAACATATTTCTCTGAAAGCGCCTTTTCCCGCTGTATCTCTTCTTTCTCCGCAGCCGGGGCTGAAGGCAGAAGAACCCGCTCCAGCGACTCGATCGTAGAGCGTCTGGGGCAGCGTGTCGTTCCGCCGAATATCTTCTGGACAGTGCTGCAGGGAATGCCGGCCAGTTCTGCCAGCTGTTCATACGAGTAACCCAGTTCCCGCTTTCTCTCCTTCATTTCCTGAATCGTCATCTTCCAGCCTCCTTGCCGAATCCACTCCTCTTATACTGTTCTGTCAATCCATACGCAGCAGATTCATCCGTAATATATCAATAATCATACCATATTTTATCATTTTGTCAAGAACGTTCGTTCTATTTATGTGCTGATGTTCCACCTGCTGCGGAATATAATCAGGTTTACTGCCTGTTTTTATAATGCCTGGGATCGGATCAGGAAATAACCGTTCGCAAAAAACCTCTCCGATGCAGTCAGTGGCGACACGCACCGGAGAGGTTCTTGTATGAAGTGTTTGGGGTATCCTGTTTTATCGGAGCATGCGCCTGTTCATATTTGTATTCGCCCCAAAGAAGACGAAAAAATACAACACGTTGCCAGCCCGGGCTCAGCCGTCTGACGGCTGAGCATCTGCCAGTCGTCCGGCCTGCACAGTTTCCGCTCATGTTGTCCAGGCATGTCTGTGCCTCTTGAGATGAAGGGCGGGCACAGCCCCGGCCTGCCGCATGAGGATGGAGAAGAGGATCATGGCGGCACCGGTCAGAAAGCTGGCACTGCAGCTTTCTCCCAGCAGCAGGACGCCCAGGACCATGGATGTGAGCGGCTGGAAGGGATAGAAGGCGGCACATCCGGTCGCCGCGCCCCTGGACATGGCCATGTTCCAGAGGAAATGGGCACCGGCCGTGCAGACCAGGCTCACATACAGGACGGGCAGGATCAGGCCGGCGGACAGATGCATGGTCTCACCGGTGGCGCGCATCCAGATAGCGGAGGCGGGAAGGGCAGGCAGGGCGGCGACGGCCATGGCAGCGCCGGTCACGACGATGGGGTCGTATTTGGCTGTCAGCCTGCGCATGGGGACTGTCGTGATATAGGACCAGGTCACGAGGGAAAGCAACGCGAAGAAGATGCCAACAGCCGTGACGCCGTCCCCGGGATTTCCGATGATCACGACCGCGCCCAGGACCGCCACCAGGAGCGACGCGATCTCCCGGTGAGAAATCCGCTCTCCCAGGAAAAAGACGGCAAAGACAGAGATCGTCACGGGGCTCATGGCATTGAGGAGGGATGCAAAGCCGGCACTGGAATACTGGGTGCTCAGGAGCAGGGCTCCCTCACAGATAAAATACCCGGGAATGGCGGCCTGCAGGAGGTCGCCGAAATCCTCCCGCCTGATCATGGCCAGGCCCCGCAGCTTTGCGACGCCCAGCAGCAGGCCGCCCGAAACAGCAAAGCGGACAAAGAGCAGGACCATGGCAGGGATGCTCTCCATGATCATCCTGTTGGCCACATACATGCTGCCCCAGAGGATCATGGTGAACAGGGGGCAGGCGCCAAGCAAAGCGGACGCCAGACCTGCACTCGTTTTTGTATTTGTATTGGTGCCGGTGTTTGTGTTTGTATTTACACCTGTTGCTGTTGCTGTTGTTGCTGCATGGAAAAGGTTCTTCATTGCCGGTCTCTCCGAATGTATCTTTTGAATTTGTATCTTTGTATCTGAATCTTAGTATCTGTATCCTTGTATCCTGTGTTCTCTCGCCTGTTTTCATCAGGCTCCGCACTTCTCGACAGATGTCTCTCGACTACATTCAGATGATAGCATTCGGATTTTTTTTAAAAATATACATCCGGCCCAGATTCCGCAGAATTGAGACACCGGTTTCTCTTCTTCTTGTATACATTCCGATACAATCGGCCCAAACATATCAAAATCAGGCCGGGAAGTGGCAAAATATCTCTTATCATGGTTTCATCCTGTGCTGTGCTCTGTTCTTCCCGTGCTTTTGTGACGTCAACCAAAAACCTCCCCGCCGCAGACCGTAAGGGCCTGCAGCGGGGAGGCTGTCTATGAGGAGTATTCAATATCAAATGTTCATGATCATGTTCAGATCAGGATATTCTCCTTTTTCGCCCGGAAGGTCAGTTCCTCCCGGAAGGAGGGGTGATCTGACATCTCTACGGG
>DGTA01000011.1:2633-5791 GCA_002394165.1 Lachnospiraceae bacterium UBA4348 | reverse complement strand
CTTCCGTAGGCCGCGAAGGCGCTGCGCTGCAGATCGGCGGCTGCCTTGGCGACGAGATGGGCAAGCGCCTTCATTTCCAGGAAGAAGCCCGGAGGATCATGGTCATGGCCGGCATGAGCGCCGCTTTTTCGGCACTCTTCGGAACGCCGCTCGCCGCCACCGTAATCGCCATGGAGATCAGCCATGTAGGCCTTCTGCAGTACGACGCGCTAGTCCCCTGTGTTCTCTCAGCTCTTCCCGCCTACTATATTTCAACTATGATGGGCGTTGAGAAACATCCCTGGGCACTCTCCTCCGTAAAGCCCTTCTCCCTGCCTATGGCTGTGGCCACCTTCGCGCTGGCCGTTCTCTGCGCGCTGGTAAGCGTGCTCTTTGTCGTCGCACTTGGCAAGATCCCCGCGCTGGCGAGGAAAATCCCCACTGCTCCGATTCCCCGCGCGGCAATCGTCGCAGTCATCCTGCTTGCCATGACGCTTCTCTCCGGCGGCCAGTTCTACAACGGCGCCGGCGGACACGTCATCACCGAATGCCTGCAGGGAGAACCCGTCCCTGTCTACGCATTCCTTCTGAAGATCCTGTTTACAGCCGTCTCCATCGCAGCCGGCTTCAAGGGCGGTGAAATTGTTCCCGCACTGTTCATAGGTGCCTCTTTCGGCTCTGTCGTGGGACCTCTCATGGGTATCCCCAGCGGTCTTGCGGCAGCCATCGGCATGGGCTGCCTATTCAGCTGCGTCACCAACTGCCCTCTCGGCACTCTTCTCATCTGTTTCGAGATGTTCGGCTTCGAGGGCTGGCCCTACTACCTTTTGGCCATCGCCATCGCCTCCACCGTATCCGGAAACTATGGCCTCTATCATCACCAGAAGATCCGCTACGGCAAGTTCAAGGTTGGCGTTGAGGATTCGCATGCGCATCATTGAGGAAATTGCTTGATTTTGTGGTGATTTTGCGGTTGGGCCGGATTCCGGCTTGCTTCTGCGGCGGTTGGGCATAAGAAGCTGGTTATTTAAAATCATACACAACTCATTATCGGAATACAGTCAGTCTTGAGTCAAAATATCGCTTTAGCTAAGATTTCAGGTACTTACCAACAAAATATCGATCATTTCAGGTATAGATTGCTATTTTTCGTTAATCTATACCTGTTTTTTTGATTTTTCAAAAAGATTGCATGCAATCTTTTGTGTATGAATCTGTTTTTCCGCTGTTTGTGCCTAATTCACTCTGAAGCCGACTGATTTCCAATGAAATTCACTCTGAAAACAACAATATCCCACCAAAAAACCCAGAAAAAAACCGCCGCACCAACCGGTGCGGCGGCCTCATTACCACCAAATCATTTTCAGCCTGCCGGATTCTCCGGCAAACTATTTCTAACAGCCCTCAGCCTGCCAGCTCTTCAGCCAGCTTCTCAAGTGCGGCTTCGCTGTCCGCGTTCAGCGCGGACTTGATCGTAACTGTCGTCTCTGTGAAGGTGATGTTCTTGGATTTCTCAAACATGGCCTTCATGAGCTTGCCTGCTACAGGAGCCCAGGTTCCGTTCTCGATGATAGCGATGGTGCGGTTCTGGTACTCGCGCTCTGTCAGGTGCTCGATGAATGTATGCATGAAGGGGAAAATGCCGTTGTTGTAGGTCGTTGTAGCAAGGACCAGTCTGTCATAGCGGAACGCGTCCTCAACTGCCTCAGGCATGTCGTCTCTTGCCAGATCGCTGATGGCGACCTTGACGCCCTTCGCGCGAAGAAGCTCTGCAAGCTTCTCAGCTGCGGCCTTGGTGTGGCCGTAAACGGATGTGTAAGCGATGCAGACGCCGGGTTCCTCAGGTGTGTAGGAAGACCACTTGTCATACATGCCAAGGTAGTATCCGAGATCTTCGCTCAGAACGGGGCCGTGGAGAGGGCAGATGACCTGAATGTCAAGTCCTGCGGCCGCCTTCAGGAGCTTCTGTGTCTGAAGTCCGTATTTGCCCACGATGCCAAAATAGTATCTGCGCGCTTCGCAAGCCCATCCCTCGGGATCTTCCACATCGTTGGCGCCGAATTTGCCGAAGCCGTCAGCGGAGAAAAGGACCTTGTCAGTGCTATCGTATGTGACCATGACCTCAGGCCAGTGAACCATAGGCGCGAACACAAACTTCAGGACATGCTTGCCGAGGCAGAGTTCCTCGCCGTTCTTGACGATCTGCTTCTTCATGGAAGGATTCTTGCCATAGAACTGCTCCATGAAGGTGAATGTCTTGGCATTTCCAATGACCACAGCGTCCGGATAAGCGCCCAGGAAACTCGTGATATTAGCGGAGTGATCGGGCTCCATATGCTGTACGATGAGGTAATCCGGCTTCCTGTCGCCAAGGACAGCTGCAAGATTAGCAAGCCACTCCTCGCCGAAGTGCTGGTCTACGGTGTCCATGACAGCGATCTTCTCGTCGAGGATCACATAAGAGTTGTATGCCATTCCTCTGGGAACAACGTACTGTCCCTCGAACAGGTCTACCTGGTGATCATTTACGCCAACATATTTGATATCATCTGTTACTCTCATATCCCGCTCCTTTATACATTATTGTTTATTATAACCGTAACGAATCAGCAACCCGGAATTCAGGATCCGGGCTGCTGAACTGTTACTTATAATTTACCTTAAAATGCTGGTCTCGTCTACTCCCGCGGCAAAATCCGGCATCATCCTTTGATACTGATGTCGCCGCTTCCCATCTGGATCGTCAGAAACCGCTTTCCGTTTCCGGGCTGCATGTACTGGTCGCCCTCCGAAGTGCCGTTGTAACTGATCTCCCCGTCGCCGGTCTTGATCTCCATCCTGCATCTTGAAAGACTCTCATCCGAGTTGATTTCCACTCGCCCTTCCGCCATGCCGATATTCAGGCTGTTAAAATTGCACTCCGAAACGGAAACCGAACCGGAATCCGTATAGATATCAACTGTTCCCAGGGATACGTCCTTCATGACAAGTTTTCCTCCTCCGGACTGGATCGTCACGGAGTTGGCAGTTATGTCGGTTATGATCAGGTTCCCATTTTCCATCGCAACCCGAAGTGTATCGAGGCCGATCCCGGAAGGGATCGTGATCACGATCTCGGGCTCAGCTCCATTCGTTTCCGAAGTTTCTGTCGAAGAAGCAGGTTCCGCCTCAGCGCTCTC
>DGTA01000011.1:0-2577 GCA_002394165.1 Lachnospiraceae bacterium UBA4348 | reverse complement strand
AGCAGGAACCTCCACAGTAGAGACCGCTGCGGCGCTGTTTCCATCCGCCGCGGGCTCGTCCTCGCCGATAACGACGACTGACCCGTTTGAACTCTTTTCCTGATCCGCGCTCTTCCGGCCGCTCACCACCAGGATGTCGTCCTGCACCGAGAAGGATGGAATGTGTTCCCATCCGTTCGGGAATGAAATGGTGAAGTCTTCGCCGGGCTTGATCGTGAGGGTTCCCCGCACGGAATTGATCGCGATCCTGTCAAAATAGTCCAGCGTGTAGAATCCGGTCTCCTCCGAAACCGTATAGCCGGAGGCGGATGTTTCGCTTTCCGCTCCCGCCGTACCCGCATAAACCGGGAGTACACTCTGAACGATCAGAGTGATCGCTGCCAGGAAGGCGATCAGCCCCTTTCCGGCATCCCGAAGTAATCTGTTCATAATTGTGATCCTTTCCATGCTGAACATCTAAATGCCGAGCACTTCCATGCTGAATGCATTACACAATTTCATTATAGACGTGGGAAGGATGAAATGTAAATCCTTTTATTTCAGATATTTTACATTTCTTTCACAAATATTCTATCTTTTGGCAGATAGTTTACAAAAGCGTTTCTGTTCCGTTACTCGAGTGTTTCGTGATCTTCGGGCTCGTATGTGACGCCGTCAACACTGAAGGAATCCTCGTCCCTGATGATGAAGATCATGGTCTTTCCCTTGTTGAGCTGGATCTCATTGCCGTTGTCGTCATAGAAGGTAGTGGGCTTGTAGTCGTTGCCCTCGCCCTTCTCCCAGGTGACATGGATCATCCGGCCGCCGGTGAGGAAGAATCCGTCCTGGCCGTCCTCCTCGATGAGGATCCTGAGGTAGGAAGAGCCGTCTTCTCTGGGCTCGGCGCTGGCTCTCTGGATCAAAACATTGTCGAAGGCCATCTGCTCGTCGGTCACCGCGTCTTTCTGAGGCTCGCCGTAGATCGTCTTGTAGTACTTTCCGTCCTCGGCGTTGTAGGTCAGCGCGGATTTTGTGACAGGGAAGCTGTCTCTCATATCCAGGTACACCGCGCTCACAGAATCACCATACTGCTTGAGCGTGTTGCGCTCCTGCGCGAAGGTGAAGTGCTTCTTGTTGTAGTAAGCTCTTCTGTGCTCCGTCTCGAAGCCCGCTTTCCTGATGGCTTCTTTGATGTGCTCCGCGTCAGTGTAAGCAGTGTGCTCCGACCTGCTGCCGGCGGGAACTCTGTAGAAGCAGCCGTAATCAGAACCGAGGATACCGCCAACGCCGTTGATGTTATCGACGTCTTTTCTGGTGAGGATGTCCTTAGTGTAGTCGATCGGTCCGCCGTAGTGGATGATAATGGGATCCCACTCCAGTGCCTCGTAGACAAAATATGCCCTGATGCTGCGGATGTTGCCGATCCTCTCAAGGTTCTGCCAGTCCTGGATAATTCCCATCTGGCGGCTCATGCTGCCCTCTTCGATGATCTCATAGAAGACATCGACGTTGCTCAGGCCGTACTGGGGCTGCGCTTCTTTGTCGATCGGGAACATGACCGCGATCGGTCTCTGAGCGGCCAGCGTCGGGTCGATGGGCTCTCCGGTCAGAACGCTGACATCAGAGTATTTCTCTGCGGCAGAGCTGCCTTTGCCGGTTTCGGTCTCCTTGTTATCACCAGCCTGCGCTGTGGCTCCCGCTACAGTAAAGCCGGGAGCTGTTACAGCCATGCACATAGCCATAAATAAAAGTAATGCTTTCTTTTTCATTTTCAACTTCCTTTCCTGAAAAAAATACAGGTTTCCGCGCGCCTTCCGGCTGCGCAGAAACCTATTATAATCCCAAAAGAAGCATGTTTCAATCGAGTAAGGAGTCGATCAGAGCCCCCTTTATATGGCGATTTGTACTACTTTTATCCCTATTTTGACAAATACTCCTCAGCCTTCTCCCGGTCCACTTTTTCATAGGGAAGGCGGATGTACTTGTTGTCCTGCATCGCGACGCCGTCGGGAAGCTGCATTTTGTCCAGCGAGCCGCCGGAGGCCAGCGTGTAGGCCAGTTCCTCCATAGCCCGGGCCTGCCCGTCCTTATCGTTGTAGATCGTACCGGTCATGGAGCCGGCGATCACAGCCTCAAGTCCCGTGTCCGTTCCGTCGATCCCGAAGATGGCCGGCCACTCATCCGCGGGGATCCCTCTGCCCTGATAAGCCTCTATTGCGCCAAGGGCCATATCGTCGTTGTTGGCCAGCACCAGCTCGATGCCGCTTCCGTTTCCGTCGATGAGCTGTTCCATCTTACTTCTGGCCTGGGCGCGGTTCCAGTTGGCGATCGCGTAGCCGACCTTGTCCAGCAGGATCCCGTTGGAGATCATGGTGTCCACTGAGTACTCCGTCCTTATGATAGCGTCCTGGTGCCCGGCCTCGCCTTCAAGTACTACATACTGGATACTGCCGTCTTCGTTTCTGTCCGCCTCGGGATGTGCCTTGAAATACTCTGTTGCCATCTCGCCCTGCAGGATCCCCGACTGAAATGCGTCCGCTCCGACATAGTAGAGTTTATCCCATTGCATCAGGTCCTCTTCCACCAGTTCTCTGTTGA
>DGTA01000059.1:18189-23586 GCA_002394165.1 Lachnospiraceae bacterium UBA4348 | reverse complement strand
CTGACAGGGGACGGTTCTGTGTCATGCTGTGGTGACAGAGGACACTCCTGGTTTGGCAGAGTAGAAAAAAAGCAACACCCTGTTCCAAAGGGGACCTACCGCAGCGCCGGTACTTGGCAAGGGCGAAGCCCGAGCCTTATGTACCGCTGCGCTGCGGTGAGAACGCCAGTGTGCCCCGTGGAACAGGGTGTTGTCTTTTTACGCCAATGCATGACGAGGAGTGTCCCCTGTCATAGTTTTTCAATGATCTGTCTTTTATACTGCAGGAACTCATCCGTCAGCGTAAAGTCTTTCCTCTTATTCCTCTCCGGCAATATCCGAAGTTCGCTGTGGATCTCCCCCGGCTTTCCGGTCATGATGTAGATACGGTCGGACAGCAGGATTGCCTCGTCGATATCATGGGTGACAAACAGGGTGGAAAGATCGATCTTCTCCATGACATCCAGGTACCACTCATGGATCTGGCTCTTTGTAATGGTGTCCAGCGCCGAAAAAGGCTCGTCCAGAAGGGCGACGCGCGATCTCGACAGGTAGGTGCGCAGCAGGGCTGCCCGCTGCCGCATGCCGCCGGAGAGCTGATCCGGATACTGATACTGCGTTCCCTCAAGCCCGAAGGGCTCGAAATAAGGCTCCGCCTCCTCCCTGGCTTTCTTCTTCGGGGTGCCCTTGAGGACCAGCGGCAGGGAGACGTTGTCGATGATCTTTTTGTGGGGGAGCAGCAGGTCTTTCTGCAGCATATAGCTGACTTTTCCGGGCTTTCCGGTTATCTCCTCCCCCTCCAGGTACACGCTGCCCTCCTCCGGTCTTGTCAGGCCTGAGAGGACGTGGAACAGGGTGGTCTTCCCGGATCCGGAAAGGCCCAGCAAAGAGACCAGCTCCCCCTGTTCCAGGCGGATCCCGATATCACGGATGATCGTCTTATCACCGTATCTTTTGGTGATATGTTCCGCCGAAAGCAGTGGTGATGACAGATTATTTATGTTCGTCTCACTCCGGGAGATAGTCATTAGTGAAGCCCTTTCCTGTCAGATCCTGACTTGTCAGGGAATTCTCGTACAGCCAGCTGTAGAAGGCATTCCAGCGGTCCGGATCGATCTGTCCCCATGCCGGGGCGTCCTCGATATATTTTTCGCTGAGCCACTCCTGGCTTGCGTAGACCAGCTCCTGCGCTTCTCCCAGGGATCCGGTGGAATCGCCTGCGATCAGCATGTCAGCCGCTTCCTGCGGATTTTCAACGGCATACTCATACCCCCTCGCGGTCGCCGCCAGGAAAGCTTTCGCGGTCTCCGGATCTTCCTCCAGAAATGCGTTATTGGCGATCAGGATGGGCGTGTAGTAATCCAGCTCAGGACTGATCTCTCCAAAATCCCAGTAATCGACGTCGACTCCCTCGATCTGGGCATTGATGCCGCCCCAGCCATAGAAGATCCAGATGGCGTCCGTCTGGTGGGCAGCCAGGGCTGCCGGTTCATCGGTGATATCATTGGGGATCAGGGTCACCTTCGAAAAATCTCCGCCGTCCTGCTCCATGACATGTTCGATCATCGCCAGCTCGATTGGTGATTCCCAGGTGGAATAGGTCTTTCCTTCCAGTCCCTTCGGCGATTCGATCCCATCTCCCGCGCGGGAGACGATCCCGGATGTATTGTGCTGGATCAGGGCGGCAACAGCCGTCACCTCCAGCGGCTCATCCATATCGAATGCCGCGGCGATCGTATCCTGGGCGTCCACAGCAAACTGTGCCTGACCGGAAGCGCACATTAAAGGCGCGCCGTTCTCGGGCGGCTGGACGATCTCGACTTCCAGGCCGGCCTCCTCATAATAGCCGAGTGCCTGTGCGGCGTACAGTCCGGTGTGGTTTGTGTTGGGCGTCCAGTCGAGGCATACCGTGATCTTCTGGATCTCATCGGCACATGTGGCCATCGGCGCGGTTCCTAAAAGGGTCAGGGCAGCAGCGGCTGCTGTCATCATTTTTATATTCTTCATTTTTCTTCCTTATCTTTCTAAATTCAATTTCCTTTTCCAAAGGTCTTCTTTGCTCTCAGATGCGGCATCGCCAGCCTCCCGATCAGGTTCACCAGCCCCATCAGCAGCAGGCTCATGACAACGATCAGCAGGATCACGGCAAACATCCGGTCAAAAGCATAGGCTTTCCTGGACCGGGTCATATAGACTCCCAGTCCCTCAAATCCGCCCAGCCACTCGGAGATCACGGCTCCGACCACCGCATAGGAGGCGGAGACTTTCAGTCCCGAGAAAAAGTACGGCAGCGCGGAGGGGAATTTTACATGGTAAAAGATCTGCCTCCGGTCCGCTCCCATCGCACGAAGCAGGTCGACCGCATCCGGATCGGCACCCTTAAACCCGTCCAGCAGGCTCACGGCGATCGGAAAGAAGGTGGTGATGACCACCAGCGTGATTTTGGGAGCCATGCCAAATCCCATCCACAGGACAAGCACCGGTGCCAGCGCAATGGTAGGGATCGTCTGCGTGATGATCATGATCGGATAGAGCGCCTTCTGAAGCAGGCCAAAGCGGTCCATCACCGCGGCCATGACAAAGGCAAGGCCAATGCCGATCGCCAGTCCGGCGGCTGCCTCCTTAAGCGTCGTGGACGCATGGAACATGATATTGGGAAGATCCTTCACAAAGGCTTTTACCACTGCAACCGGCGAAGGCAGCATGTACGCCGGAACAATGCCCGTCATACTCAAAAACTGCCAGATCAGCACGATCAGGATAAGTGCTCCGGCTGCCGGCAGCTTATCTGTGATATTTTCCGACTTTTCTCTCAATGGAAAGAACCTCACCCTCCGGCTTATAACTGACCTTTACATAGGCGGCCACGGACGGAGCGCCTGCGCGGACAGCGATATGCTGGCATTCTTTAACGATATCCATCAGTTCATCATAGGGACCCTCGATCGTTGTTTCGAACGGGCCGACATAATAGTTGTAGCCGCTCGAAGCGATATAGGCGATCACCTCGTCAACGATCCTGATCAGTTCTTCTTCATCCGCCGCAGCGGGCAGGGACTGAATTGCTACACTTGCTTCCATAAGTTTCTCCTTTCTTGTCAATCCACTTTGGCTGTCAGTTTTCATACAGAATCAGAAAACCCCATGCAGATGCACGGGGTCTTGCAAACTTTCTCCTTTTGCTTCCCTACGCCGGTATTAACCGGATCAGGTAATAAGGGTCTGTATAAACACATCTCAGCTTTCGCTCCCCCAGCATTTACAGCCTGATTATAATCAGGTGCGCAGGGAAAGTCAAGCGCTCGTACGCTTTGGGAAGCCTCTTTTTACCGGCCTGCGATGAACAGCACGCCCAGTGTGCCCGGGCCGCAGTGGGACGAGATGACGCTCCCCGCTCTGGTGATAAGGATCTCATCAAAAACCCCCAGCGACCCAAGGTAACTCTTTACCTCATCAATGATCTGCTGCGGGCAGCCCGAATGGGTGATAAATACGCGCTCCCTGCGGGCCGTTTTCAGATCAGCCTCCATATCCTTCACATAGTTCATCACAAAATGATTCATGCTGCCGCGGTACTTCTTCCCGGGATGCATCGCCCCGTCCGCCACCTCGATGCGCGGATGCAGCTGCAGGACGCTGCCGACCAGCATGGCCGTGCCGGAGCAGCGTCCTCCCCTGTGAAGAAAAACAAGCGTATCCACCACGAAGCTGGCACGCACGAGCGGGCGCAGCTTTTCGATCTCCTCGCGTATGGATGCGGCATCGGCCCCTTCACCGGCCATGACGGCCGCCTGGATCACCAGAAGTCCGATCCCCGTGGAGAGATTGGCCGAATCGATCACCGTGACCCGCTCCGGCGCCGTGCATTGCTGCGCAGCCAGGCAGCAGTTCGTATAGCTTGAGGACATCCCGGATGAGATCGTAAAGACGATCAGCTCGTCCGCCCTCTTCAGTTCCTCCTCAAAGGCTTCCAGGATCTGTCCCGGGGTCGGGGCCGCCGTGGACGGGGTCTTTTTTTTCTCATCCGACCACCTGAACAGTTCATCGGGGGTGATATCCACCCCGTCAAGGTGCTCCTCTTCGTCCATTCTCACGAAAAGAGGCAGGATACGGATATTGTACTGATCGATCAGTTCCGGTGAAAGGTCGCAGGTGCTGTCAGCAATTATCTTAACCATTCACGCTTCTCCTTCGATCTTTTCAGGCGGCGCCGTAAAGGAGTACTTTGTGCAGACCGGATCTTTCAGGTACAGTACCTCAAAAATACCGTCTCCTACCCTGTACATTCCCTTAAGAGAAGGATTGGCTTCCAGCATGGCTTCTCTGGCTGCATCGTCATCATCCCGCACCAGTTCCCCCGACAGACGGATCCAGGACCCGTCCGGAAACGTTCCGGTGATCTCCGTTTTAGGATTGGCGATCATCTGTTTATAACAGTCTTTTGTATTATTCGTACAGATATATACCTTACCGTTATATTCCGCCACCGCCCCGAAAGGACGTACCCGCGGCTGGCTGCCCTGCGCGGTCGCTACATAAAAAATCCCCAGTCCGGCCAGTGTTTCGGCAATCTTATTCATGATGTTTCCTCCTCCTGTCGCTCAAAAATCACTGTCAATCGCACATTAATACTATAGACTTTTTGTTTTAAAAAGTAAATGGCACGGGCCGGCTGTCGCTTTCTTTTCCACCCGGATAAAGGTATAATGGGTCTGCTGCAGTCGAGATCCGGACGTGCAAAAGAAAGGAGAACCACCATGAGGAGATGTGTGATCTTCGGAGGCGCTGAAATCAGCGATTACGATCATCTGAGAACTTATCTGAAAGAAGATGACTTCAATATTTTCTGCGACAGCGGCCTTTGTCATATGGAGGCAATGGGCCTGAGGCCCGATCTGATCATCGGGGATTTCGATTCCCATCCCGATCCCCATCTCGATACCCCCACCATCGTTCTTCCCACAGCCAAAGATGACACCGATACGGTCTACGCTGTCAAGGAGGCGCTGCGCCGGGGATTTGACAGCTTCCTGCTTGCGGGGATCTGCGGCAGGCGCATGGATCACACCCTGGCGAACCTGTCCATCCTGCTGATGCTCGATTCCCTGGGAAAGGAAGCACTGGCGGTGGATGATTATTCCGAGATGGAGATCCTCTCTCCCGGAAAAGAAGGGAAGATCAAAGACCAGTGGCCCTATTTCTCCCTGGTCGCCTTCGGATGCGAAAGCGCCAAGGTCACCATACAGAATGCCAGGTATCCTCTCGATCACGCCGCGATCTCCTGTGAGGACCCTTACGGGATCAGCAACGAACCCCTTCCCGGGCAGACAGCTCTCGTTTTGGTGGACAGCGGACGGCTTCTTCTCGTAAGAGTGAGGGAAGGCTGAAAAAATGACAGGATATGACAGGGGCCGGTTC
>DGTA01000059.1:0-18105 GCA_002394165.1 Lachnospiraceae bacterium UBA4348 | reverse complement strand
GAACCGGCCCCTGTCATATCCTGTCTTTCTTTATCTTATTTCTTTCTGTTCCTGAGCATTGCAAATACACTCTGAATTACGATGAACAGGAACAGCAGCGCTGCGGTAAGGATGTTGGGCCAGGAGCTGGCCAGCTTGCCGTTGGTCTTGACGATCGAGGAGATCGTCCCGTTGATCAGCACGCCGAAGAAGGATCCCAGCACATTTCCGACGCCGCCCGTCAGCAGCGTACCGCCGATGACTGCCGATGAGATGGCATCCATCTCAAGGCCCAGGGCCTGGGAGACAGAACCGGCCATCGTGTTCAGGCAGTAGCATATGGCTCCGATGGAGCAGAAAATGGAGGAAAGCATATACGCCTTCATCTTGATCTGCTTGACATTCAGTCCCATCATGGCCGCTGATACGGCGTTGCCGCCGATGGCGTAGAAGGATCTGCCAAGCTTTGTATGCCTGAGCATAATAAACGTAAGGATCAGCAGGAGCAGGGCGATCACCACGCTCGGACGGATGTAGGGCACCATATATTTGCCCTTGCTGTTGATGTATCCGCCGAAGGGAATGTTGATCTTCGCATTGGCCCATGCATAGAACATTGCGCTCGTCTGCTGGGTGATGGACACCTGGTCCGTACAGATCACAGCCGTCATGCCGCGGCAGAAGAACATGCCCGCCATGGTCACGATAAAGGGCTGGATCTCAAGATAGCCGACCAGGAAGCCCTGGAACATGCCGAAAGCCACACCGATGAGCAGAACGATCAGCACCATGACGATGGCGTTCATCCCACTGCGCATGCCTACTGCCAGGATCATGCAGTCCATGGCGATCAGGGCGCCGACGGAAATATCGATGCCGGCCGTGAGCATGACGATGGTCAGTCCGCAGGTCACACAGATCAGGCCCGCGTTCGTGATCAGGATGTTAAGGAAGGTCTGCAGGTGGGTAAATCCCTTGCTGCCGTAAGCAATGCAGCCGCCTGCATACAGGACGATGAACAGGGCGATGGTGATCAGCAAAAGGATCGTATGCCCGTTGAGTTTTGTTTTCTTACCCATTATGCCGCTCCTTTCACCTGTTTTGCCATGTTTCTTCTCTTCATGTAAGCCTTCAGAGGCGGTGCCTGGATCGCCACGATCAGGATGACGATGACGGCCTTGAACACCGGAGCCTGGGTGGAGGAAACACCCAGCGCATAGAGCGTTGTGGTGATAGCCTGGATGGTGTAGGCACCGATGATGGAGCCGGCAAGGTTGAATTTGCCGCCGCCCAGGGAGTTGCCGCCCAGTGCCACCGCAAGGATGGCGTCCATCTCAAAATAGAGACCGATATTGTTGGAGTCGGCGGAGGTGATCCTCGAGGAGGCTACGATGCCTGCAATGCCTGCGAACAGGCCGCACAGCATGTAGGTAAGGAAGATGATCCTCTTGGAGTTGAGTCCGGCAATGCGGCTGGCTCTGCCGTTGATGCCGACCGACTGGATATACATTCCCAGTGCCGTCTTCTTAAGGACCAGCGTCATCACGAGGATACATATGGCCGCGATCACCACCGGTGTGGGGATCACTCCCAGGAAGCCGCCGAAGATGCCGAAGGTGCCGTTGCGGACGTAGACGATCAGGTCATTGCACAGCAGCAGGCCGATGGCACGGGCCGCCGAATACAGGATCAGGGTCGCCACCATGGGCTGTATCCCGAAGTAGGCCACAAGCGTTCCGTTGAACATACCGCAGATCACACCCAGAAGGATGCCTGCCAGGATACCCACGATCAGCGGGCACGCCAGCGTGGTGGCGGAGGAAACGCCGTAACCGGCCAGCAGCATGCAGCAGAAGCTCGCGCACAGGCTCATCACCGAGCCGACGGAGATATCCGTTCCTGCTGAGGAGGATACCACCAGCGTCATGCCGATAGCAAGGATGGCCACCTCACTGCCGCGGTTTAAGATATCAATGATACGTCCGTAAAGGATGGTTCCGTTGCCGGTCGTCTGCCGGAGGGTGATCATAAAGAAGGAAAGCGGATTGGCTCCGACAGCGATATCATGAATGATATTGACAGCCATGACCAGCAGCAGGCTGACCACCGGCAGGAACAGGCTCCAGCCGGTTACCCTCTTCCAGAAAGAGTCCTTTTTCATTTTGTTCCCTCACCTCCTGCGATCGCTTTCATCACATTCTCCTGTGTCAGGTCATGATCGAGCTCTCCTACCTTTTCACCGTCACGCATGATCGCCATACGGTTGCAGGTACGCAGCATCTCGGCGATCTCGGAGGAAATGAACAGGATGCTCTTCCCCTCTCCCGCCAGCTTGACGATCATCTTCTGGATCTCGGATTTCGTACCGACGTCGATACCTCTGGTAGGCTCGTCCAGGATCAGGAAATCCGGATCCGTTGCCAGCCACCTGGCCAGGATGACCTTCTGCTGGTTGCCGCCCGAAAGCTGCTTGACCAGAGTCTCCTGGTCCGCCGTCTTGATCTGCACAAGGTCGATATAGCGCGCGGCGATCTCTTCCTGTTTGGCTCTGGAGAGAAGGTTGAACATGCCTCTCTTGGCCTGGAGGGCCAGGATGATGTTCTCGCGCACCGAAAGGTCTCCGATGATGCCTTCTGCCTTACGGTCGTCGGGCAGCATGCCCATTCCCAGGTTCATGGCATCGATCGGTTCCTTGATCTTTACTTCTTTTCCGCCCACGCTGAGCGTTCCGGAGCTGGCCCTGTCAGCGCCGTAGATGGCCCTGGCCAGTTCACTGCGCCCGGATCCTAAAAGGCCGGCAATTCCGACCACCTCGCCTTTATGGATATCCAGGTCAAAGGGTTTGATGGTCCCGGTATGCGACAGTCCCTTCGCGGAGATCTCCAGCGGGTTCCTGCTCACATCCTCAATGCTTTCCTTCTGGATCTCCGCCAGGTCATCCAGGTTCTTGCCCATCATGGCCGCCACCAGTTTGACCCTGGGGAGGTCCGCGATGGGATATTCGCCTACCAGCTGTCCGTCGCGGAGCACCGTGATCCGGTCGCAGACCGCATACACCTGCTCGAGGAAGTGGGTGACGAAAATGATCCCGACGCCCTTGTCCCGAAGGCTGCGCATAAGAGTGAAGAGCTTCTCCACTTCCTCATCATCCAGGGAGGAGGTGGGCTCATCCAGGATCAGGACTTTACAGTCCATATCGACAGCTCTGGCGATAGCCACCATCTGCTGGATCGCCAGGGAATAGTTTTCAAGGTTCTGGGTCACATCCACGGCGATGCCGAGCTCGTCCATGATCTTTTGTGACCTTTTGTTGTAGGAACGGCGGTCCACTGTGTGGAACTTTGTCATCGGCTCGCGGCCGATGAACAGGTTTTCCGCCACGGAGAGGTTGGGGCAGAGGTTGACCTCCTGATACACCGTCGAGATGCCGACCTCCTGCGCGTCCTTGGTGGAATGATTCTTGACCGGTCCTGAGATCCCGTCTACATGGATCTCGCCCGCCTCGAAATCATTGATGCCGGTCAGGCATTTGATCAGCGTGGATTTACCTGCGCCATTCTCTCCCATCAGCGCATGGATCTCTCCCTTGCGAAGCGTAAAGTCGACATTCTCCAGTGCCTTCACTCCCGGGAACGTCATGGTGATCCCCCGCGCGGTCAGCACTACATTTTCTTCCATAGGTTCTCCTTTCTGCCAATCAACATGCCTGCTGCTGCCTCTCGGCAGTTTTCTTTAATCAAGAGAAAACGGAGGCCCCGGAAAGGATGGGACCTCCTAAGGAATTCAAACGTTTTTCCTTTTAGATGCTTTGATGATATTCAACTCCCGCAGGGCGATGAATTAATACTGAGCCTCGATGACTTCGTCGGTAACAACGGTCATTTCCTGAGCTTCGCCGTCGACCTCGAATTCTACGATAGCATCTTCAAGAGCATACCAGTGCTCTACCATGTAGACTTCCTTCTCAACTTCTTCGCCGGCTGCCAGCTTCTGGATAACTTCCTCAACGAACGGAGCTGCAAGCGGGTTGCACTCGAAGTCAGCAGTGATCTTGCCGGCTTTGACATCTTCCAGACCTGCGGTGCAGGCATCGAAGGAGATAAGGATAACATCGTTGCCCGGGCCATAGGTAACACCGGCATTGTCCATAGCGGTCATAGCGCCGAATGCTTCGTTATCGTTCTGGCAGACAACTACGTTGAACTGGCCTTCATAAGATTTGCAGTAGTTCTCCATAACTTCCTGGCCGCCAGCCTCGGTGAAGTCACCGGTCTGCTCGTCGATCACGTTCCAGCCATATTTCTCAGCAACTTCGTTGAAACCGTCGGAACGGCCGATCTGAGCGGAGGAACCTGTGGAACCGGAGATGACCAGAGCGTTGATCTCTTCGATGCCCTGAGCTGTTGCATAAGCATTCAGCCATTCGCCGGCTGCAAGGCCTTCTGTCTTGAAGTTGGAGCCTACCCAAGCGGCATATTTGTCGGAGTCATCGATTGTACGGTCAATAACGATTACGGGGATACCAGCTTCGTCGCACTCTGTCAGGACGGTGTCCCATCCGGTAGCGATGATCGGGTCGATGATGATGTAGTCAACATCCTGCTCGATGAAGGAACGAACAGCTTCTTTCTGAGCTGCTTCGTCGTTGTCGCAGTCAACAAAGCTCAGGTCATAGCCGTTCTCTGCAGAGAAAACGTCCTGGCAGGACTTTGTGGAAGCGGTACGCCAGTCAGACTCATGTCCTACCTGTGCGAAGCCGATCTTGATCGGTTCTTCAGCCATAACAGCTGATGTCATCATGACGGCTGCTGCGCCGGCGATAACAGTTGCGAGAACTTTCTTATTCATAGTTTCCTCCTTTGAAAATGAGTGTTGGTCTCTGCCTCATGGGCAGCTCATCCAAATGTTTCTGATGGTAAGTATATGCTCCGGCCGATTGTTTTTCCATGAAGATCCTTCCCGGAATCGGGGGGATTTTTCTCTTTCCGGGCAAAATAAAAAAGAACAAAATGAGAATTTTTTCCCGTTTTGTTCATTTTTTTCTCTTTTTATGGAATTGCCTGTCATTCACGTGTAATTTCCGGGGCAGTTTCCTCTGCGGCCGTCTCCTCGGTGATCTTCGGGATAGACAGTTCCACGCTGGTCCCCTCTCCGTAAACGCTCTTAAAGGACATGCCTGCGCTCTCTCCGTAATTCAGCCGCAGGCGCTCCGCCACGTTCGAGAGCCCGAAGTGGGAATTATCCGTCGAAGACGGGCCTTTTCCGTCGATCATTCTCACCAGGGCGGTGAGCTGCTCACTGGTCATGCCGATCCCCGTATCGCTGATCACGATAAGGATCCGCTTTCCCTCCGGACGGATCCGGATCGTGATCGTACCCCCTCCGCGTTTGTTCTTGATGCCGTGATAGAGGGCGTTTTCCACGATCGGCTGCAGGGTCATCTTCAGGATCATATAGTCCCGGCATTCGGGAGCGATGTCGATCTCATAGGTCAGCATATCCCGGTACCGGAACTGCTGGATCTCCAGATAAGAGCGTATATGCCGCTCTTCCTCGCCGATCCGGATAATGTCCCGTCCTCCCGAGAGTGATGTCCGGAAAAAGGTGGACAGTGCTTCGGCGATCCCCTCCACATCCTCCTTCCGGTCATCCTCCGCCAGCCATACGATATTGTCCAGCGTATTATAAAGGAAATGCGGGTCGATCTGGGCCTGGAGGAGCTTCAGCTCAAGATTCCTCAGATTGATCTGCTCCTGCCTGTTCCGCTCCACCAGATCGTCGAGCTCTCCCGCCATGGTATTGAAGCTGCGGCTTAAGGACCGGATCTCCGGGCTTCCCTGTTCCCTGGCCCGCACCGAGAAATTACCCCGTCCGATCTGCTCCGCCGTCTTTACCAGACTGTGGATCGGAGCGGTGATGCTGTAGGCCACGCGGGTGGAAAACAGGGCGGTGAACAGGCCGAGCAGCAGGGCTGCCCCGGCACAGAACCTGATCAGCCGGCTCCGGCGCCGGTCCATCTCCTGCCGGATGTTCTCCATGCTGACCGATTCGTGATAGATGTACTCCGATATCCTCTCCTGGATCATTTCCGTCAGCACTCGGATATCCAGGTCCAGTCTCTCCATGTTTTCTTCATAGTGACCGGTCTGTTTGACTGTGGAGCTGATCTCATCCACGCATTTCTGCAGGGAATGGAACAGCTTGACAGCCGCCTCCGCTCTCTGGAGCGCATCCTTGGAGACCGTTGTGGAGCGGACGTTTTCAAAGGCCTGCTCCGCCTCGGCGATCAGCTTGTCCGGATTGGTCATATCCGGTTCTTCCGCCACCTCTTCCTTGCTGAGAGAGTGGGCCACCATCAGGTACATGACCGCGTCCATGTTTTCCCTGAACACGATGTTGAACTCGTTTACCTGGGTGATATTGGAAACGATCGTATTATAGGAATTGCCGATCTGGTTGATGTTATATAGAAGATAGACAGCCAGCGCGATGAAGGGGATGATCAGCAGCGCCGCGAAAGCCCCGAGAACCGTCTGCAGAGGCTGTCCCTTTCCCTTAGCTTTCTCCTCCGTCTGCATGGTCCCTGCCCCTTCTTCGGTACTCCTTCGGAGACATACCGTGAATCTTCTTGAATGTGGAACTGAAATAATGAGGATCGTTGTATCCGGACTGATAGGCGACCTCGAAGCTTCTCAGGTCCGTCGTCATCAGAAGCTCGCACGCTCTGGCCATGCGCTTGCTGATCAGGTATTCAATGAACGTCATCCCCATCTCATGGGAGAAAAGGGTCGAGAAACGATTGGGACTCAGTCCCGCCGCCGACGCCACACTGTTGAGGGACATCTCTCCGTCCGTGTAATTCTCATCGATGTAATCGAGCGCGCTGCGCAGGATCTGGTTGTTGCGCCTGGAAGCGGAGCCGTCCCTGAGGCGGATCACTTCTTTAAGGGACCCTGTCAGGTATCTGCGCGCATCCTCCGCCGATTTCATCGATCCCATCACGGCGTTGATGTCGCCCATGGCATTGCTGATCTCATCCGGGCTCCTGCTGATCTCCTTCACGAATCTGGCCATGGAAAAGTAGCAATCCATGGTCATATAGCTCAAAAACAGCAGTGACTGGACGTTGTCCTCCCCCACCGAGTCGAAGACATCCTCCACGAAATCCTCCGCCTCATCCAAGGTGCCCGTGCGCAGGAAATTGTCCCAGATCCCCCGAAGGTTCCCGTTCTGGAGGGCCGTGTCCGTGTTGATCGGGTTTGATTTATTCTCAAGCATCAGCTTACCGATGCTCTCGTCCGCTCTCACCACCTGGTCAGGCGGCAGGAAAAAGCGGTGGGAGGCTGTCCGGTACGCCTCATGGTAAGCCTTGTTGATCTCGCTCAGGTGTGTGACCGGATTTCCCAGGCTGATAAAATAATGAAGGTCATCCAGCGACCGGATGGAGAGCGTCACTCTCTCCCTGATCTGGTCCGCCTTCTGCTCCAGGTCCTGGGCCGTCTTTCCGGTGATAAGGATCACCTCGCTGTCCACGCTGTGTTCAAACAGGAAACATTTTTCGAAGCAGTCCGTGATCGTCATCAGCAGCCCTTCCACCAGGCCCTGGTTCCGGTAATCCGACTTGTAAAAAACGTAGACCAGCATGATCTGGTACATCGGTGCGGAGAGATCGAGATTCATCCCTTCCGCCATGGAAAGTATCTTTCCCGAAGAAAGGTCCTCCGAGATGAGAGCCCGGAAAAGCTTGCGGTGGTCATGGACCCGCTTTTCCCTGGCCTCCTCCTGCATCCAGTCTATCCGGTCTTCCTTCCGGCGTTTTTCTTCCTCGATCGAATCCGCCAGCCTGCGTATCACGTCCCGCAGCGTTTTGGGCCGGATCGGTTTGAGCAGGTACTCCGCCACCCCGAGCCGTAAGGCTTCCTGGGCATATTCGAACTCACTGTACCCGGAGAGGATCACGATCTTCGTGGAGGGCAGTTCCTTCCTGATCAGGGCCGAAAGCTGAAGTCCGTCCATGAACGGCATCTTGATATCGGTGATCACGATATCCGGCCTTTTTTCCCTGATCAGCGGCCATGCAAGCTCCCCGTCGCTGGCTTCCCCGCAGAATTCAATTCCTTCCTCCGCCCAGTTGATATGGCGTTTGATGCCTTCGCGCATGGCGATCTCATCCTCCGCCAGAAATAATTTGACCATGACTGTCCATCTTCCTTATATATAATGATCTTCTGAAATGACTTTTGCTCAATAAGGTCTTGCGCTGATCAGTTCCTCCGACACCGGCGCAACGGGCCATGTCCGGCCGGACACTGTCACCGAATCCGGCTTTCCCAGGGCAGAGAACTGCTGCTCATAGACATACTGCCGTTTTGGCAGCTCCTCTCCCCGCTCCAGTGCCATGATCATCTGCGTCAGCAGCGGGCCGTAGCAGGGCGCGCATTCTGTGTTGACAGCGATCTTCTTTTCCATCGTGAGCATCAGGCCGTTATTGGCGGCATCGAAGGAAAGCACCAGGATATCGCCCTTTTCCAGATCTGTTCCGGCGCTGAAACCGGCCTCCTCGATCGCTTCGATCGCTCCGTAGGCCTCGTTGTCATTCTCGCAGTAGACCACATTGATCCGGCCGCCGAATTCTTCGAGCATCTCCACCATGACTTCCTTGCCCTTCGCGGTGGTGAAATCGGCGTCGGCTCGTCCGAGCAGCTCCCACTGCGGATGCTTCTCCAGCGCCTCGTCCAGGCCGCGGGTCCGCCCGATCTGGGCCGACGAGTCGGTCGTTCCCTGTATATGGACGATCCCGACCTCCCCCTCATATCCGGACTCCTCCAGATAGGCTTCCAGCCAGGCACTCGCCCGGGCGCCCTCCGTATAGAAGTCTGATCCGAGCCATGCCGTATAGGCTTCAGGATCGTCCACATCCACCTCACGGTCAAAAACGATCACCGGAATACCGGCTTCCCTGGCTTCCTCAAGGGAAGCGGCCCACCCGCTCTCCGTAATGGGATCGAGCAGGATATAATCCACCTCCTGGCTGATGAATTCGCGCACAGCCTTCACCTGCCTGTCCTGCTTCTGCTGCGCATCGCTCGTGAGCAGAAAATAGCCGTTATCGATCGTGAACGTATCCGCCAGGGATTTGTTGCAGGCCATCCTCCAGTCGGACTCGGCACCGATCTTCACATATCCCACCGTGAGGGTCGGTCCCTCATTGACCGCGATCTCATCCACGTTTTCAAAAACAACTGTCTCGCCCCCGAAAACCGCCGTCCCAGGCCATACCGCCAGCATGGCCAGAAGGACTGTCCCTGCTGCAAACCGTTTCATCATCTGCTTTTTCTTCCTCCAAAACTGTCCGTATCTTCAGAAATCCTTATCATTATAACACAGGCACGCGCATAGATAAAATGAGTCAGGAGATACATTCATCCCCTGACTCACTGACTCACCATTTGTCTGTTATTCTCTTAAAGGACGACTCCGTCCTTAAAGATGGAGATCTCACGGTACCCGTGCTTCTCGCTGCAGGTCTTCTTTCCGCCCGCCACTTCCAGGACCAGGTCGAAAAGGCGCTTTGCGGTCTCCGGGATGGGCTCGCCCTCGGCGATCGTCCCGGCGTTGAAATCCATCCACCCTGTCTTCTTATTGTACAGAGCAGAATTGGTGGCGATCTTTACCGTCGGCGCGGGGGCCCCGAAGGGGGTTCCTCTTCCTGTGGTGAAAAGCACCATGTGGCAGCCGGCCGCCGTGAGCGCCGTAGCCGACACCAGGTCATTGCCCGGGCCGTAGAGCATGTTGAGGCCCGGCGTCTTCACCTGGTCCGCGTACCCGAGCACATCCATGATCGGAGCGGATCCGCCCTTCTGGACGCAGCCGCAGCTCTTGTCCTCCAGGGTCGTGATGCCTCCCTGCTTGTTGCCGGGGCTGGGATTGTCGTAGACCACCTCGTTGTGGCTGATGAAATAGTGCTTGAAGCCGTTGAGCATATGCTCGGCCTTGCCGAACACTTCCTCGTTTACGCAGCGGTTCATCAGCATTCCCTCGGCTCCGAACATCTCCGGGACCTCCGTCAGAATGGTCGTTCCGCCCTGGGCGCAGAGCATATCGCTGAAGGCTCCGACAGCCGGATTGGCCGTGATCCCGGAAAGGCCGTCCGATCCGCCGCACTTCATTCCGATCACCAGCTTGTCGGCCAGCAGCATCTGCCGCTCAAACTGCCCGGCAAAAGCCGCGCACTCCTTCAGCAGCTGCCTGCCCGTCTCGAACTCGTCCCCGACTTCCTGGCAGGTCATGAACCTGACCCGCTCCGGATCAAAATCACCGAGCTCTGCCAGGAACTGCTCATGGGTCAGGTTTTCGCAGCCGAGGCTGACCACCAGCACCGCTCCGGCGTTCGGGTGATTCACCAGCGCTCCGAGAAGCTTCCTGGTCTGGGCGTGGTCCGCTCCCGTCTGGGAGCATCCGAAGGGATGAGAGAACGCATAGATCCCGTCCACGCTTCCGGCGGCAAGATCCGCGTTTTCCCTGGCCAGCGTCTGGCAGATCCCGTTGACGCAGCCGACGGTGGGGATGATCCAGATCTCGTTGCGGATAGCCGCTCTTCCGTCCTTCCTGAGAAAACCGGAAAACTGCGCCGGCGCTTCCTTTTCAAGGACGGGAACATCCGGCTCATACCTGTACTCGATCTCCCCCTCCAGGTTCGTCTTTACATTGTGAGTGTGCATCCAGCTTCCGGCCTTTGCCTCACAAAGGGCATGACCGATCGGGAACCCGTATTTGATCACGTTCTCTCCCGCCGCGATATCAAAAAGGGCGATCTTATGGCCCTGGGGAATATCTTCGAGAGCAGTGACGCTGATGGAGCCCGCGCTGACCGTCTCTCCGGCCGGAACCGGAGAAAGAGCCACGGCCACATTATCTTTTTCATTGATCCGGATCACCTTCGGCATTTTTCATTTCCTTTCTTAATTAAAGAATTCCGCCTTATTTCAGAAAATCCTGGCGCTTGGGTGAAAAGACATCGACCAGCTTGCCCGCTTCGAGGCAGGTCACTCCGTGGCGGACATTGGACGCCATATAGACGCTGTCGCCTTTGTTCACGGTCTTCGTCTCATCCCCGATCGTAAAGGAGAAGCTTCCTTCCGCGATGTAAGTGATCTGTTCGTGCACATGCGAATGGAAATTGCCCTGTGCCCCCTTTTCAAAGGAGATCTCACACATCATCAGGTTGTCACTGTAGGTTAAGATCCTGCGGGTCACGCCCGGCTCACAGGGAGTCGGGACCGCATCCTGATTATATCCGAACATTATTTTTACCTCTCATTCCAAAATTGACTGCGTCAGGGCTGTTTGCCGATATAGGCCAGGATTCCTCCGTCCACATACAGGATATGTCCGTTTACGAAATCCGATGCCTCCGAAGCGAGGAAAACAGCCGCTCCCATCAGATCCTCAGGGGTGCCCCACCGCTCGGCCGGCGTCTTGGCGATGATGAAGCTGTCAAAGGGATGCCTGCTCCCGTCCGCCTGCTTCTCGCGAAGAGGCGCGGTCTGGGGAGTGGCGATATACCCCGGCCCGATCCCGTTGCACTGGATATTCCAACAGCCGTACTCGGAAGCGATATTCTTTGTGAGCATCTTCAGGCCTCCTTTGGCCGCCGCGTAAGCGGACACCGTCTCTCTTCCGAGCTCGCTCATCATGGAACAGATGTTGATGATCTTGCCGGCCCGGTGTTCTTTCATGCCGGGAATGACCGCTTTCGACATAATGAAAGCCGCCGTCAGGTCGATATCCACGACCTGCCTGAAGTCCTCCGTGCTCATCTCATCCATCGGGATCCGCTTGATGATCCCGGCGTTGTTGACAAGGATATCGATGCTTCCCAGATCCGCCCCGATCTCACTGACCATGGCCTTTACCTGCTCCTCGTCGGTCACATCGCAGATATACCCGCGCGCTTCGATCCCCTTTTTCCGGTATTCTTCCAGCGCCGTCTCCAGATGCTCACGGCTGCGGCAGTTGAACGCGATCTTCGCGCCCGCGCCGGCCAGCCCCTCGGCGATCGCAAAACCGATCCCGTAGGCGGCTCCTGTCACCAGCGCTGTTTTTCCCTCCAGGGAAAACTTCTTCATAATATCCATAATCTCACCTCATCTGCAGGTCATCGTTAAAGAGACTGATCAAAGGCTTTTCAGATACTGCGCGATCTCCTCGTCTTTGCAGGCCGCATAGAACAGCTCCGCAAAATGCTCGCCGCTGATGGTCTCTTTGAGGAAATCCTGGTCGATCTCCTTAAGAATAGTCATCATATCCTTCGTGGTGATCGCCTTCACGCCGTCAAGGATCTTCTTGTTGCGCTGTTCCGGCACCACTCTCTCGGGGGGATATCCGCCGCCGCTCTCAGAGCCGAAAAGCTTCTCGAACATATAGGTCAGGGTCAGCTCGCCGCCCCAGCCGAACTTCTTGGCGAAGGGAATGGCGATCGCATTTCCGTCATTGATCTGGGCGAACATAAACGCATCTTCCACGTCCTCCACATGGCCGCAGAGCACCTTCGGGAACACATTGCAGGCCAGCATGGCGCCCTCGCCCGTTCCGCAGCCTGTCACCACGTAATCGGCCGCGCCGGAATTGATCAGGATCGCCGCCAGAAGTCCCGCCTTCACATAGGTGATCTGGCACTCATCGTCCGGAGTATACATTCCGTAGTTGTCCACGGTGTGGCCCATGGGTTCGACCACATTTTTCAGGCAGCGCACCACCAGTTCATTTTTAGCCGCCTGGCTGTTTTCATTGATAACCGCTATTCTCATATTATTCTCCCTGTACCTGTTTCATCGCTTCATACATACCCACCTGGTCGATCAGGTTCAGGTAGTTGACAACAGCTTCTTCAAATCCTTCAAGTTCCTTCAGTTCGGTTCCCCACATCTGCTCATTGTTTATCACGGCATGAGCCAGGGCTGCGTTGTCGTCATCCTTATGCTCCAGATAGAAGTCAAGAACCCACTCATCATCCTTGATCTCAAAGGGCTCGCCGCCGCGCTGTGCTTTCAGGCAGGCATCTCCCTTTTCCCTGCCCGCGCGGTAGAAATCCATATAAGCGGCAAAGGAGAAGGTAAGGCAGGCGGGCAGCTTCCCGTCGTTTCTCTTCACATATTCAAGCAGCGACGGCATGCAGCGCGCTTTCCACTTGGAAGTGGAATTGAGGGAGATCGACAGCAGCTGGTGATCGATGAACGGATTGGCAAAACGCTCACTCACAGCCGCAGCGAAATTGAGCAGGTCATCCTTCGGGAGATCCAGGGTCGGGATCACCTCATCATAGAGCGTCTTGTTCATGAAGCCCTTGATGACCTCATCCTTCATGCAGTCCCTGACGATATCCTGCCCGGTCATATAAGCACCGAGCACAAAGGAAGTATGTGCACCGTTCAGGATGCGGACCTTGCGCTGCTTGTAAGGAGTCACATCGTCCACCACCATGATCGGCAGACCCGCCTTTTCAAAGGGAAGCTCATCCTTGATGGACTGCGGTCCCTCAATGACCCATGCGCCGAAGATCTCACCGGTATCCAGATTGTTGTCCTCGTAGCCGAGCTCTTCACAGATAGCCTGCGCTTCATTCCTGGGATAACCGGGAACGATGCGGTCCACCAGCGTGGAGCAGAAGATGTTCTCGCTGTCCACCCACGCATCAAACTCATCGCCCAGGCCCCACTGCTTCACGTATTCATGAACGCAGCGCTTGAGCTCGTCACCGTTGTGGTCGATCAGCTCGCAGGAGAGGATGATAAATCCCGGCAGCTTGAGCTGGAAGCGCTTGTACAGGAACTGGGTCAGCTTTCCGGGGAAGCTGTTCGCCGGCGCATCCTCGAACTTGCACTCGGGATCGTAGACGATTCCGGCTTCCGTCGTGTTGGAGACGATGAAGCGCAGCTCCGGGTTGGCGGCACACTCCATATAGGTCTCAAAGTCAAGGTAGGCGTTCAGGCAGCGGCTCAGCGCGGAGATGACTCTCTTCTTGTTGACCTTCTGTCCGTTCTCCTGGCCCCTGAGGAACAGCGTATACAGGCAGTCCTGGGAATTGAAGCGCTCTCTTGCATCATAAGGGATGGGCTGGAGGACACAGACCTTGCTGTTGAATCCGGCCTTCTCATTCATGCAGTCGATAAAATAATCGACAAAAGCTCTCAGGAAATTGCCTTCACCGAACTGAAGAACGCGCTCCGGAGCGTCCTTGAGCAGGTATTCATCGAAATTCATCTCTTCCAGTGTGGCATAGCTTAATTTCTTCATTTTTCTTTCTCCTCCCGGTTTCAGATCCCGAAGTAACGTTTTGCATTGGTGAAGCTGATCCCCTCGACGATTCTCTTAAGCGCTTCCTCGTCGTTCGGATACTCGCCCTCTTCCACCAGATTGCCGATCATATTGCACATGATCCGGCGGAAATAGTCATGTCTCGTATAAGAAAGGAAGGAGCGGGAGTCGGTCAGCATGCCGATAAAGTTTCCGAGGATACCCAGGTTTGCCAGTGAGCGCATCTGATCCTCCATGCCGCTCTTGGTGTCATTGAACCACCAGGCCGGACCGTGCTGGATCTTGCCGGGCACTTCGCTGGACTGGAAGCATCCCAGGATAGTCCCGATCTGCTCGTTGTCCGCCGGGTTAAGGGAGAACAGGACGGTCTTGGGCAGCTCGTTCGTCTTCTCCAGCTCATTCAGGAAAGCGGCGATATTGCCTCCGCAGGTATTCTGGGAGATCAT
The DNA here is from genome assembly GCA_002394165.1 of Lachnospiraceae bacterium UBA4348. GTDB lineage: Bacteria > Bacillota > Clostridia > Lachnospirales > Lachnospiraceae > Merdiplasma. Next base: position 3,364 of record DGTA01000059.1, on the reverse strand, counting down.
GTCAAATCCGGTGTCCGGACCTTCCTGGGCGAACATGCGCTCGTTCACGTTGCGCAGGCAGGAGTAATGGATCTCCATGACGATGTCGTATTTATGATAAGCCCTGCCCAGCGTCAGCATCAGCGCGGTCTGGAATTTCTCAGCCTCCTCGATGGTCAGCTGGCCGCCGGCCATCGCTTTCCGGAACACCTCTTCCACTTCGCTCATGGGAGCCGGACGGAACATCACATAATCGATACCGTGGTCGCTGGCTACGCAGCCGTGATCCTTGAAGAAGCGGATCCTCTCCTCGATCGCATCCAGGACTTCCTGAGCGCTCTCAAACTTCTCTTTACCCACACACTTTGCCAGCTTGTCCATATATTCACGCCAGCCGGCCTTGTTGATGTTGACTGCTTTGTCCGGGCGGAAGGAGGGTCTCACCAGCGTGGTGAAGCTCTTGTCCGCAGCGATCTTCTCATGCCATTCCAGCGTATCCACCGGATCATCCGTCGTTCCGATATAAGCGACGTTTGACTGCCGGATCAGGCCGCGCACGGAGCAGTCCGGATCATTGCGCAGCTTGTCGTTGCACTGGTCCCAGATCTCTCTCGCATTCTTCTTATTAAGAGGCTTGGTCACGCCGAAGTATTTGCGAAGCTCCAGGTTGCACCAGTGATACATCGGATTTCCGATGCACAGCTCCAGGGCCTCGGCGAATTTCTCAAAGCGGCCGAAAGGATCTTCCGTCCCGGTGACGCTTTCCTCCGGCACTCCGTTCGATCTCATGATCCTCCACTTATAATGGTCTCCGAAATAGCTCCCGTCGGCGTTGCGTCCGCCCAGCCATACTTCGCCGATATCGTTGAAGCGGCGGTCCTCATAGATCTCCTGAGGATTTAAATGGCAGTGATAGTCCACCAGCGGCAGATTTTCCGAATAGTCATGGAAAAGATGCCGGGCAGTCGGTGTCTGAAGCAGAAAATCGCAGTCCATAAATTCTTTCATTTTGTTTGATCCCTCCTGATCATTTCATATAGAAAACCAGTGAAAAATACTTTCCTGTCTGCATAGTAACATCTTGTATACTAGGATGCAAGAATTAAGGTTGACTGAAATTACAACGGTTTTTTTGTGCACTTTTCATTTCTGTGCAGTTTTCACAAAATTTCGTTTTGTTTTTCTACTTGTATACTAGTAAACTTTTGTGATACGCTTTTCTCACAATTCAAAACACTGTCTGATTTCAGATGATCAGACATCATAAAAGCAAGGAGAGGAGGATCTTATGCGTATACCTGACAGGTTTCCAAGGGAAACCGGCCGGGATTATGCTCTCCGAGTGCTCAAAGACAACATCGTACGGCTTGAACTGCAACCCGGAAGCATGGTCAGCGAAAACGAGCTTTCCTCGGCTCTCGGGCTTTCCAGGACACCAGTCCGCGAAGCTCTGATCGAACTCTCAAAAGTCAACATTGTTGAGATCTATCCTCAGAAGGGAAGCCGGATCGCTCTGATCGACGCTCATCTCGTTGACCAGGCCTACTTTATGCGGGATACCCTTGAGTGCGAGGTCATCAGGGAAGTCTGCAAAAAAGCTTCTCCCTCTGACCTGGAAGACTTACGGGCCTCGCTGCGGGCACAGGATATTTATACAGAGATCCATCCCGATGGCGGTTCCGCCTCGGAAAAAACCTTCATGGAACTGGACAATCAGTTCCACGAGCTTCTGTATAAAATAGCCGGCAAAGAGCTTGTCTACCGAATCATCCAGGAGATCGTCATTCACTATGACCGGATCCGGAACCTGACGATCAGCTACGTGACGCCGCAGTCCGTGATCAGTCAGCACTGGGAACTTCTGGACGCGATCGAGAATAAGGATGAAAAAAGAGCCCGGGAGCTGATGAAGAACCATCTCAGCCGTTTCCAGGGCATCCAGAAAGAACTGATCGAACAGCATCCTGACTACTTTAAAGATATGTCATAAACGCTTTACGATCATATTTTTCCATATAAAAAGGGCGTGTGAAAAATGAGAAATCGTTTTTCACACGCCCTTTCTATGTTTAAAGAATTATGCTCATTAAGGTTAAAATGAGTCTGACAGGGGACGGTTCCCCTGTCAGTTTCAGCGTTTCTTTTTTGTCTGCTGCTCGAGCAGCTTCCCGACCTTCTGCGGGTCGGTTCCTTTGTCCCGCAGTATCTGATCCCCACCGAGCAGGCTCATGATCTCCTTTGCAGTATAGCACTGCGTCCCGCTGCGGTTTTTCAGCTCCACCGATCCGGCTGTAAAAACCCCGTACCCGAAGCAGTTAAAGCCAAGAACCGCTGAGCGGGTGACGATGACCGCGGACAAGCTGGCCACTTCGCCGTTCACCTCCAGCGTTCCCGGCGTAAAGCAATAGAAATGATTTCGCCGGCTGTAGGAGAGCAGGTCCGAGATCAGCGTCATCAGCTCCTGTTTCGTGCTGTTCTTCTGCACCGGTCCGGCCTTTTCCTTCTCCCCGTCTTTACCCTGTCCAAAGGCGGTGTCGTTGACACGCCTTCCGAAGATCACTTCCATCGGGCTCCTGCCGGACAGTCTGCCAAGCAGGATGGGCAGGACGATCAGGACGAGCGCCATGATAATAAAAACTGCGATCATCTGTCCTGTTCCTTTACTTTAATTCATTCAGATAACGGCAGGCTGCAAGGGCTGCGCAGGCGCCGTCGGCCGCGGCGGTCGTCAGCTGGCGCACCGTCTTGCTGCGGCAGTCTCCAGCCGCGTATATGCCCTTCGTCTTCGTTGTGCATGTCTCGTCTGAATCAAAATAGCCGTAGCTGTTGAGATCGGCAAGGCCTGCAAAGGGCTCATTTTCGGGGATCAGGCCGATCGCCACGAACAGTCCGTCGCAGGTGATCTCCTCCCTGCTCCCGTCCTTCTCGATCTCAACGCCTTTAAGGGCCCCGTTATCCGTTACCAGGCGGGTGATCTTCACTCCCGTGTAAGAGCGCACGTTATCCCTTGAGAAAAGAGTGTCCTGAAGGCGCTGCTCTCCTGTAAAGACGGGCAGATCCTGAAGCATGATCACCTCTTTGCATTTCTCCGCCAGGAGCACGGCCTCCTGCAGGGCGGAATTGCCGCCGCCGGCAACGCACACGGTCTTTCCGGTGTAAAAATCCCCGTCACAGACCGCACAGAAGGAGATGCCCTCTCCCACCAGTTCCTCTTCGCCCTCAAGGCCGAGCATCCGATGCTTCACGCCGGTGGCCAGTACGACCGCCCCTGCTTCGTAACGGCCGCCTTCCATCGTGACAACGGTCTTTACGGCGCCGCCGTCCTCCACACCGGTCACTTCCTCAAACTCGATCTCAGCTCCCTGGGCCAGGATCTGGTCCAGCA
>DGTA01000039.1:12469-12813 GCA_002394165.1 Lachnospiraceae bacterium UBA4348 | reverse complement strand
CCACATAGACCAGGATCAGGCCGGGTACGGCACCGGCCTGCGTCAGGCCGAACTGCTTGAGCAGAAAATACATGCAGATCATGGTCAGAAAGCCCGGAAACATCCCGAGGACGAACCAGCTTCTCATCAGCAGCGTTCTTCCCTTAAAGCGCATTCTGGACAGCGCATAGCTGGTACTGAGCACCACCGCGGTTTGGAGAACCGAGGCGGCCGCCGCGATGATCACCGTATTTTTGTACCACAAAAGAAAATTGGTTTTTCCGGAGAGCAAAAACCGGTAGTTGTCCAGCGAGAACGTTTTGGGGATAATATAATCCACCATCCCGCCGTACTCCGCGCTGTTA
>DGTA01000039.1:0-12421 GCA_002394165.1 Lachnospiraceae bacterium UBA4348 | reverse complement strand
CGCTGTAGGAGCGGAAGCTCTGCATGAGCAGCCCAAAAAAAGGGAAAAGCCATAGGATGCTGATCAGAATCAGAAATACGTAGGCGGCCGCATTCGAAAGAGCCCTTTTGCGCGTCATGGAGGCCATCCCCCGGCCACGCGGCTCAGAGACCGTATTTTTCTCTTTTTTCATTGGAATCCCTCCTCATCTCTGACCGAAGGCAGCAGATTGTAGACGCTCAGAAAGATCACAGCCGTTACGATAAACACCATAATTCCGATGACCGCCGCCATCTTGTAATTTGTGTCGGTCACCGTCATCTTATAGAGCCAGGTGACCAGCAGATCCGTATAGCCGGCATTGCCGGTCAACTTCATGGACTGCGGCTTTCCCTGCGTTAAAAGATAGATCACATTGAAATTGTTGAGATTTCCGATATACTGCGTCAGCAGGAAAGGTCCTGTTACAAACATAATATAAGGCAGTGTGATGTGGCGGAACATCTGAATCGGGGATGCTCCGTCCATTCTCGCGCTCTCATAGAGATCTTCCGGGATGTTCATGAGAAGTCCGGTCGCGATCAGCATCATATAGGGAATGCCGATCCAGATGTTTACCGCCACGATCATGACCCGCGCCAGCGCCGGGTTATCCCAGAACGGAATCGGACTTCGGATCAACCCCCACTTGAGAAGATATCCGTTGACGATCCCGTCGCCGGCAAACATCTTCATGACATAGAGTAACGAGACGAACTGTGGCACAGCGATCGTCATGACCAGAATTGTGCGCCAGAGTTTCTTAAAGCGAAGCCCTTTTTTGTTGATTATCATCGCGACGCCGAGTCCCAGGAAATAGTCAATAAAAGTCGCGAAGAAAGCCCACACCAGCGTCCAGATAAGCACCGTCAGGAAAGTGCTTCCAAAGCCGCTTCTTTCGAAAGAAAAGAGATTCTTGAAATTTTCCGCTCCCACCCATGTGAACAGGTTTGTCGGAGATTGATGGGTGGCGTCATAGTTGGTGAAGGCCACGCAAATCATAAAAAGAATGGGCAACACGGTGAACACAAAAATTCCGAAGCAAGGCAGAGCCAGGAGCGTCTTGTCAAAGTTACCGTCCAGGAAAGAAGCCGCAAAGCTTCTGTTGGAAGGCAGTTTTTTTTCCGCTTTCAGGATCTCCTCTTCTCTCGCGTTCTCAGCGATATTCATCCTCCATATCAGGAGCATCCCCACGATCAGAATGATCGTGAGGAGCCCAAAAAGGAGAATGAGGAAACTGTTGTCCCCGTACACCGTCCTTCGGCCGATTTTCTGCGTCACGACGGTGCCCAGAGTACCGAATTTATACAGGTAGCCCCAGCCAAACTTCACCATGTAGACCAGAAACAACACCTCAGAGGTCAAATACAGAGCCCCCTTGATGATCTGGCCGCGGCAGAGCGGGCCAAACCCGAAGATGATGTAGGAGAGTCTGGTCTTCCAGTCCCCCTGCGCAAAGGTTCTTCCGATTTCCGAGAACGATTGTCCTATACCTGCAATAGCGGCGCCCGGTCGGCCCGGGCGCATTTTTTTACCCCTGCCACTATTTTTCATCGCTTTATTTCGCATAGGAGATGCACGTTTCCTGGAAAGCCTGCAGTGCTGTCATGATCTCTTCATCCGAGCTGTCCGCCGTCAGATTTCCCTGGCGGATATCATCTCCCAGGCTCACCGCGAGCGTCCAGTATTCCCCGGGATACTGTCCCTGAGGGATGCAATACTGAAGCTGTTCCGAAACCGCTGCCAGCGCCTCATCAGCCAGAACTGCTTCGGACTGCTGTGCGTTAATGTTTGAAGGTCCCCATCCAGCTGCCTCATAGCGGGCCAGCTGAGCCTCTTCGCTTGAAAGGAAGGCCGCCAGCGCGTCGCAGCAGGCGAGCTTCGTCTCATCTTCCTGGGGCTTTACGCCCAGAAGCTTGTATCCGCCGAATCCGGACATCTGATAGGTCTGTCCGTCCGATCCCGTGAAGGAAGGAAGCTTGGCGCAGGCGTAGTTGTCACCAAGGAGCTCTTTTACGGTTCCGGAATCCCAGGTGCCGTCGACGATCGCGCCCAGATTTGTCGCCTCTCCTGCCGCAGAACCGTTCTGGAAGGCCGGGGAGCTGCTCAGCTTGATCATCTCCCTCATGGCGACGATGCCCTGATCGGAAGCATAGTCACAATTTGCCGCCGTGAAGTTTCCCTGCTCGTCCGTCGCATAGCTCAGCTCGCAGCCTGTTCCGAAGAAGAAGGCGGTCTGGTACCAGCCGGAGTTGATCTCCATGTAGAAGTTCTTGCCCGCCGCCTCGCAGTCGGCGATGATCGTGTCGAGATCGCCCGGATCTGTCACGACACTCTTATCGTAGTAGAGGAAATAGCCGTTGTCCGCCGTCAGCGGATAGGCGTAGAGTGTTCCGCCGACTGTCGCGGCCTCGACAGAGCCGCTCACATTATTATTTTCGAGCGCCGCCACGTTTTCCGGCGCAACTTCCTCCAGAGCGCCGGCCGATACAAGGCGCGCGATCTGATCCTGTGCAAAGGTATATACATCCGCTCCGGATACTACGTCCGTGAGCATGTTGGTCGCCGCGTCCGCTTCTCCGACGGGCTCAATAATGACCGTGAAGTCCGCGAATTCCGGATACAGCTGCCGGAAGGTTTCCATCTGCGCATTTGTGAAATCCACCACGTTGTCCGCCACCCAGACCTTGATCTGGTTTGCTTCGCTCGGACCGGATAAGGGCGTCGTCTCTTCAGTTGCCTGATCCGGCGATCCCTTCGGCTCCGTGCTCTCTGTGGCTTCTGATGTCTCAACTTCGGTCGATCCCGTTCCAGTCGTTTCCGCTCCGGTACTTCCCGAATCTCCGCAGCCGGCCAGAAGCGCCGCGGCGAGAACGCCTGACAGAATTATGGATACTAATTTTTTCTTCATGTCATACACCTCCTGATTTTGCAGATTGTCAGCTACAGTAGTCATTTATAGCACTCGCGGACGAACCTGTAACAAACGCGAATCTGTTTGAAAGGCGTAGTATCAACCTGTACGGCAGCGTCAATAATTAAGTCAGAAACGTCAGGCAGACAGTCTTTCAAGGATGTCCTGTCTGGCGTTTTTTCGTCCCTCGTATTAGTAGCTCATTACTACCCCGCAGCTATAATAAATCCCGACAATAACAAAGGAGATTTATAACCTTGAGACCAATCTTTGATATACAACTGACCATTAACGCTTACCAGGGCTCCCAGATCAGGTTTGACCCCGAGCGCAAAGAGTACGATGTGACAGTTCCTACGGACTGTTTCGGCATCCTATTAAGACTGCAATATGCCCCTGAGTTTTATATCAGTATCCGTTCCGACCGCGACGCGGGCCGGTTCGGGTATGTCGGGCTCGACCCGGAAATGGGGGACTACATCGCCGGAACCGAAATCCCTTATTATGACTACTACGGTGGATATATCCTTCGTCTGGATAAGCGGGAAGCGTGTTTTGAAGAGGAACTTCTTGTAAACGTCACGATCAACGCCGGGAGCGATGCGCACGGCACGGATCGCTACGAGATCCACATCCACAGGCCGTCCGGCAAAGAGATCCGCTCCCGCTTTCAGGAGCGTTTCTTCTACGACGAAGAGTTCGGCATTTCCATGCCCTATATGCTCTATGTCCCCACAAACTACGATCCGGTGCGAAGGTATCCGATGGTCATATGTCTCCACGGAACAGGTGAAATACAAGAGCCGGTATCGGCAATTCTTAAGAAGACGCAGATGGCCACGTCCTTCGCAGAGGATTCCGAGTCGGGTGTCAACGAATGTATCGTACTGGTTCCCAAATGTGAGGTTCGTTATGACGAGGACGATAACTGGACCACTCTGAATCAGTTTATCAAAAATCGCTCGGATTCCCCGTTCTGGCCCATGCCCCACCTCACTGTCGCATGGCGGCTGATTCAGAAAATTAAAGGTGAGTTTCAGGTCGACGATAAAAGGCTGTACCTGACAGGTATCTCCTCCGGTGCTTTCGGTGCCTTTGTGCTCGCCATAGACCACCCGGACGCCTTTGCCGCCCTGGTCACCGCCTGCGGAGCCGCTAATCCGGGCAGAATCGAGGCACTCCGAAACACGCCGCTCTGGCTCTTTCACTCCGCTGACGATCCGCTCATCGTACCGGCTTACACACTCGACCCGACTCTCGAAGCGCTTGACAGGGCAGGTATTCAATACCGCGTCACCCGTTATCCGGAAGGCCGGATTTTCTGGCAGAGCGCTCACTTCTGCTGGGAAGCGGTCTACAAGGACAAAGAAATGCGCGATTGGATATTTTCACAGCGAATCGGCGGTTTCAAACAGCTCAGGAGAGCGCTCGGAATCCCTTCCGGCGATGGAAAGGACGGGCAGGCAATTGATGAAGAGACCGGCGACATTGCAGTAAAGGCCATCGCGGCCGCCGCTTCCTTCGACGCAATCTGATACTGAAAAAGAAGATGAATACGAAGGCGGCAATTCTGAAAAGAACCACGATCATAAAAAGGGCCATGATAATAAGGAGGATCCGAATGGAAAGAATACTTTACCCCCTGAATGTAGGACAGATGCTGCAATATCTGCCGATCCGGGAGACAGGCACCCAGCGTTGCTGCAACATCAGTGTTTTTTCCGGCCTGCAGACGGAGATCGATTTCGATCTTTTGAAGAGGTGTATCAAGGATGAGTACAGGCGCTATGAGTGTCTGCGGCTGCGGTTCACGGCTCCGGATGAGGAAGGCTTTGTGCAGCAGTATATCGCCGAGCGCGATGACAGAGATGTTCCTTTCCTTGATCTGTCCGACAGGACCATGGAAGAAGCGGACGCGTACCTGCAGGAGTTAACCTTTGAGGAGTTCAGGGACGCAGAAATTCCGATGGTGGAGATCACCATGGTCCGTATGCCTGAAGGGTACAACGGCATGTATATTCATGTCGACCACCGACTAGTGGACTCCTCCGGCCTCATCGTCATGGTAAATGATATCATGGAGCTTTATTGCCACTATCGCTTCGGCTCCGATTATCCCGAACCGCTCGCCTCCTTTGAAGAAGTACTGATCAGTGATCTGGAAAAAGCCGGGAACTCAAAGAGGCAGGCCCGCGATGAAAAATTCTGGCACGAATATCTGACGGAAAACGGCGAGCCGATCTACTCCGACGTGCGAGGGCCCCGCATACTTCAGGAATCCAGGCGAAGGCACTCGGACAAGAGTCTTCGGGTCGCGGATGTGGAGACGCGGGATCGTTCCGTGGGCGTAGCCGATTTCCATCTGGAGCCGGAAGCCACCCAGACTCTGCTTGACTTCTGCGCGACTCAGGGCGTCTCCATGACGAACCTGATCCTTTTGTCCATGCGGACCTATCTCTCCAAGATGAACGGAGGCCAGGAAGACATCACACTGCGCAATTTTGTCTCCCGCAGATCCACGCGCGCGGAATGGACCTGCGGCGGGAGCCGCGTGTTGTCCTTCCCCTGCCGGACGATTATCCCGCCGGATACAGAATTTCTGGATGCCCTGTATGAGGTCCAGAATATCCAGAACAGGATCTACCTTCACTGTAACTATGACCCTGTGGCAGTGGACAGTATGCTCAAGAAGCTCTACGGCGCGCCAGCCGATACAGAGTATATTTCCATGTCCCTTACCTACCAGCCAATGCCTGTGCGCATGCAGAACGAGCATCTGGCAGGGATCAATACGAGATCTGTCTGGTATCCAAACGGCGCTGCCACCAAACAGATTTACCTGACCGTCACTCACAGTTCCAACGACGGCGGCCTCATCTTCGATTACCATTACCAGAAGGCCGTTCTGACCTATGACGATATCCAGAAGCTCTACTATTACATGATGAAAATGATGTTCCGCGGTGTGGAAGAACCGGATATCACGATCGGGGAACTGATTAGCACGACATGAGCTGAGACAGGATAGAGAAACTATTAATACTACAGCAAGACAGGAGGATACACTTATGGATCACAGGAACGATTTTCTGCAGCTCGTCGCAAAATATTGCGACAAGGACGCTTCCGAGTTCACGGATGACATGCGGTTTCGCGAGGATCTCGGATTTAATTCTCTGAGCTTTATGACATTTCTGGGAGACCTGGAGGATACGTTCGACATGGAGCTCGAAGAAGAAAATGCTCTTAAAATCACAACGATCGGAGAAGCGATCGAGTATATGAATACTCTTCTCTCACAGTAAGAAACTATTGCAGTAAGAAATTATTGCAGTAAGAAACTATTCTCCTGCCTTATCTGTTTTTTGGCAGACGTTCGGAAAGAAATGGAGGTGACAGAATGACTGACAAACACATTGTTGTGCAGCTCCTGGAAGACACCGTTCAAAAGTATCCGGATCTCGCGGCCGTGCGCTGGATCGCGAAAAAAGAGATCCCTGAGAGGACCTACCGCGAACTGGACGAGATGCGCCGCAGGATCGCCTGGGTCCTCATAAAGAGCGGGTTTGAAGCAAAGCATGCCGCGATGATCGGTACAGCCTCGTATGAATGGATTGCCGCCTATCTGGGTATCCTCAGTACAAAAATGGTCTGTGTGCCGCTCGATCCCATTCTCCCGCCCGGGGAACTCTGCGACCTGATCAATCGTTCCGATTCCGAGATTCTCTTTATCTCACCCAAAATGGCTCCCCTCATCGATGTTGTCAAAAAGAATTGCCCCGCTGTCCGGCTCTTCGTGACACTGGGTGACTCCGCCTCGCAGGGAGCGTCCGTCCTGTCCCTGCAGGAACTCATCAGATCCGAGAGCGGCGGCGCGCTTCCCGCGCAGAGCCGCCCTTCATCGGATGATGTGTGCACCATCATCTTCACATCGGGGACAACCGGCAAGGCAAAGGGCGTGATGCTTACGCAGCGTAACCTTTATGACGATGTCACAAATGTCGTAGTTTCCTTCAAGCCCGGTACCACCATGCTCTCCGTGCTTCCCATTCACCACGCGTACTGCCTGGTCATGGACTGGCTCAAGGGCTTTTCCTGCGGCGCGACCATTTATATCAACGACTCGCTTCTTCATATGGTGAGGAACATCGGCATTGTGAAGCCCCAAATCATGCTGATGGTTCCGCTTATGATCGAGACGATTGGAAAACGGCTGTCCGCAATAGATGTGCCCGCCCCCAAAAAAGTGATTGCCGCTCAGGTTCTCGGCGAAAATCTCAAGTATGTTTTCTCGGGCGGCGCCCGACTGGATCCTTCCTATATAGACCTTTTCCGAAGCTACGGAATCGAAATTTGCGAGGGATACGGAATGAGCGAATGCTCTCCCACCATCAGCACAAACGGAGAGAACGGCAATCGCCCCGGATCGGTCGGAAAGCTTCTTTCCAATATGCAAATCCGCTTTGTGGACGGCGAGATCCAGGTGAAGGGCTCCAATGTCATGAAGGGGTATTACAAGATGCCCAAAGAGACGGAGGAGGCCTTCTCAGACGGCTGGCTTCGCACCGGCGATCTCGGATATATGGATGAAGACGGTTACCTCTACATCACGGGCCGCCTCAAGAACCTCATAATTCTGAGCAATGGGGAAAATATTTCTCCCGAAGAAGTCGAGAACGCCCTGCTCTCCGATCCGCTTATAGGCGAGATCGTCATCAGCGCGGAGGAAAACGGCAACGGCCTTGCTGCCCGCGTTTTCCCGGATCCGGAGTTTGCGGAAGCACAAGGTCTCCGTTCTGAGGAGATTGCCGAAAGGCTTCAGAAAACGATTGACTCCTACAACAAGGGACAGCCTTCTTACAGAGCTGTTACCTCGCTGAAAATCCGCAAATATCCATTTGTCAAGAATTCTACCCGAAAGATCGTCCGGGCTAAGATGGATCTGGATCTGCCCCCGGAAAATACCTGAAGTCACATATGTGTTTCCTGTTGTAAAGAAAGACCTCTCGCTCATTTCCCTGAGTGAGAGGTCTTTCTATTTGTCTGTTTCAATTCTTTTTCAGCTCTATTTCCGGCATCAGTTCCCCGGCTGTAACAGATAAGATATTCTCCAGTATGCTTATCTCCTCGGGCGTAAAGCGCTCCTGAATCCTTTCCATCACCACGTTCATATAGCTATAACTTATGTTGTAATAGTCCAGATACTTTTCCGTCACTTCCAGATGGTATTCCCTCTTGTCACTGCCCGAGCGCGTCTTTTTCAGGTATCCCTTCCTGACCAGGTTTCCCACTTTATAGGCCGCGTTGGGTGAAGAAAGGTTAGCCATCCTGGCAAACTCCGCCACTGTCGGTGTTCCGAGTGCATAGATAATCTCCATGCAGAACGTCTCAACGGTTGTCAGCGTGGCTTCTCTGTCGAGCAGCCTCTCAAAAACCTTCTGATAAAAGTGAAGTTTGAACTTCATATACACGTCTGAAAATGCGTCCTTCAACATCTCTGTGTCTCTCCGGGAGTGATAATGTAACCTTACTATATCAACTCCTCGGATCAATTGCAAAGATTAGTTCCGCGCTCACGACAAGTTCCCCGTCCACATAAGCCTGCGCGCTTCCGATTCCCACTGTTCCCTTCGAAGCGGTGATCTCACAGGACAGTTCCATCACATCTCCCGGTATCACCTGTCTCTTAAATCTGGCCTGTTTGATTCCTCCGAACAGTACAATTTTTCCTTTATTCTGTTCCTGTGTCAAAATAGCAACGGCGCCGGTCTGTGCCAGTGCCTCAATGATCAGCACGCCCGGCATGACATGCTTGCCCGGAAAATGTCCGGCAAACTGCATTTCGTTGGCAGAGACACACTTTCTTCCCTTTGCGCGGATCCCCGGCTCGCACTCCGTTATTCGATCAACGAGCAGAAAAGGATATCTGTGCGGCAGGATTTCCTGAATCTGATTCGAGTTTAGCTCCATTGGATCTCCTTTACTCCTTTACTTTTTTGAACACAATACTGGCGTTATGCCCGCCAAAGCCCAGCGAGTTGGACATGGCCGTCTCTACCGGAACCTCCCGCATGCGGTTTGGAACATAGTCAAGATCGCACTCCGGATCGAACTTTTCATACCCGATTGTTGGAGTAACAATATCGTTTTTGACGGACAAAACAGTAAAGACAGCTTCCACCGCGCCACTTGCTCCCAGCAGATGTCCGATCATGGATTTTGAGGAGCTGACCATGATCTCCTTCGCCGCCTCTCCGAAAGCGAGGTGCATAGCAAGAGTCTCTCCTTTGTCATTGAGCGGCGTAGATGTTCCATGGGCATTCACATAATCCACTTTGGAAAGGCCGGCCTCCTTCATTGCATCCAGCATACACTGAGCCGCCATACGGCCATCCGGCATGGGAGCCGTCACGTGATATGCGTCACAGGTCGATCCATATCCTGCGATCTCACAGTATATTTTGGCGCCTCTCTTTTTGGCGTGTTCATACTCCTCCAGCACCAGCGCGCCGCCACCTTCTCCCATCACAAATCCGTCACGCTGCGCATCAAAGGGGATGGAGGCGCGTCTCGGGTCCTGCGAAAAACTCAGCGCTTTCATTGCCGTAAAGCCACCGATTCCCAGCTCATTGATGCTGGCTTCCGATCCGCCGCAGAGCATGACGTCCTGATAGCCGTCTTTGATTTTTCGGAAGGCGTCACCGATAGCGTTGGTTCCGCTGGCACAGGCCGTCACGACACAAGTGCAGACTCCGTGAAAGCCAAAACGGATACCCAGGTGTCCGGCCGCCATGTTGGAGATGGCCATGGGAATAAAATGCGGCGATATGCGGTCATAGCCCTTATTCGCGCCCTTCTGATCTTCTCTTTGAATCGTCGTCAATCCGCCGATCCCGCTGGAGTAAATGATGCCGCACCGCTGCGAGTCCTCCTGGTCCATGTCAAGACCCGCGTCATCAAACGCCTGCTGCGCGGAGGCGATGGCAAAGAGTGCGAACGGATCGATCTTTCGCACCTCCGTCTTATCTACGTACTCCTCAGGATGAAAATCCTTAACCTCTGCCGCGATCCTGACGCGGGAGGCGGATGCATCATAGTGGGTAATCGGTCCTATTCCGCAAGTTCCTTTTTTGGCAGCCTCCCAGCTTTCAGCTGCCGTATTTCCAATCGGCGTCACGGCGCCGAGCCCGGTAACTACGACTCTTCTCATATTGCCATTCCTCCATCCACGCAGAGCACCTGCCCTGTGATATATCCGCTCTCTTCCCCCGCCAGAAAGGCCACCGCACAAGCCACGTCCTGTACAGAGCCGATTTTCTTCATTGGAATCCCGGTCAGCGCGGCGTTCCTCGCCTGCTGTGTCATTTTACGAGTCATGTCCGTCTCAACGAAACCGGGCGCCACCGCGTTCACGGTGATGCCGCGGGAGGCCAGTTCTCTGGCAAGAGATTTGGTCATACCGATCACGCCAGCCTTACTTGCCGCGTAATTGATCTGGCCCGCGTTCCCCCGCACTCCCACGACGGAACTCATATTCACGATTCTGCCTCTTCTTTCCCGAATCATAAACTTGGAGACGCCGCGCATCATGTAGAAAGTTCCCTTAAGGTTTACATCAATCACGGCGTCGAATTCTTCATTTCTCATCCGCATGGCGAGTCCGTCCTTCGCGATCCCTGCGTTATTGACGAGGACATCGATCCTGCCTCCGCCAAATTCCACCGCCTGTGCGATGAGCGAATCGCACTCCTCCGAATTTGAGACATTTGCCTGCACTTTCAGCACGCGAACTCCCTTCGCTGCGCAAAGCTGTTCTGTCTCCTCTGCGGCGCGGATTCCCGCCTGATAGCTGAACACGATATCCATTCCCCGTTCCGCCAGCTTCTCGCAGACCGCTCTGCCGATGCCGCGGCTGCCTCCGGTTACCAGCGCAAGTTTTCTGTCAGTCATTTTCCTATAACCTTTCTGAAATCTTCCGTCGAGTCAATGCTGCTCACATTTACAGCGATTCCCTTTGCTCTGGCAGTCTTTTTAAGAAAACCTGCCATCGTGTTTCCGGGGCCGATTTCGACAAAGTCCGTATACCCCCGGTCCAGAAGTGCTTCCAGGTCATGCTCCAGAAATACACTGCTCTGCACCTGTCGGACGAGCAGTTCCTTTATGTTCTTCTCTTCCGCAAAAGTTCCGGTAGCGTTCATTGCCACCGGAATCGATGGCTTTTTCAGTTCCATGTCCCTTAGGCAGGACTCGAGCGCGTCCCCGGCTGCCTTCATGTAGAGGGTGTGGAAAGGACCGCTTACCTGCAGGCGAACGCACCGCTTTGCTCCCAGTTTACGCAGCTTCTCTTCCGCCTCGGCAACCGCACTCTCCTCTCCGCAGATCACAGTCTGCCCGGGGCAGTTATAGTTGGCCACCGTGACATATCCGCTCCTGACTCTCTCGCATACCTCTGAGATGACCACGCTGTCACATCCCAGTATTGCACTCATGGCGGACTCGACGCCCTTTGACGCCTCCCTCATAGCCTTGCCGCGAAGCCTCAGAACATCAATATACTGCTTTGTCGTGAATACGCCGGCGGCATAGAGCGCACCGTACTCTCCCAGGCTGAGTCCGCAGGCCGCCTCCGGCCATATTCCATGCCCCACTAGAAGACGGGTGATACCGGCCGCGAAGACTGCCATACAAACCTGGGTGTTCTCTGTCCTTGACAGTTCTTCAACAGGTCCTTCATGCATTAGTCTTTTGACATCAATGTCCGTATCGATGCTGTCCACAAATTCGTTGTAATCCGGATACTCCTGATAAAAATCCAGTCCCATTCCGACCCTCTGACTGCCCTGGCCTGTATATAAAAAAACTTTTTTCACGCCATGTTCTCCTTGTATTCACGTTTAATCCCGTCCATCAGCTCCTTTACGGGGACGATCCGGTCCACTCTCGCCGCGTTGCTTCCGGCAAAAAAGAGCCCTTCCTCCCAGTTTCCCTTCACCGCTTCAATCAGTGCCCGGCTGATGCAATAGGGGCTGTCCTTCTTCTTGCAGGTGCGCAGACAGTTGTTGCAGCTTACTGCAGGATATCGTTTTCCTTCTCGCAGTCTCCGGATCAGGGGGCTGATAATGGCTCTTGCCTGCATCCCGACGGGACTCTCGATGATTGCGATGTCCTTTTCCCGCGCCTCCAGGATGGCCTGCTTGAAACGGGGATGTGCCTCGCACTCCTTAGTGGCAATAAATCGGGTGCCGATCTGGACCCCTGAGGCGCCTTCCCTGATATAGGAGGCCATGTCCTTTCCATCGAATACGCCGCCCGCCACAAACACGGGGATCTCACCCGCTTCCTCTCTGACCTCCCTGAGCAGTGCGTGATTGTCTCTGCAAGTGCCGGCAGCAAGGTCGTCCCCGGAAAAGCCCAGATGTCCTCCCGCCTTATAACCCTCCAGAACAAAGAAATCCGGCTTCCGGCGGAAGCTTCTCTCATATCGCTTCA
>DGTA01000083.1 GCA_002394165.1 Lachnospiraceae bacterium UBA4348 | reverse complement strand
TTCTGAATTACAGGAATGCTCCTATAAACCCAGATACTTTTTGAATGCCGGCAGATACGTTCTGGAAACATAATCCTTACTGCCGTTTTTCAGTTTTAATAGCATGGTCCCGCTAAAACCAGGTTCAATGCTGTCCAGATAGGAAAGATTGACCAGCGTGGATTTAGAGATCTGCATAAATCCCTTTCCAAGCTGCGAAGCCAGTTCATACAATCGCTTTCTTGACCTGTATTTCCTTTTTTCACCGTAAAGGATTGTCTCTGTGTTTTCGACCCTGACCATATAGATATCCTTCGGCTTTAGAATCACCATATCTTCTTCATTGTAAAGCGCCGTGACCGGACTGTCGCCGGCCCCGAGGATATCAATCATCTGCTGGATCTCCTGTGTGACCCTGTCTGTATGAATGACGGCAAATGGTTCTTTGTATTTAGCAGAGACATCTACGCTGACCTTCATCCTCCGTGATCCCCTCTTTCCTTAAGATGAACCCATCATACATCATCTTTTCTGGCCTGTCCCGCAGATGGCGGTAAGTGGCAAAAAATGGCAGGTGAAATACCTGCCATTCTGTTTATATCGTGTTCATTTTCTTTTCAATACTGCCAAGTGTTTTGAAAAATCTGTGGGTAGCCACTGCCGGCCCCATAAGAAGCAAGCCAAACACGTTCCAGCCAAACATATGCCACCAGGACGTATGCGGACCCGGTATTCCCATCTGCAAAGCCTTTTCCTTCAGCTCTTCTGATATCCCGGCCATCCACACAAGCGTGTAGATGAAAAGAGTGGGAATTCCCAGCAGATAGGCTTTCCAGTACGGCATCACCTTATGGCCGAGAACGGATTCGATCTCCTCCTGCAGTCCACATCTCATATAGAAAAGAAAAAACAGGCCGGCCGTACAAAAATCGATCAGCCCCAACAGAAAACCAGGACGATCTGTGTGCTTATACTTTACATTATGACCCATAGGAACCCGCCTGTCTGATCTTTCCTTTTTTCACGATATATACCTTTTCCGAGATATCCATCATAGCCTTGTCATTATAGGAGTCCGTATAAAAGCGTTCGATCTTCCGATCGCCAAACTGCTCCCGGAACCGTTTCATCTTGTTGTCTTTATATTTTTCCCAAGTTCGAACGCGTCTTTCATATACCTGGTTTTTCCGGTCATAGCGGGAGTACCGCAGCCTTTCCCAAGAACAGTCCCCTGATCCCGGAAATCCATGTAACTGCAAAGCTGTTGATAATAAGCATCCACTACCGCAAAGACAGTATCCGTGTTATCCCACGCTGCGCTGATGAGCGAGGTTTTCATTCTCTTATGAGTCAATTGACCGGTATGGCTGTAGAACCGGTCTACCACCGCTTTGAGCTGCGCCGGCCAGTTGTAGTAATAAACCGGCATAACAAAAACAAGCATATCCGAAGCCATGATCAGGCCCTTCAAAGTGTTTTCGTAATCATCTTTCTGGACGCAGGGGCCGTCCATCCCGCAGCGTCCGCATCCGATGCAGGGACGGATATCTGCCCGAAATACATCATATTCCGTGATATCATGTCCGCTCTGTCTCGCACCTCGGATGAATTCATCCGCCAGCATGTTGGAGGAACCTTTCTTGTTGCCGCTGCTTTTCAAAACCAGTATTTTCATGTCTTTCATCTCACTTTCGCTACTACTGCCTGAACGTCCTCTAACTTACACGCAACTGCTCTGGCAGTATCTTCCAGGGATCCGTCAGGAAATTCTTCCCTTCTATCAAGGATATCGAGCGTCAAATCTCGCCCTTGTACCCGTCCCTGTTTAATACCCTGTTCAAGTCCTTCTTGTAAAATTCCCTGACTCAGATTGCATATAACACCCATCCTTTCCCGGATTTCCTCCGTTACTCGAATACCTATCTACTGTAACCGCTCCAGCTTCTCATTGACTTGCATTGTCACCAGCAGTTTTATGAGTCTATCTTCGGAATAATCTGGTATAGTCCATCCTGGTATCGGCAATATGATAAACAAAAATTTCGTCCTGGATAAGCCGGTAGATAGCAACATGCAGTTTACAGATGACCATTCTGTAACCCAGCTGATTCAGCCATTCATCAGGGGTTAATGAGCCAGAATCGGGATGGTTCTCAAGCCTTTCAATGCAATCCAGAATATGATCACTGACTTTTAGCGCAGTCTTCATATCGAATTCCATCAGGTAATAATCTTCAATCTGCTTAAGATCCTCCCAGGCTGTAGGCAGAATATTAATCCTCATGGATCCGCTCCCTCAGTTTTTTTCGTGCCTCGTCAATGGACAAGGTGTTCGCTCCGGACAATCTTTCCTCCTCAGCCTGAAGGACTTTTAATCGAAGTTTTAATAATTGCTCTCTTTTCTCGAACGCATCAATACTCATAATGACAAGATCACCCTCACCATTTTTGGTAATGTATATGGGTTCATTAGTCTTGTGTGCCAGGGCTGAAATCGAAGGATAATCATTCCGTAATGCCGTGGATGCTTTGATTAACATAAGCAGCGCCTCCTATCATTATTATAGCAGAAATATATCACAATAATGTAGGAATATCAAGGCTGTCGAGATTTGATCTATGCGGATCAGTATTCATTCTCCGGTGACCCTTCTGATGACTTTACTGATGACTTTTACATTTCAGGCACAAAATCCTGATGAAAAGTAAAAGAGTCATCTTCCACATTATAGGTGGGAGGTGGCTCTTTGACCAGCTTCACTGCGTAATCGTGTCCAAGATCATCCTTTAACATAAAGTGGAGTGTCTGACAGATACAAGCGGCTTTCACTCGTTTCATTTCGCTTTACCTCCTCTTCGTGACATAAAAATAAACGTGTGGACCTGCAACCGGATTTACGCAGTTGAAACGCCACACGTTGTAATTACGTTATATATCAAAATCTACTTTTTTTCAAAAGGGCATTTTGTATAAATTATGTTTTTTTTCTCAACGCAGTTCGCACAGATCCTTTTGGGTCCATAATCAGAAGCCTCACCACCCAGATTACAAGTGCCAGTGCCACAACTGACAGTCCGAGAAATGTATCATTCAGCATATCTTCTGCAGCTGGTGAGAAGTATTCCGCCTTGAGTTCAGCATATTCAAAAACAGCATCCACAAACCACATGAGAGATGCACCCCAGAACATGAAAAGCAGGATTCCCATCTTCATATTGTCATCCTTGCGGTTGTACCATATCACCGTGGTAATCACGGCAGCAAAAACAGTGATCAGTAATGTCACGTTCCACCTCCTTATATAGCAGTTTTCTGCTTCGGTGCTTCTGCCGGACGTTTCGCAATCGCGCTCGCCGCAATACACATGGCGATCCAGACCACTGTGATCAGACCGGCCATAGCTACACCGACTGTCGCCATCTCATGGAACATCTCTGCAGCATCTGCCGGATCTGACATCGCTGTCAGGAATGGAAACCACGGAACCACCTCCCCATGCCAGATGTGCTCGAATGCAAGAAGAACAGCACCGCCCCAGAGCATATAGGTGAGCCATTTCAACTTTCTACTCCAGGGGATTGTGACTTCCTCCGTTATTTCCGTATTCGTTTCTGCCATCTTTAGTTCTTTTTTCTCTTCGGCTTTCTCGATTGCTGTTACCACCACAGCTTCAGCTGCTGACACTAAGAAACATGCCATTTTTGTACCTCCTTCTTCATGATCAGTCCGATCATCTGAGCCTGTAAATCAAAAAAAGACGCACACTTCATCCTTCAGGAGAAACGTACGTCTTCATGACCTACTGCTAAATTATAAATGAATTATCCTGCGCTTCTGCGCAGCTGCCGGAGAGCTTCTGCTCATCAATTAAATAATGCCGCATCACACAGAGTCTGTCAAATGTTTTTTTAACTGGCGTATCGCATCTTCTATCAACGTACTCATTGAAAAGTCGGATACTCCGGCAATATAATTATCACAGTTGCTGAATGGTATCAGGATTCTTTTTGCGTGTGCCTGGGCAATCGAAGTCGCTATTCCCGGAGTGATTTCTCCAAGCATGGCATCCGCTATCATCATTCCAATCGGACCGATAATAAAGTCTGCCTTCTTTCCGGCAACCCGTATTGAGTTCTCACCTGTAGCAGCTTCATCTGCGCCTGCCTTCAGCATATTGTTTGTCGCCATACAGTTCGTGCCCACAGCAATGATGTGCATATCCGGCAGTTCTTTCCTTATGTTCATGATCAGCTGCCTTCCCAGTCCGCCTCCCTGTGCATCTACCACCAACACGACATATTTCTTCCGCATCCGGCCCCTCCTACGCAGTTTTCCAAAGTTCCTTTGTCAGCTTCTGTATTTCCTCTTCAATTTCGTCTCTCAAATCGAACAGTTCAAGACTGTCCCTTTCCAATCTGAGCATATCCCTCTGATGGAGCAGTGCCCTCAATCTTGCTTTCAATTCCTCTACGTTCATATGGTTCACCCTTCCATATTTGGTATGTTTCCAGAGAGAAGTATACCACAAGGAGCAAAGTAAAATTATGATCTTTTCGAGGTATAAAAATTTACTAATCTATTTCCTTATCCAGATTAACATTTTTAAGACCGTTTTTCCACTTGCCAATTGACGACAAATGCCATCCTGCATTGAGGATGGCATTTAATAGTTTCTCAGTCTCTAGCAATTTCAGCTTGTATCATAAGCTCCATAACGGATATCACATCATGCATTTATCATGTAAAGCTGGGGATCTCCAGTGTAATTTCCTTTGACTTTGGTTCTGGCAGCTGCAGGTCCGGCATATACCGCACCATACTCTCTGAAACTGTATAGGGCAGCTGCTCTTCCTTTAATACGTCACAGAACAGATCAAGCGGTTTTCTGTCCTTTGTGAGCAGCTGGAAGGTGACACAGAACTTGTCCGGAAGCGCATTCACTTCCAGCATCAGATTTCCATCCGTGATAGTATAAGCGGATATGATATACTCCGCCATACCGCCCCAGTCTGTCCTTCCCACGTAGCTGACCATATAGGTGTCACGGGCATCGCTGGTGTAAATGCTGTGTTTCTGGGCATACTTGGTCTTGGACTTAAGATCCGGCTGTGCGTCGATCCCTTTCCTGGCTTCGACAAGCTGGCGGTACCATTCGAAACTGTTCTCCGGCTGCATCTGTGTGATGATCGCGCCTCTTGCGCGCTGGCTTAAGCGTTCTATGGATTCCTGCTCCATCTCCCAGTCGTATTTCACATGGATAAACCTGACAAAATCCCTGTAGGACTTGCTGCATCCGATATCTTTCCGGTAGTCATCCGCTATTTTTGCCGAGATATGCCACCCATCCTTTTTTGGGAAATAGCGCGCTGACGTTTTCATCATGATCGCGGCAAGAACGGAATTGGGACTTCCGTCGATCTTCTTTGCATAATCCATGAAAGCCTTGCTGTCAAGCTCAACCTGATAGTAATAAACATCGTTTGCAAACGGATTCAGGAAATAAACATAATCATCTACTATAATGACGGCAGACGAATGCGCTCAAAGTCATTCAATGATGCTTTGAAGCAGGCATGTAAGAAAGTCGGTATTCAAAAGCGTACGACCCATAAAGCTCGCAAGACTTATGCTTCGACTCTCATCGACGCAGGGGTAAATGCGAAAATAATTCAAAAGCAGATGGGACACAAAGATTTTCAGACCACGAAAAAGTATTATGACCGCGACAGAACAGGCGACGATTATAAAAGAGCCGAGATAAATCGCGCTATCGTCAATATGTGAAAATGTAGCACTTGATGTAGCACTTTGGATTTCGGCCAAAAAAAGAAACCTCGGAAACCCCTTATTTTAAGGGATTTTCGAGGCTCTCTGCGAGTAGCGGAAGGGAGACTTGAACTCTCGACACCACGGGTATGAACCGTGTGCTCTAGCCAGCTGAGCTATTCCGCCGTATAAATGATGGGACCTACAGGGCTCGAACCTGTGACCCCCTGCTTGTAAGGCAGGTGCTCTCCCAGCTGAGCTAAGATCCCATGCAGCTCGTTTTTCAACTCGCTTTGCCATTATACAAAACCGAGTAGGCAAAGTCAAGCACTTTTTGTATATTCATGCTGCCGGGCCCATCTTTCTTCTCCTGCCCGCCGGCAGAAAGAAAAGAGCCGCCGCATTTCTGCGCCGGCCCTTCCCCCGTCACTTCTTCACAGGTGCATTCTTTTCATGCATAAGGAGCCTCTGCTGTTTTTTCCTGAGCTGTCTCATGGCCATGTCCCGGTCTTCGCTGAGCAGAGAAAGCGGCCGTCCGCTGTCGACGAAATCCCAGATGTAATGGTTGCGGTAAGTCTGCCATGATGTCCACCAGTAATCGTCCGCTCTTCGTGTGATCCCACGGCTTACAGGCAGGATATGAAGCCAGCCGAGACATCCGATCGCCTCCGCTTTTCCCCAGATCAGTTCGCACTCACTCTCGCATTTGATCTTCCGGCTGTCACCGTGGGTGCGCTGATAGTAGTCAACATAATTTTCTTCAAAGCATTCTCTGAGGATGGCTCCTGCAGTAAGCCCTGTGCTCCCGGTATCCATCAAAAGATGCACTGTATTGTCAAGCAGGCAGAACCCGTCGGCATGAACACCGTAGACTTGCGAGATTCTTCCGAGCATGGCCAGAAAATGATATTTGTCCGCCTCATCGGCGAATACCGGTTTTTCCGTCCGAAGCGATGTGTAATACAGTTGTTCCGGGTAGGATTTGTATTCTGTTTTCATGACGTGTACCCCTTACTAATCAGATATGGGACTCCCCCAACGAAGTCCGGTTTAGAAATGAGATACGTAGATAATAGCACCGTTTGTCAGAAAAATCAACAATTAGTGCATGCTTAACGACAAATTGTTGCTTCATTTTCGCGTAGTAAAAAGCCCGCTCAGGCGTAGCATCACCTGAACGGGCTTACATGATCATGATAATATGTCAGGGTTCATAGGTAAATCCAAAGGGCTGGCTCCGCTCGTTGATCTTGTCGATGATCCGCTTGGCCTCGCTGCCGGTAGCCGGGGTAGGCTGGTAGTTGTTCCACCCCTGGGCCGAGCTGCTTGAGCACGGGATGATATTGATCTCGGTGTCGGTCAGCTTGCCTGACTGCGAGAGCAGGAATGTCATCTGGAAGATCATGGTATCGAGTTCCCTGGGGTTCGTATTTCCGCCGAAGCAGAAATTGGCCAGGCTGTACACGATGTATTTGCCCTGGTATTCCTCGATGCCCTGCAGCACGTGGGGATGGTGTCCCACCACCAGGTCCGCCCCCAGGTCGATCGCGGTATGGCCCAGCTGCTGCTGGACCTCGCTGGGTGTCGTGCTCAGCTCGTCTCCCCAGTGGAAGGCTACGATCACGATCTGGGCGCCTGCCGCCCTGGCTTCGTCGATGGTCTCCTGCAGACGGTCAACGCACGTCATTCCGTCAAACAGTGCATGGATGCCCAGCAGGGCCACGTTCACGCCGTTGATCTCCTTCATGACGTATTTTCTCTCGAGGCAGTAATCGATACCGGCCTCCTCGAGATATTTCTCGGTATCCGTCAGGCTGACCTCGCCGTAATCTTCGCTGTGGTTGTTGGCCAGAGTGACCACATCAACATTTCCGCTCGTGAGGATCTGCGTATACTCGGGTTTCCCGCGGAACGCATATTCCTTCTCGGCGCGCACGCCCTGATCCGTGAACGGTCCTTCCAGGTTGACGAATGTCAGGTCATCCTCGGCAAAGATATCCTTCACGTTCTGGAAGAAGTACTCAGGCCCGTAGGAATCGTAGAAGGATCCAAGGCTGTTGGTCGAGCTGAACGTGACGTCGTCGCCGAGTGTGCAGTCGCCGGTGAAGCTGATCGTCAGGGCCGCCTCGGTCCGGACCGTCACCTCACAGTTGACTGTCTCCACGTTTTCAGCGGAGATCGTCACCAGGGAGGTTCCCTCCGCCAGTGCGGTCACCAGCCCGGTCTCATCGATCGAGATCACCGTGCTGTCCGTATTGACGATCCGAAGGCCTCCCAGGAAAGCGCCTGCGGGTTCGGGGATGATCTGGAGCTGCCTGGTCTCACCCGGAAACAGCGTCATCTTTTCGGTATCCAGATGGATGGCCTCGGCCATCGTCAGATCCGTCACCACCGGTTTTGAGAAGTTCCCGGCGATATCGCGCGCCGTGCAGTAGTACATCTTTCCTTCTTCAGGCTGGAACGGTTCCGTATATTTCGTATACACCGGTACGGTGGTAAGTCCCTGCGCCGTGCCGTAATAGATACCCTCCAGGCCCGAATAATCATCCGATGCGGTCATGTTCACCAGGCCGCCGCTGACGGAGATGTTCATCTCGGGCGGCGTGCTGTCGATGTGCTCGAGCGTCACCTGGCCCTTCTGGACACTGTTCTCAGAGACGACCATCACATCCAGCAGGTGGCTGTCGGTATCAAGAGTGACCTTCGTCTTGTTCTTTCCGGTGAAGGTCATATTCTCACCGTTGACGGTGATCGTCTGGATGGGACTCTGTGTCTTTACTCCCAGGGTAACCGGTCCGGAGGAACACCACTTTTTCGGTTCTCTCTCCAACGTAAGCGTCAAGCCCGGATCCGCCGTCACATGCAGTGTTTTTCGGCGGTTGCCGGTGATCGTGGTGACCAGGACGATCACGCCGATCAGGGCGGCCAGCACGGCTGCCAGAATGGCCAGGTGGACCGGTTTTAATCCAAAGGGCAGGCGAAGCGGTTTCCGCTCCCGTTTTACAGGTATTTCCCCGCCTTGTTCAGAACCGACAGCACCTTCCCCGTCCTCAGCAGGCGGCGGAGCCGCTTCTGTCTCCTCAGGGGCTTTTGCGGATCTTCCTTCGGAAACTTCACTCCCGCCATCCTCATCATCAGTCCCTGCTTCTTCATAGAAGCTGCCCTTTTCCTCATCTTCGGGTCCGGCCGCATCCTCGTCTGTATCCGGTTCAGCACCGGTTCCGTCTGTGTCTGCTGTGTCTGCGCCGGACTCTTCTTCCTGCTGCGGAGCAGTGAGATCATCATCTTCCTGCGCATCCCCTTCGGGATCTTCGAGGGCAGTCGGAGCAATGTCTTGAGCGTCTTCTTCATGATCAGCCTTTCTCTTTTCAAGAGCCTTCTTTTTCAGAGTTCCCAGCGATGCAGCCAAAGAGGCCAGTCCGGCCATGGCGGCGGAAGACGCGGCTGTTTTCTCTTCAGCGACGCTTCTGAAATCATCCGCGTCGCTCTCGAAATCAGGTTCATCCCCTTCCAGGCGGATCACACGGGACCTTTTCTCCCTGGGAGCCGCAGATGCCTCCTCCTCTTCGGTTTCTTCTTCATCCCCCTCCGGCAGTTCCCTGTCAGAGCGGCGCAGCTTCCCGAAAATGCGTCCGAAGGGGAGCCCGACCTTTTCCGCTGCTTCTTCCTCCACTTCCGGAGCACTGTCCGACTCCTCCCGGGAGGCGATGTCGTCAGCCGCCTCCGGTTTCTCTTCCGGCTGCGGGATCTCCTTCTTTTTCCGTACCTTTTTCTTTTTGGGAGTTTCGTTGAGCGTGATGCTGATCGTTTTGCTCTTTACCTGCCCGGGCTCTCCGGCTTTTTCCGAGAGCTCTCTGAGCAGCTGTCTGATCTCTTTATCATTCATTGTTCCGATCCTGCTTCCTGTGAGCGGCCGCATCCCGCAGCCGCATCGATGAATTTGTTTATCTGAAGTAGGCGACGCCCGACTCAAAGATCTTCATATCCTGTTCGCCGTAAATATTCATGGCAACCGCTTCGCCGCGCCTCTCGGCGTGGCACATTCTTCCGAACACTCTTCCGTCCGGGCTGGTGATGCCCTCGATGCAGGCGAAGGAACCGTTGATATTCCATTCCTCATCCATCGAAATATTACCGTCCGGATCGGAATAAGCCGTGGCTACCTGGCCGTTCGCGTAAAGCCGCTCGATCCATTTCCTGTCCGCCACGAAGCGTCCTTCCCCGTGTGAAGCGGGCGATACGTACACATTTCCCTCACCGGCCATCGCAAGCCACGGGGAGTGGCTGTTCACGACCTTTGTGTAAACCATCTTCGAGATATGCCTGCCGATCGTGTTGAATGTCAGCGTGGGAGAATCCTGCTCCTGTCCGCGGATCTCGCCGTAGGGCACCAGTCCGAGTTTGATCAGCGCCTGGAAGCCGTTGCAGATGCCCAGTGCCAGGCCGTCTCTCTCACCAAGCAGCTTCATCACCGCTTCCTTAAGCTTTTCGTTGCG
Source organism: Lachnospiraceae bacterium UBA4348 (assembly GCA_002394165.1). Taxonomy (GTDB): domain Bacteria; phylum Bacillota; class Clostridia; order Lachnospirales; family Lachnospiraceae; genus Merdiplasma. Next base: position 29,679 of record DGTA01000083.1, on the reverse strand, counting down.
GAATGCGGTGGCAAAGAACTTGGCCGAACCGTCAGGCTCGTCGCCCGCGGAGAAGCCGCCCGGGAACATGATGATCTGGGCTTTCCCGATCGCCTCGGCGAAGGAATCCACTGAATCGCGGATATCCTGGGACGACAGGTTCCTGAAGACCCTGACATCCGTTTCGGCGCCGGCACGCTCAAAGGCCCGGGCACTGTCATACTCGCAGTTCGTTCCCGGGAAGACCGGGATGAACACGCGCGGTTTCGCCACCTTATGCCTGCACACATAAACGCTGCCGCTGCCGGCCGCATATGTTCCCTGTTTCTCTTCCTGTTTCTCCTCCGGTGCGCCGCTGCGTGTCCGGAACACTTTCTCAAGCGTTCCCTTCCAGGAAGCGAGCGCTTCGTCGAGGGAGATGCTCACGCCGCGCCAGGCCAGTTTCTTCTCCTCAAGGACCTGTCCGACGACTCTGCCTCCCGCCTTCAGCTGACCGACTGCATCGGGAGCTGCCTCCGCTACGATGCTTCCGAAAAGCGGGGCAAACAGCTTGTCCGGATCCACATCCTCTTCCAGCTTTACGCCCAGTCCGTTGCCAAAGGCCATGCGGGCCGCCGCGGGAGCAAGTCCGAAGCCGTCCAGCGCAAACGCACCTTTTATCCTGCCGGCGCAGATGTCTTCATACAGATCCGCGTACAGCTTTTTCGCCGTCTCAACATCGGGCAGGTCATATTCGCCAAAGGGCACCTCAAACAGCACCAGGCTGTTTCCGGCTTCTTTCAGCTCCGGAGAGATGACCTCCTGCCACCGGCCCGTGTCCACTGCGAACGAGACGAGGGTGGGCGGAACATCGATCTCCTGGAAGGAACCCGACATACTGTCCTTTCCGCCGATCGAGGGCAGGCCGAAGGCTTTCTGAGCCCGGTAAGCTCCCAGCAGGGCGGCCAGCGGCTGGCTCCATCGATGCGGATCCGAGCTCATGCGGCGGAAATACTCCTGGAAGGTAAAGCGGATCTTCCGGTAGTCACCGCCCGTGGCCGCGATCTTGGCCACCGATTCGAGAACCGCGCAGAAAGCTCCGTGATAGGGGCTCCACGAGGACAGGTACGGATCAAACCCGTAGCTCATCATCGTGACCGTGTCCGTATGGCCCTTCAACACCGGCAGCTTTGCCACCATAGCCTGGGTCTGGGTCAGCTGATAACGGCCGCCGTAGGGCATCAGCACCGTCCCGGCGCCGATGGAGCTGTCGAACATCTCCACCAGTCCCTTCTGGGAGCAGCAGTTCAGGTCCGCCAGATCGGACAGCCATCTTTCTTTTACCTTCTCCTCCGCGACCGGTTCCCGGTCAAAGTAACGTTCCTTGGAGGAAGGCATATCGACTGCTGCCTCCGTCTCCTGGTGAGCGCCGTTGGTATTTAAGAATTCTCTGGAAAGATTGACGATCTCCTCGCCGCGCCAGGTCATCACAAGCCGCGGTTCCTCAGTCACCACAGCCACCTCGACCGCTTCGAGGTTCTCCTCGGCCGCGTATGAGAGAAATTCCTTCACGTCTTTTTTATCAACGACGACGGCCATTCTCTCCTGTGACTCGGAGATCGCGATCTCCGTTCCGTCAAGGCCCGCATATTTCCTGGGTACCAGGTCCAGATCGATCTTAAGGCCGTCCGCCAGCTCGCCGATCGCAACCGACACGCCGCCGGCGCCGAAATCATTGCACTTGCGGATGAGCCTCGTCACCTCAGGACGGCGGAACATGCGCTGGATCTTGCGTTCGGTGGGAGCATTTCCCTTCTGGACCTCCGCTCCGCATACCTCGATCGAGGAAGCGGTATGAGCCTTTGAAGAACCCGTCGCGCCGCCGATCCCGTCGCGTCCGGTCCGGCCGCCGAGCAGGATGATCACATTGCCCGGATCCGAAGTCAGCCGCATGACGTCCTTCCTGGGAGCTGCTCCCATGACAGCGCCGATCTCCATTCTCTTCGCGACATAATCGGGATGATAGATCTCTTTCACATAGCCGGTTGCCAGGCCGACCTGGTTTCCGTAGGAACTGTATCCGTGAGCGGCCTCCCTGACCAGCTTTTTCTGGGGAAGCTTGCCGGGAAGCGCTTCATCCACCGGCCTGGTGGGATCCGCGGCGCCTGTCACTCGCATTGCCTGGTAAACGTAGGTCCTTCCCGAAAGCGGGTCACGGATCGCGCCGCCCAGGCAGGTGGCCGCACCGCCGAAGGGTTCGATCTCGGTCGGGTGGTTGTGCGTCTCATTCTTAAAGTTCACCAGCCACTCTTCGGTCTTCCCGTCGATCTCCACAGGAACCACGATCGAACAGGCATTGATCTCGTCCGTCTCCTCCTGGTCCTGGAGTTTTCCTTCTTTTTTCAGTTTTTTCATCGCCATCAGGGCGATATCCATCAGGCACACATACCGGTTGTGCCCGTGTCCGTAGACCTCCTCACGATCCTGAAGGTACTCTTCCCAGGTATCGGTCAGCGGTTTTTTGTATTCCCCTTCCCCGAAGGTGACGTTTTTCAGTTCCGTCAGGAAAGTGGTGTGGCGGCAGTGATCCGACCAGTAGGTGTCGAGCACCCTGATCTCAGTGATCGTCGGATCGCGCTGCTCCTCCCCAGCGAAATAGTTCCGGATATGGAGGAAATCATTGAATGTCATGGCGAGGCTGAGTGAACTGTACAGCTCCTTCAGCGCCTCTTCGGGCATTGTCCTGAAACCGTCAAGGACCGCTATCCTGGGAGGCTGTTCAAAGCGTGCGATAAGCGTATCCGGCTTTTCGTCGGCGGCCTGCCTCGAATCCACCGGGTTGATGCAGTAATTCCTGATCTTTTCAAGTTCCTCGGCGCTGATGTCGCCCTCCACCGCGTAAACGGTCGCGGAGCGGATGACGGTCTCCTCATCCTCCTTCAGGAAGCGGATGCACTGGACGGCCGAATCGGCCCGCTGGTCAAACTGGCCGGGCAGGAATTCCACTGCGAAAGCCTGTTCATTCTTCCGGTGCGGATAATCCTCCAGGAAAAGCTCATCCACCGGAGGCTCCGAGAACACGCACCGGCAGGCCGTCTCAAACACCTCATCCGAGATATTCTCGACGTCATAGCGGATAAGGATCCTCACGTTCTTTACCCGGCTGATCCCGAGGTAGCTTCGCAGCTCGGCAGCCAGGTCGCGGCCGGCTCCCGCATATGCACTCTTCTTCTCAACAAATACTCGCCTTACTTTACTCATTCAACCTCCTAATGTATCGCTGATCGGTTTACTCCATCTGATCAAGAATATAATCAGCTGTTTTGATGACAGCTTCGTCATAGGTAAAGCCGTAATCTCCCCTCAGCATGACGCTGACAGCCAGGTGCCGTTCGCCCCGGCCGATCACAGCCGCTTCGCTGTAGCGCGTGTCCCCTCTCCCGTTCTGGTTCAGGAACAGGTCATCCGCCTTAAGATTCGCGGAAAGTCCGATGAGGGTGCGGTTCTCGTCGCTCTCATCGACATGGAAATTCCGGGTCATGAAATCAGTATTGATTACTTTATATCTGCCGCTGTATAGATCGGCGGCCATGCCCGCCAGGTCCGCCGCGCTCACGTAGTTCTCACTTCCGTCCGTGACCTCCGCCACGATCTTGCGCTGCAGGTCGACGCTCGCAAATCCTGCCTCCCGGCAGACTGAATTGATCCTGTCCAAAGTCAGGTAGTCGATCAGGCAGTTCATGCAGTTGTTGTCGCTGAGCGTTAACATGGTCTCGAGATAGAAGGACAGCGGGAAGTCCTGGCCTTCTCTCCACGAAGGATCAAACTCTCCGCGTCCGCCGATGCTGTTCGTGTAGGTGATCTGGTCTTCCAGAGTGATCTGCCCCTGATCGAGCAGCACAGCCGCCGTATAAAGGATCGGCACCGAGATCGTCGCGGAAGTATACATCTTCTCCTCAGCGTTTCCGGCGTAGATATGCTTGTCGGTATTGAGGTCGATGACGCATACGGCCCAGTCCTGCGCCTGGCCGTACTGCTGCATGATCTGCTCGATCATGGCCGGATCGGGCTCTTTAAAGGCAGCCTCCCCGGCCTGCTTTTCAGTCTCCGTCTGCGGCGCTTCCGTTTGTTTTGCTTCGCTCTGCGCCTCTTCGGCCCCGGCCGTCTCACTCTCGCTCCGGCTTTCGCTTTCCGCCTTCTCCGTTTCGGATACTTCCGTCTGCGCGGCCGCTTCCCCCGGATCGTCCTGACCGCTCTGTATGATCACGATCTCTCCGTTCTTATCCGCGATGGTTCCCACCACCGTGCCGCTGCTGCCCGCACTCTGGCGCATAAAGAAAAAGCTGAACATGATCGCGATCGCGATCACGGCCACGATCAGCAGGATCGTCACCGTCACCAGCAGCGCATGCGCCCGCTCCTCACTTCTCTCCTCCAGGAACGTGTCCCTGAAGATCCGGTCATCATCATCCCTCATCACAATACTCCCCAAGCCGGAACAAAGAACAACAATCTGTCAAAATACCATAACACACCATTTTTACTATAACACAATGCATTCACTTTTTAAATAGGGCACGGCCTTCCCAGAAAGAGAACAGTTTCTCCTCCACATTTCCCAGACGGCACAGGCTGCTTCTCCACTCTCTCGGGAAAGCGCTGCGGTATCCGGCCTCCATGAACCGCTCGTCCAGCAGCAGGACGATCCCCTCATCCTCCTCTGTCCGGATGACGCGTCCGGCCGCCTGGAGCACTTTGTTCATTCCCGGACAGATATAGGCATAGCGGAAGCCGTCCTCGCCGCGCCGGTCATAATAATCCTTCAGGATCGTCTGTTCCGGGCTGACCTGGGGCAGCGCTGCCCCCACGACAATGGCTCCGATCAGCCGCTCATGGCGAAGGTCGATACCTTCCCCGAAAAAGCTGCCCATCACGCACAGGCCCGCCAGGCCTCCTTCGCGGACCTTATCAAACGCCTCCAGGAACTGTTCGCGCTCGGCTTCGGTCATCTGGCTGTGCTGCCTGATCATCTCATATTCTTCCGGCAGCATTCCTTCCAGCGCCGCCGCCACATCCTCCAGCATCCGGTAGGAGGAGAAGAAGATCATGTAGTTGCCTCTCCTTGCGCGAAGCGCCAGGACGATATACCGGGCGATCTTTTCATATTCGTCCTTCGTTCTCCTCCGGTAGCGGGTACTGGTATCCGTCCCCACCAGGACTCCCAGCTTCTCCGGATCAAAACACGAATCGGCGTAGACCGCAAAATTGTCCTTCTTCGTGCTCAGGCAGCGTTTGTAATAATCGACCGGCAGAAGGGTCGCCGAGAAGAAGATGCTGCTCACGGCCTTGTCCAGGCACTCCTGCAGATTGCGCGCCGGATCCACGCAGAAAAGCTTTACCAGGAAGGATCCGTCCTCCCGGATGGTATCATAGAAAACATATCCGTCCTGCGTCAGGTCAAGGATGTTCAGGAAGCTGCTCACCTCAAACCACAGGCTGCGGACGGTTTCGGCCAGCTTGGGATCCGTATTCTTCGCCAGAAAATCTTCCATGACCCCGGTCAGGTTCAGAAGCCGCAGCGGCAGCGTCCCCAGATCTTCGATCACCTCCGAGCCGCTGCACTCCCGCTTCATTTCCAGCAGCTTCCGGTTGCAGCTTTCAAGGGCCCGGGCCAGGGACGGGGAATGGTTCTTCACCGCCCGCTTTACCTCCAGGAAATCTTCCTTGACCAGCCCGGCGCTGAACATCTCCCGGCCGCGGTCCACCAGGTTGTGGGCTTCGTCGATCAGAAGGATGCCGTTCCATTTGACTCCGTCGGCAAAAAAGCGCTTCAGCCTCGCCCGGGGATGGAATACATAGTTGTAATCACAGATCACGCCGTCCATCCATTCCGAAAGATCCAGGGACAGCTCAAACGGGCAGACCCTTCCCTCCTCGGCCGCCCGCAGGATCGTCTCCCGGTCATAGACCTCGCCGGACGTGACCATCTCAAAAAGAACGCGGTTGACCCGGTCATAGTGTCCCTTCGCCAGGGGACAGTCATCCGGGTTGCACAGCGGCTCCTCCAGGGGGCAGATCTTTTCCTTTGCGGTCAGGATCATGCTCTTGAAATGAAGCCCCTGTCCCCGCAGCTGGGCAAAAGCTTCGGCGGCCACCGTCCGCGCCATCGTCCTCGCAGTCAGGTAGAAGATCTTGTCTCCCAGCCCCTCTCCGATCGCCTTTACAGCGGGAAAAAGGGTGCTCAGGGTCTTTCCGGTGCCGGTCGGCGCCTGTATGAACAGGTTCTTTCCGGCTGCGATGGTCCGGTAGACGTCGCCCGCAAGCTTCTTCTGGCCGTCTCTCCACGGAAAGGGAAAGCTTATCCGGCGGATGGACTCTTGCCGGATCCGGTTCCAGCGCACCTCCTGCTCAGCCCACTTCCGGTATTCCTCCATCAGCCCGGTGAACCATTCCCTGAGCTCATCAGATCCGTAGATGAAATGGAAATATTTCATCTCCTCCGTCTCAAGGTTGGCATAGCTCATCCGGACGCCGATCCTCTCCGGCGCCTCTTCCCCTTCGTCTCTCTCCCGGTTCAGGTACATCCAGGCGTAGCACCTGGCCTGGGCCAGGTGCACGCCCACCGGCTGCTCCAGCAGATCAAGCGAGCGCACGATCCCCTTGATCTCATCGATCACGGTCATCCCGTCCTGCGTGAAGATCCCGTCGGCGCGCCCCTCCACCGTGATATCCAGATCCGTGCAGGGCCAAGTGATCTTAAGCGGCACCTCCGCTTTATAATCGCCGCCCATCCGTCCCTGCACTTTCCGGTGCAGGGCACTGCCCATCTGCATGGCTTCGCGCACGGTCACCTGCCCGGTGCGGTTGTCGATATCGCCCTCGCGCAGGATAAATTCCACCAGGCTGCGCACGGATATCCGCTTATTGATCCGCTCTTCCTGTTCCATCCGGCGCACCTCCTTTCCGCTCTTCCCTGCCCGGACGCATTAACGTCAAGCGGGGCTGCAGTCCCGCGCGCGGCGGGCAAAGTTCTGCAGCCCCTCTTTTATGATTTTTTTACTTTTCCGGCAGTGCCCTCAGGATCGCGGCCGCCTCCTGCAGCTCAGCGATCTTTGCCTCGTGGAACCGGCCTTCATCAGCCGCCGCCGCGAGGTCTGCCATCATCGGGATCTGTCCCGCCAGTTTGATATCCAGCTCCTTAGCGGTCTCCTCGATATGGCTCTTTCCAAAGAGCGAGATCTTTTTCCCGCAGTCCGGGCAGACCAGATAACTGTAATTTTCGATCACACCGAGCACGGGGATGTTCATCATCCTGGCCATGTTCAGCGCCTTGCGAACGATCATGCCCACCAGCTCCTGCGGGGAGGTGACGATCATGATGCCGTCCACCGGCAGTGACTGGAACACCGTAAGCGGAACATCACCGGTTCCCGGGGGCATATCCACCAGCAGATAGTCCAGTTCGCCCCAGACCACGTCCGTCCAGAACTGCTTGACCACGCCTGCGATGACCGGTCCGCGCCAGATGACTGCCTGCTCCGGATCCGGAACCAGCAGGTTCAGCGACATGACCTTGACGTCATTTTTGGCCAGCACCGGCAGGATCCCCTCGTCGATCACGGGAGCCGGTCCCGAAAGGCCGTACATTTTCGGAATGGAGGGACCGGTGATATCCGCATCCAGGATACCCACGCGGTATCCGCTCTCAGCCAGGGAGTTGGCCAGGGCCGCCGTCACCAGGGATTTTCCCACGCCGCCCTTTCCGCTGACGACACCGATCACATGCTTAATATCGGAATAGATATTCTGGTCCACCTTAAAATCAGGAGCCTGCCCGTTTTTGGAGGGACATCCCTCACAGCTTTCCCTGTCACAGGAAGAAGCGCTTGCGCAGCTGTTTTTTTCATTATCTGCCATTTCTTTATGTCTCCTTTCACCCAAGCAGTTTTGCGTCGCGGATGGTCACGAATTCATATCCATCCTCCGTGTACGTATCGAATGTTCCCGTTACGGTGATATCGTCGCCCTCCTCCGGATAGTCATCCGGATAGGTATACTCATCCGTCAGTTCAAATTCAAGGCCCTGGGAACAGCAGGCCGTTGCGTCCATGATCAGGCATGAATTCCAGGCGTTGCCCGCCGTATCCTCATACCGAGTGTACATGCCTTCCATTTTTATTGTTTTTCCCACATAGTCCGCGGGCTCGAAGACCATATTGTAGACCTCTGCGTAGACCATGGTGCTCGAAAGCTCCGTCAGGTCGACGTCCACATCCGGTCCCATCTCCGGTCCTGAGCAGCCTCCTGCAAAGATCATGACAAGGACAGATGCGGCGGTCCATACCGCGGCTTTTCTTCCTGTCTTTTTCACATCAGGCACCCCCTCTGATGCGGCCGGCCAGGCAGCAGAGGAAAAATCCCGCCACATCGACCGCCACGATGGTCGATCCCACCGGAGTGCCCGCCAGGATGGAAATGAGGATGCCAAGGAGCGCACACAGCACCGAGAGCACCGCCGAGCAGATCGTCACAGAGCGGAAACTCTTGTAGACCCGCATCGCCGAGATCGCCGGAAAGATCACGAGCGCCGAGATCAGGAGCGATCCCACCAGGTTCATGGCGAGCACGATGATCACCGCGATCACCACAGCGATCAGCAGGTTGTACCTGTCCGCGGCTGTTCCGGCCGACACCGCAAAGCTCTCGTCAAACGTCACGGCAAAGATCCGGTTGTAGAAAAACACAAAGACCGCGATCACCACCACGGAGAGGATGCCGCATACCCACACATCCAGCGGGCGCAGCGTCAGGATGGATGTGGATCCGAACAGCGTGCTGCACACATCTCCCGAAAGATTGGAAGATGTCGAAAAAACATTCATGATCAGGTATCCGAAAGCAAGGGCTCCCACCGAGATCATCGCGATCGCGGCATCTCCCTTGATCTTCGTATTCTGGCCGGTGCGCAGCAGCAGCACCGCGCTGAGCACCGTCAGCGGCAGCACCAGCGCCATCTGGTTGGACAGCCTGAGCACACTGGCGATGGCCATCGCGCCGAAGGCCACATGGGACAGTCCGTCACCGATAAAGGAAAACCGCTTCAGCACCAGCGTCACCCCCAGCAGGGATGAGCACAGGGCGATAAGCACTCCCACGATCAGCGCATAACGGACAAACGGATAGGAAAGATACAGTCCCAGCTGTGCGATCATGCTAAATCACCGCCTTCCTTTGCCGGCTTTTTCCCGGCACCGCGCTCCATATATTCTTCCTTTGTCCCGAAGAAATTATCTTCTCCGATATGGAGGATATGCGTGGCATAATCCAGTACGGCTTCCACATCGTGGGAGATCATGATGATCGTGATCCCCTCCTTGTTCAGGTCTGCGATCAGCTCATACATGGACCTGGCCGCGCCCGGATCGAGCCCGGTCACCGGCTCGTCCAGAAGCAGTACCCTGCCCGCTGCGCACAGCGCCCTTGCCAGCAGGACTCTCTGCTGCTGGCCGCCGGAAAGCTCACGGTAGCTGCGTTTTTCCAGGTCGGCGATCCCCATTCTCTTAAGGTTCTGCCTTGCCAGCTCTTTATCTTCCCTGCTGTAGAACGGGCGCCGTCCCAGCCGTCCCTGGCATCCCGAGAGCACGATCTCCATCACCGATGCCGGAAAGTCCCGCTGGACCTGGGTCTGCTGGGGCAGATACCCGATCTGTCCGCCGCTGAGGCTGTCCCCCTTCACGATCCGGCCGCTCAGCGGCGAAGTAAGGTGGAGCAGCGTCTTCATCAGAGTGGTCTTGCCGGACCCGTTCTCTCCCACGATACAGAGGTAATCTCCCTCTTCAACCGTAAAATTCAGGTTCGTTACGATCGCCCTGGAATCATACCCCAGGGAAAGATCCCTCACCATAAGCAGTGCCATACTAATATTCCTCCTGCGTTCTCTAGGAAATTTAACGCAGATCTTCCCAAGAGTCAAGTTATTGAGTTTTTAACGTAAAATAATTGAAGGCAGCCGGCCCTGTTTATGATACAATGACAGATACACAATCAAAAGCAATGATCAAAGATCAGGAAAGGAGCCCTTATGGCAGCTGCATGGTTAAAAGACGCAGTTTTTTATGAGATCTATCCCCAGTCTTTTCTGGATACGAACGGCGACGGGATCGGCGATTTTAAAGGCATAGAGGAGAAACTCGACTACATCCTCAGCCTGGGCTGCAATGCCCTGTGGATCAACCCCTGTTATGATTCTCCTTTTAAGGATGCCGGCTACGATGTCCGCGACTACAAAAAGACCGCTGCGCGCTACGGCACCAACGAGGATCTTTACCGGCTCTTTGAAAAGGCTCACGAAAAAGGGATCCATGTTCTTCTTGACCTGGTTCCGGGCCACACCTCCGAGGAGCATGCCTGGTTCAGGGAAAGCCAGAAGGACGAAGCCAACGAATTTTCGGACCGCTACATCTGGACGGACTTCTGCTTCCGCGGCGCCTCCGGCCTGCCCTATATCGGCGGCGAGAGCGAGCGCAGCGGCGCCTATGTATTAAATTTCTTCAAGTGCCAGCCGGCTCTGAACTACGGCTTTTTAAACCCCACCGAGAACTGGCAGCTTTCCTGGCGCGATCCGCGCTGCATCGCTACCCGTGAAGCCTTAAAGGATATCATCCGTTTCTGGCTCTCCAAAGGATGCGACGGATTCCGCGTGGATATGGCCGCTTCCCTGGTCAAGCTCGATGACGAGAAAAAGAGCGGCACCAGCGCCATCTGGCGGGACGTAAGACGTATGCTCGATGCGGAATTCCCCGAAGCGGTCATGGTCTCCGAGTGGAGCAACCCCAAGCTCGCCCTGCGCGCCGGCTACGACACGGACTTCTGCCTCAATGAGCCCGGCAGCGGCTATGGAACCCTCATGCGCGACTATGACAACGGCGAGGACCACAGCTACTTTAAAAAAGATGCCGGCGGCAGCATCAACCGCTTCCTGGACCAGTATCTTGACTGGTACGAGGATACAAAGGACCTGGGCTATATCAGCCTGATCACCTGTAACCACGATACCCGCCGCCCTGCCCTGAACCTTGACGAAACCGAGCTGGGGCTTGCCTACGCCTTTATTTTTACCATGCCCGGCGTTCCCTTCCTGTATTACGGGGACGAGATCGGCATGCGCTGGCTCGATCTGCCCACCAAGGAAGGCGGCTACTACCGCACCGGTTCCCGGACCCCCATGCAGTGGACCTCCGGCAAGAACCTCGGCTTCTCGACCGCCGACGCCAAAGACCTGTACCTGCCTGTTGACTCCGCCCCGGACGCTCCCACCGTGGAAGCGCAGGAAAAAGATCCCGCTTCTCTTTTAAACACCGTCCGCGCGCTGCTCAAACTCAGGCACGCTCATAAAGATCTCCAGTCGGATGCCCCGCTCAAAATCCTCTGCTGCGAGCCCGGCCGCCCCTTCATCTATCAGAGAGGCGACATGGTGCTGGCACTGAACACCACCGGAAGCAGCCTCAAGGCCGCCCTTCCGCAGGTGCAGAAAGAGCTTGTCTTCAGCCTCGGAACCGGCAGCTGGGAGGAGGGACAGCTCGAGGTCGGACCGCAGAGCTTTGTCGTCTTTGCCTGATTTCTGACAGGGGGGACAGTCCTTAAGTAGAACGTGAAAAACAACAAAGGACAAAATCGAGGCTCTTAAGCTATTTGCCGCTTTTGAAAACGCTGCGCCGCCTATCAGGCTGCTTTCTTCGTAACTCGCGCACTTAACGTGCGCTCAGACAAACTCCGAAAGCAGCCGCTATGCTCGCGTTTTCTGCTGCGGCTGCCTAAGTTGAAGACCTTTTTGAATTTTCCGCATGTTGTCAGATATAAAGAGCTTAAGGACTTTCCCTCTGTCAGCACCTGATGACACAGAACCGTCTCATATCTGAAGGCGCAGAGATTTTAACAAGCAAGTTTTTCTACGCCTGCGCAGGAACTTCGTCCGTTAAGTCAGGCCTATAGAGTTCAGATAGCTGGTATCTCTACGCTCGCTCTGGTTGTTCGTCCGCTAAAGCGAGCCTATAGAGTTCAGATAGCTGGTATCTCTACGCCCGTTCTGGTTGTTCGTCCGCTAAAGCGGGCCTATAGATTTCAGATGGCTGATATGTCTACGCCCGCTCTGGTTGTTCGTCCGCTAAAGCGGGCCTATAGATTTCAAATGACTGATATCTCTACGCCCGTTCTGGATTCTTGTACGTGAAGCTGGCATATAGAAATCCGATAGCTGATATCTCTACGCCCGTTCTGGATTCTTGTACATGAAGCTAGCATATAGAAATCCGATAGCTGATATCTCTACGCCTACTTCTGCTTTGATCGTCTTTATTCTAAATTAATCGCTGAAATACCTTATCTAAATGACATGGGAACCGTCCCCTGCCAGCGTACACTGACACAGAACCGTCCATTTCCGTGCGCGGTGCGCGCGCGACTCCCTGGCGAAGAGAAAGATTAAACAACAAAGAACAGATTCAAAAGGATCTTCAGCTTAGCCAGCCGCTGCAGAAAAAGCGAGCATAGCTGACGCATTCGGAGCACTGTCTGAGCGTTCGTCAGAACGCGAGTTTGCGCAGAATGCGTCTGATAGGCGGCGCAGCTTTTTCAAAAGCGGCAACTGGCTGAAGATCCTTTGAATCTGTCTTTTGTTGTTAAAATGATACTTCACCAAGGACGGTTCTGTGTCAGAATGTCACAACGCGGTACACCCCCACATCAAACAGCTTTACGGTAATCTCCCCGTCTTTTCGAATGACTTCATACTCCGATTCGGGCACTTCTCCGTCCAGTCCCCAGACTTTCACCTCTCCGGCGGTCTCCCTCAGGGTCACTTCCAGTTCCCCGACCGGCCTGACGCGGTCTTCTTCCATATCATAATCGTAGTTGAGCAGATGGACAAAGGTCCTGCCGTCCGCGTCAAAGCGGTGCATGCCTACGCGCGGATCTGTGCACACGGCGGTGCTGACCGGGGAGTAAACAGCTTCAAAAGCCGGTCCGAACTGCTCCATCTCCTCCGGCACGAAGACGACATTCTCATATTCTCCCAGTGCCTCCGCAAGTTTGGTGCCCTCCGCCAGCCGTCCGTAGACCAGCACTCTTCCGCCCTTTTTGGCGTACTCAAGCAGGATGTCCTGCTGATTCTTTGTCAGGACCGGCGCGTCGGGCACGACGACCATGGCGTACGGGTCAAGTTTTTCAGCGGCAAAATCATCCGACCGAAGCTCTCCGTCCGGCATCATCAGCACATCGTAGAGGGCATTTTTGCTGCTCATATAACGGATCACATCCCAGAATGGCATTCTCACGGAGGAGTTACCGAAATCGGTCGCGGTCGCCTCGATCACAGCCGCATTGGATTCACTGGCATCCCCATTCGCACTTCCGGCCCGGTGCGCGTCCCTCCAGTAGTTGCTCGCATAGGAGTAAAGCACCGCGGCTCCCCTGACCGGACCGGCCGGGAAGAAATCTTCGTGCTCATACAGGAAATCCTGGATCTGCTTCGTCACGCTGCGGGGCGGCCAGAATGCATCCTTGATGGTGTTGCCCATCCATGCGCCGTAGGGGACGGACATGTTGCAGCCATAGACGGAAGCCTCCAGCATGAAGGCCCGGTACAGGTCATACCCCTTTCCCTTGTCGAGGAGCTTGACCAGCTCGGGGATGATGCCCCCGTAGGGGTTCTCGGCAATGATCACCGACCTTCCCTCCGCGAAGCCGGCGCTGTAGCGGTAGAAATACGGCTGCCGGAACAGGCTGTGCTCCATCTCGGTGATAATGATATCCGCTTTGGGAACGATCGGATGGTAGGCCGGCTGCAGGTTATAGAAATTGCCGGACACAAGGATCTTCCTCCCGTATGTTTCCATCGCATAGCTCCGGGCATAGTCCGCCAGCTCGCCAAAGTATTTACGCACCTGGCAGACCTGGTATTCCCAGTAATCCCGGAAGAAAGGCGCCTCCCCGGGGAAGGTATCATACCCGTTCGAGAGAAGATATTCCTTATAATTAAAGTTCTCCAGGTCGATGCCGTCCCACTCGGAAGAGAGTTTTCCCTCCTTCCTTCGTCCGATCAGGTACTGCGTGAATTCCCTCATGCAGTCCCGGCAGAAACACCCGCCCGAGGTGATCGCGGTCATGGGCAGTTCGCATTCGTCGAGCTGGATCCCCTGAACCCCGCCGTCGATCTGCATCTTTATGATCTTCTTTAAGTAGTCTCGCCAGACGGGATTGTTGCGGCACATCTGGTAAGCGGTCTGCTCATGATCCTTCACCTCCACCCACTCGGCATTGATGGGCCTGCCGTGAAGATCCCTGGTCGTGCACTCCTCCCACAGGTCGCTCACGCGCTCGCCGGCCGAATTCAGGATGCCGTCGGGATAATAATCCTTCAGGCTCGTCCGGAAAGCCCCAGGATGGGCGTCCTGACTGAATTCACGAAGTCCGTACCATTCATGTCCCTCCCTCTGGGCGTGAAGGTTGATCGCGGCGATCTTTCCCTCTTCATCATAGACAGCGGGAAATTCCCAGCCCTGTACCTCAAAGACGATCCCGAACATTTTGATGCCGCGCCTGCCGCACTCGGCGGCGAACTCCCTGTCGCTCATCCCGCCGTAGAAGCGCATGCGCAGGTCGACCGGGCCGTTGATCTCCTGCTCGAGGTAAGGAAGGCTGATGCTGCCTCCTCCCATGCCCGACCACACCAGCGCCGTGCCGTGATAAAGCTCCAGGTCCTCCAGCATCTGCACCGTGCGGATGGGCAGGCTGGGATGATAACAGTGATTGTGCTTGAACCAGCCGTCGAAGTAGATCCCTCTTTCCATAATGTCCCCTATCTTATTAAAAAACACGGGCGGCCCGATGCTCCGGACCGCCCTCTTTCCATGCGGAAAACTTACAGCATGATATATTTCAGTATAAAAAGCACGCAGAGCACGTACATCAGCGGGGAGATCTTTTTCGTCTGCCCTGCGAGGACATGCAGCACCACATAGGAGATGATCCCCATGCAGATACCTTCCGAGATGGAATAGGTAAACGGCATCGCCGTGATCGCAATAAAGGTCGGGATCGCCTTAAGCGGATCCTCCCAGTTGATCTTGACGACCTGCTGCATCATCATAAATCCGACAACGATCAGGGCCGGAGCCGTCGCGAAGGACGGGATAGCCAGGAAGATCGGCGAGAAGAACAGGGACAGAGCAAAAAGCAGTCCGGTCGTGATGGTCGTCAGGCCGGTCCGGCCGCCCTCGGTGATACCGGAGGCCGATTCCACGAAGGTCGTGATGGTGGAAGTGCCCAGGCACGCACCCAGCGTGGTGCCGACAGCGTCCGCCAGCAGCGCTCCCTTGATGCCGGGCAGCTTGCCCTCTTCATCGAGCAGGTCCGCCTTGGCGGCGCAGCCGATCAGGGTCCCGAGCGTGTCGAAGATATCAACGAACAGGAAGGCGATCACCACGACCGCGAAGTTCACAGTCCCGATCACGGAAAAATCAAGCTTCATAAATGTCGGAGCCAGGGAGGCCGGAGCAGCGACGATCCCGCTTGGGATGAGGCTGTAGAAGCCCGCCTCCGGGTTCGGGACATACAGTCCCAGGACCTGGCAGATGATGCCCAGCAGCCAGGTGGCGATGATGCCGATCAGAAGATTTCCCTTGATCTTGTGGATCACCAGGAAGGCGGTGATCAGGACGCCGATCAGGGCCAGCAGGACGGTGATGCCCTCGCTGCTGAAGGTTCCGCCCTTGATGGACTGGCTGAAGGAGAACATGCCCACCAACGTGGCGCTGCCCACCGAGATGTGCGCGTTCTGGAGGCCGATAAAGCAGATAAACAGGCCGATACCGACGGATACGCCGATCTTCAGGGTTGAGGGGATCGCATTAAAGATCGCCTCACGGACATTGGTCACTGACAGGATAATGAAGATGATGCCTTCCACGAAAACGGCCGTCAGGGCTACTTCCCAGGAATAACCCATCCCGTATACGACCGTGTAGGCAAAGTATGCGTTCAGTCCCATGCCTGCCGACAGAGCAAAGGGCAGGTTCGCAAAAAGAGCCATGCACAGGCATGCGATAAAAGAAGCAAGCGCCGTTGCGGTAAACACCGCTCCGGTATCCATGCCGGACGCATTCAGGATGTTCGGATTTACGGCCAGGATGTACGCCATTGTCATAAAGGTGGTGACCCCTGCCATGATCTCCGTTCTGACATCCGTCTTATGTTCACTCAGTTTAAATAATCGTTCCATAAAAATCTCCCTTCCAGCCGGATCCGGCCGCTTCTATTTTATAATGATGCTTACCCGATTTCAATTCCTATTCTCCCGGGATGGCCGGCTTCCCGGCATGATCGTCCTCAGGCCCGGGATCCCGGTGTTTCTTGCGGTACTGCATGGGTGAGCAGTTCATCACATTCCTAAAGACCTTGCTGAAATTGGAGATGCTCTGGAACCCGGAAAGATACGCCACATCGGTGATGGGGATATTTTCCTGGTAGAGCAGTGTCAGAGCGTTCTGGATACGCTGGCGGGTGAGATATTCACTGAAGCTTTCCTGGGTATACTCCCGGAAGATCCTTGAAAAATAGAAGGGGCTGAAGCCCGACACATCCGCCGCGTCTTTCTGGGAGATATTCTCCTTGCAGTTCTTTTTGATAAAATTGCAGGCATTCTGGATCCGGATGAATGTATCGTGGCTGCGGCCGCCGCTCACCGCGGCGCCTCCCGTATCCTTTATCTGTGTCTCACACAGATAAAGAAGGATCTCATAGATCCGGATCCTCATCTTTGTTTCCGAAAAGGGAGACTGATTCACATACAGGCCCAGGCATTCCGACAGTTTGCCGGCCAGGTAATCCCGCGCCTGGGGGTTCTCCTCACCGAACAGGTTCAGCTGCGTAAGACCGCGGTACCGGAAATTGAAATCATCGCTGCTGCTTAGAAGCTCCGAGCTGAACTGGAGGATGAAGTGCCCCTCCTTCGGCGCCGAGATCGTCTGGTGAAGCTGAGCCGGCCAGATCAGCAGGATTTCCCCCTTCTTCAGGTCATACTCCTCCTCGTTGATCCGGAAACGGCATCCGTCCTTCACAGCCATGATGAACTCGGCGCTCATATGCCAGTGCTCCGGAAAAGACATGGGCGTATTGGACTCGTCCGTCATGCTGATATCCGAGTAGAACGAATAGTTGATCTTTTCTCTTGATCCCCTCACCATCTCATCCATGGTCAAGTTCCTCCCGTTCATCCTGCCTTTCGCTGTTAAGGCAGGACAAAAAAAGACAAGCAGATTCAAACATCATTCATTTGATCTTTTCGTCATGTCTGCTCTGATTCTCTCTATATTGATACCATTTATCGTCAAATTATGCAACATTATGACGGATACTTTGTGAAGTAACAAACAAAATACACTCACAGTAAGCAAAAAACTGTAAAAAAAGGGGCAAAATAGTAAAAGAAAAAAATGCTCTGATGTTGTATGTTTTGAATATAAACGGCGGATGTGAATCTGCCGGAACGAGTGTGAACTGTATTGAAACTTTTTGAACCACTGTTTTTATTTCAAGGAGGGATCTGCAATGAAGAAACGTATTCTGACAGCAGCCGCCGTCGGCTGTGCACTGTTCCTGACCACCGGCCTTACTGCGATGGCTGAGACAAAGACAGTCCATATGGGAGACCGCGAGATCGAAGTGGAAGTGACCGACATCGGAAAAAGCGGCACCTTTACTTACTGGTCCGCATTCACCGGCGACTCCGCCACCTGGGAGCAGGAACGTGTAGACGCTTTCAACGAAGCTTATGCGGATCTGGGCATCAGCGTGGATGTTCAGTATGTACCGGACGGCGCCGGCATCAACAACGGCAAACTCCTGTCTGCCATCGCAGGCGGCACGGCTCCGGACCTTCTGATCACAGACAACCCCACCTCGGCCTATCAGTATGCCGCGGAGGGCTGCTTCGCTCCCCTTGACGGCATCCTGGAAGACATCGAGCTGGATGTCTCCGATTTCTATGATGGCTGCAAGGACGTTATGTACTATGACGGCACCTGCTATCTGGTTCCGCAGGACACCAACGTCATCATGCTCTACTATCGTCCCGACCTGGCCGCCGAAGCCGGCCTCGATCCCGACAATCCTCCGACAAACGTCGAAGAACTGGATGCCTGGGCGGATGCCCTCACTGTTCAGGAAGATGACGGATCCTATTCCAGGTTCGGTCTCATCCCCTGGCTTGATTCCGGCGACGATGCCTTCGTTCTTCCGTTCATCTTCGGCGCGGATCCCTATCTGGCAGATGAAGGCCGCATCGATCTGACCTCCGACCAGATGGTCAATTACATGACCTGGATCCAGAGCTATGCAAAGAAATACGATCCTGAAAAGATCAACGCCTTCACCTCCGGTCTGGGCGGAATGTTCTCCCCGGATCACGCATTCATGACCGGCAAGGTTGCCATGACCTTCACCGGCAACTGGTTCACAGAGGCTCTTCGTCAGTATGCACCGGATGTTGAATACCGTGTGTGCCCGGTACCCGTACCGGAAGGCGGACGTGTAAAGAGCTCCTCCTTCGGCTGCAATGTCTTCGCTATCCCGGAAGGCACCTCCGAGGAGCAGGCCGAGCTGGCTGCCCTGTACATCAAGTTCTGTGAGCAGGGTTCCGTCAATGAGGACAACTTCGCACAGTGGCGCTCCATCCCCGTTATCGATGCTGCATTCGACGATGTCAGCCTGACCAAGAACGGTGATGAGATCTACGCTCTTGAGCGTGAGATCGCTGCTTCTCCCGAGAACGGCATACCGGCTCTGTGCGCTGTATCCGCAGAGCTCTCCACTCAGTTCCAGAACCTGCGCCAGACCCTGATCTACAACACCGATCTGGATCCCGCCGCTGAGCTCAAGACTCTTGAGGACCAGATGAACGCCATGCTCTGATGCACCGCGGAAGTTTCATCCGAAAATAACGCAATATGAGCCGAAAGGCTTGTAAAGTCGGTCATCATCTGTGATGGCCTGCCCCGGCCGGACCTGTATCTAGCCGGGGCAGTTTGTTTCATGAACTCAAAGGAGGGAATGCATGAAAGGGAAGATTTCCGGTTATCAGATCCGCACGGCACTCAAACTGGGACTTCTTTATCTGGTCCTGTTTGCGTTTGCGATGGCGTTTATCCTGCCGTTCTTCTTTCTGCTGACCGGCTCGTTCAAGACTTCCAGCGATCTGTTCCACGTGCCGTTCCGCTGGCTGCCGAGCAAATTCACATTTGACAACTACAAACAGGTATTTACGAAAATACCGTTTTTCCGTTACCTGAAAAACACGCTGATCATCGTTGTCTTCAACATGATCGGAGCCCTGATCTCCAACTCGCTGATCGGCTACGGTTTTGCAAGGCTGCGCTGGCCCGGACGGGACAAAGTGTTCATGATCGTCATCGCGACCATGATCCTCCCCTACCAGGTCACTCTGATCCCACTGTATATCATGTATACCAAGGTTAAATGGGTCGGCACCTTCCTTCCTCTGATCGTGCCGGGCTTCTTCGGGAACGCGTTCTTCATTTTCCTGATGCGTCAGTTCCTGGTAGGCATCCCCAGAGAGATCACCGAATCGGCCCGGATCGACGGCGCCAACGAGTTTCGCATTTTCTGGCAGCTGATCATGCCGATCTCCAAACCGGTGCTGGCCACGGTCGCCATCATGTCCTTCATGAATTCCTGGAAGGATTTCCTCGGTCCCCTGGTCTTTCTCGGAAGCGATAAGCTCTATACGCTCTCGCTGGCTGCCTCCATGCTGCGTTCCAACTTAAACCCGAACTGGGAGCTTCTCCTGGCGCTGGGCGTTGTCATGGTCCTTCCTGTCCTGATCCTCTTCTTCGTTCTGCAGAAGTACTTCATCCAGGGCATCACCATGAGCGGCATTAAAGGATGATCCGTTTGAACTCAGCCGGCAAGGAGGTTATCATGGAAAAGAAAAAGAAAGGGTTCCTGAGTGAATACACCGGGTCGAGGATGAGAAGGAACGAAGCCCGCACCGGACTGCTGTTCGTCCTGCCGTGGATCATCGGTTTTCTGGTCTTCACCCTCTATCCGATCGGAAGTTCGCTTTATTATTCGTTATGCAACTATAAGGTAGTCGGTGCCCCGAAATTTATCGGGCTCGACAACTACCGCAACCTGTTCAAGGACAGAATATTTATCCAGGCCTGCAAAAATACCGCCTACATGATCCTGATCGGTGTGCCGGTCACAACATTAACGGCCATCGCAATGTCCATCATGCTCAACAACAAAAAACTGCGGGGCACCAGCTGGATGAGAGTCATCTTCTTCATCCCCACCCTGGTTCCCACCGTTGTCGGGTGCCTGCTCTGGATCTGGGTCATGCAGCCCGAATCCGGCCTGGTAAATACGTTTCTGGGATATATAGGGATCAAAGGACCCGGCTGGCTGTCATCCCCCACCTGGGCAAAACCGGCCTTCATCCTGATGATGATATGGACCTGCGGAAATGCCATCATCATCTACCTGGCCGGCCTGCAGGATATCTCCCCCGCGCTGTATGACGCGGCCGAGGTGGACGGTGCCAATTTCCTTCAACAGTCGATCCATATCTCGGTCCCGCTGCTGAGGCCGACGATCCTCTATAACATGGTCACACTGATCATCGGCGTGTTCCAGTGGTTCACGGAGCCCTACATAATGACAGAAGGCGGACCGAGCAATGCGACCATGTTCTATTCCCTGTACCTGTACCAGAACGCGTTCTCATTCTTCAAGATGGGATATGCTTCCGCCCAGGCCTGGATCATGCTTCTGGTCGCCATGATCATTATCATTGTCATGTTCAAGGTCTTCCGCTTCGGCGAGACGGAAATGGGCTGATCAGAGAGGAGAAAACATGAAAAAAACGGTAATCGGCGTCATCGGGTGCGGTGTCATCAGCAATACTTATCTGCGCGACATAAAAAGGCTCTGCCCGGAGCTTACCGTCAAAGCGGTGGCGGATGCGCTGCCTGAGGCGGCCATGAGGCAGAAGGAGGCCTTTGATATCCCTGCTGCCTGCTCGCCGCAGGAGCTTCTGGCCGACCCGGAGATCGAGATCGCCGTCAACCTGACACCGCCTGCGCTGCACACGAAGGTCAACCGCCAGATCCTCGAAGCCGGCAAGCACCTCTTCTGTGAAAAGCCTTTCGCGCTGACAATGGAGGATGCCAGGGCAACGATCGCGCTGGCGGAGGAAAAAGGACTGGTCATCGGCTGCGCTCCTGACAGCTTTCTGGGAAGCTCCCTGACCACCTGTAAAAAACTGATCGACGATGGGCGCATCGGCCGCCCGCTCTATGTCTGCATGAATATGATGAGCAGCGGCGTGGAGACGTGGCATCCGAAGCCCGAGAATTTCTATCGTGAAGGCGGCGGACCGGTCTACGACATGGGCGGTTATTATTTCAGCGCCCTCGTGACGATGTTCGGCCCGGCCGAAAGTGTCTTTGCTTTAGGGGGAAAAGGATTTGAAGAGCGTACCATTTATACGCCCGAACGCTTCGGATCCGTCTTTCCCGTGGAAGTCCCGACCCACTACAGCGCCCTGATCAGGATGGCAAACGGCATGATCGTCAATGCCAATTTCAGCTTTGATATATGGAAGAGCAATATGCCCATGTTCGAGGTGTACGGCACGGAGGGGACATTGGAAGTCCCCGATCCGAACATGCACGGAGGTACGCCGAAGCTGTACCGGAAGGAGCAGACGCTGGCCGCGGCCTACGGAGGAGAAGATCCGGCCGGCGGCGAAAGCTGGCCGGTGCCTGAGCTGGCGCAGAACGTCGGCACCTATGTGCGCTTCCTTGGCGTCAAAGACCTGGCCGCGGCCATCCGGGAGGGACGCACGCCGCGGGTAAACGCTCATCTGGCGCTTCACGTGACGGAGATCATGATCTCCGTGATGGAATCGGCCAGGACCGGACAGAAGGTCATTCTGGAAACATCTTACGACCCGGGCATTTAAACGGAAGGAGAACACAGATGAGAATAGGGCTTTCATCTCCGTTAAGGCATGAAAGTGCCCAGGAATGGGCCGAAACGATGCGGGCGCTTGGGTGCCGCAGCGTCGTCTTTCCGGTCGATCATACAAGTCCTGACCATGTGATCGCGGATTATATGGACGCGGCGAGGAAAAACGACCTCCTCATCGCTGAGGTCGGGATCTGGAGAAATGTATTCGCGGTCAGCGCTGCCGAGCGGGAAGAGGCCCGGAAAAGGGCTGTCGGCCAGCTACGCCTGGCTGACGAAATCGGTGCCAGATGCTGCGTCAACGTCACCGGCACCTGGGGCGGACCCGTCTGGGACGGAGGCTACGCCGTGAACTATTCACCCGAGTGCTGGCAGGCGGTCGTGGAATACACCAGACAGCTGCTCGACGAGGTAAAACCGGCCAGGACAGAGTACAGCGTTGAGCCCATGCCCTGGATGATCCCCACCAGTCCTGACGAGTGCCTGAAACTGCTGCACGACGTGGACCGCGAGGGCTTCGGCATTCACCTGGATGTCGTCAACATGATCAACTGCCCGGCGCGCTATTTCAATTCGGACGATTTTCTTCAGGAATGCTTTGACAAGCTCGGCCCGCTCGTGACCAGCTGCCACCTCAAGGACATCATCCTCAATCAGGAGCTCACCTTCCAGCTGGTGGAGACATCCTGCGGAAACGGGACCCTGAATATAGAAAAATACATGACGCTGATCGATGAGTACGACAAGGATATGCCGGTGATCATCGAGCATCTGACAACCGACGAAGAATACCGTTCCAGCCTGAAATATGTCCAGGAGCGGCTTGACAGGGCCGGGATCAGCTACTGACCCGGCGCAGGTAAGGAGGCGAATCCATGTCATTAGGTACAAAAAGAGCAGTCCATATTTCTTTCGTGGTCAGGGACATCGAAAAAGTCATGACCGCCTGGGGCAAACTGCTGGGCCTTAATGAGTGCCCGCGGATCTGGAATATTCCGGGGCCGGACACAGCGCCCACATTCACTGACGGAAAGCTTGAGCTTTACAAAGACTGCCGCATCAGCGTGATCGAACTGGACAACCTGGTACTGGAGGTGGTCCAGCCCGGCCAGGAGCCGAGCCCCTGGAAGACCTTCATCGAAAAACACGGGGAGGGCTTCATGCACATCGCCTTCCTGGTTCCCGATGAGGAGGAGGCGGTCAGAACGATCGCCGAAGCCACCGGCACAGAGGACCTGTACCACATCGGATATTATCCGGGACAGAGCTACGCTTTTTATGATACATACGAGACACTTAAGAGTGAACTGAACATTAAAGTGGACAGGGACAACACCGCCCTGATCCGGGAAGTTCTGGATTCAATAGAGAAGGAGAATTGAGATGGGACTGAAAGCAATCTTAAACAATGCGCGTTTTGCACAGGTAGGTTTTGTCGTCAATGATATCGAGGCGACCCGCGAGCAGTTTGCCCTGCTCTTTGACTGTGAGGTACCGCCGGCGGATATCTGCGGCGAATATGAGGTAATGCAGACACAGGTGTTCGGCCAGCCGGCACCGAAAGCAAACTGCCGTCTTGCCTTCTTCGATCTCACTCCCGGAGTCCAGCTGGAGCTGATCGAGCCCAATGAGGAGCCCTCCGTGTGGCGTGATTCGCTCAATGAATTCGGTGAAGGGATCCATCATATCGCGTTCCAGATCGAGACCGGAACATCCGAAAAGGTCATCGAGCAGCTGGTCAATGAGTTTGACGCGGTTGTCGAACAGCGCGGCATCTACGGCGACGGCAGCGGCCAGTATATCTATCTGTCCTTGCACAAAAAACTGAAATGCCGTATCGAACTGCTTGAATCATTCTGACACTGTCCGTTCATCCATCAAAAAAGTCATTAAATGGAACGCGCCGGGAAGGATCTGCCATATCATCCTTCTCCGGCGCGTTCTTTTCTGTTCCGGGAGCCTGCCGTCAATAGGTGTTCGGCAGCCACAGCGCGCTGCTGTCTATGTCTTCCACCCTCTCAAAACCGCTCATACTCATGATAAAGCGAAGCTCCGACGCGATCTTGTTAAACACCCCTTCCACACCGGCGGCGCCGTCCTTCTCAAGCGCGGGCAGCATCGCCCTGCCTGCTGCGGCGGCATCAGCGCCCAGGGCCAGACATTTATAAACATCCGCGCCGCTGGCGATGGAGCAGTCAACGATGATCTCTGTCCCGGTTCCCTCCAGGGCTTCCTTTATGCGCGGCAGCGCCAGCACCGGAGGCACCGCAAAGGGCAGGCGGCCGTGATGATGGCTGACAATGATTGCCTTCGCTCCGGCCTGAACGGATTTGACCGCATCCTGGACGCTCAGGACACCTTTGACAATAAACGGAAGATCCGTCACAGCCGCATAATCAGCCAGTTTCTCCACCGTCTGATACGTCATCTTCTCCCCGATGACCACATCATAGCCATCTTCCCCGAAGATGTGATCGATATCGATCCCCACTGCGAAGGCTCCGGCTTCTTTGGCGTAAGCGAGCTGGTCACGCACCTTCCCGTCATCCTCATAGGGCTTGACGATCCTGACTGTCTTCGCGCCGGTATCCGCGATCTTCTGATAAAGATCATTCTCCATCATACCACAGAAATTCAGCACATTCAGGTTTTTAGCCGCAATGGAGTATTCCTCCAACCCGGTCAGTTCCCTGCCGTTGTACGCCTTCAGGTGCGAGAACGCCGGCATCATGACCGGCATGGAGAAGGTCTCTCCCAGGAAGGTGGTCGTTAAGTCCGCCGCCTTCGTGTCAATGATCCGCTCCTCGATCAGGATGGAATCGAGATACTTTTCCGTGATCAGATTCGCATCCGCAGCACTTTTCCTGTCCATAAGCTGCTCCTTTCCATTCAGATGAATATCCGTGATCTATCTGTTTTATACCGCGTCAGTCAGGCTCATCCGCGGGGACCGCTCCCCACAGATACTGTTCCAGTTCGCTCACGCCGTCAGTCTCTCCAAGAAGTGCCTTTGAGAACTGGGTCTCATACAATTCGGCATACATTCCGCCTTTTTCGACAAGCTCCTTTTGCTGCCCCCGCTCGATGATCGTCCCGTCCTTCACCACCAGGATCTCATCCGCCGCCAGGATGGTCGACAGTCTGTGGGCGATCAGGATACTGGTGTGCGAACGGATGATCAGGATACCGCCGACCAGGTAGATCAGCATGGGACCGATACTCGTGAAGGTGGATAAGACCACCCTGAACCACCTCCCGGCCATCCCCTCGCGGATGTTCAGCCCGATCATCTTCTCATTTGCCTTCTCGTACCGCTCGTACTCATACTTCTCTTTTCCGAAGAGCTTGACGAGCAGCTGTCCGGACACGGAGAGCGTCTCATTCAGGATGCCGTTGATCTCATCATTGCAGGCCTGGGATTCATTGGCGTATTTCCACCGGGTCTTTCCGGCATGGCGTGTGGGAATGGTAAACAGCGGAACGATCACGATCCCCACCAGGGCGAGGATCCAGTTCTTCTGGAACATGGCGGCCATGGCGATGATCAGGGTGATGGAATTGGAGAGAATGCTGGTGAACGTACCGGTGATCACCTGCTGTACGCCGTCTATGTCACTGGTCATGCGGGTGATGATATCTCCCTGGTTGTTTGAAGTGAAAAAACGCTGTGACATCTTTTGCAGATGGGCGTACATCTGGTTTCTCATATCGAAGGTGATATGCTGTGCGATCCAGCTGTTGATGTAGCTTTCGGCGACACCGATCAGGTTGGCGCCCAGCGTCACCGTCAGGGACAGCACGATATAGAGCACCAGCGCCCGGATGTCGCGTTTCATGATGCCCTCGTCGATGATCCTTCCTGTCAGGATAGACGGAAGAAGCGTAAAGAAAGAGGAGGCTGCGATGCACACGATCACAAGTACCAGATGCCCGGAATACGGCTTCAGGTACGAGAATACGCGCTTAAGCAGCTCTCCTGTCACTTCAGGCGCTTTTGCCTTCTCTTCTTCTGTAAGAAAACCTCTTGAAAAACGGCCTCCCGGCCCTCCCGGCTGCGGCATGAAAAACTCCTTTGCCTGTCAAAATCTTTTGTGGAGAGTCAAACGGTTCTGGCCGTTAACATACTCATATTTCATTTCATCGACGCTCTTTTTGGCCATAAAGATCCCCAGACCGCCGATCGAGCGGTCCTGAGCTGAAAGGGATGTATCCGGATCCTGTTTCTTAGTCGGATCGAAGGGAACGCCTTCATCGATCAGAGTCACAGTCACAGAGCGGGGCGACGAACAGGTACGGATCCGGATCGTCGCCGTTCCGCTTCCCGGAGCATAGGCATAGTTCGCTATATTGACAAACAGTTCCTCCACGGCCATGTCAAGCTGTATCTGAGCTGACATCGGGCAGTCCATCTCTTCGAGCTGCGCATCCAGAAAGCCGATCACCCCATGGAGATTACTGATCTTAGCATCAATGGTCAGTTCCTTCATAGCCCCTCCTTGTTTCACCAAGCACCTAAGGCTATTTTACCACAACAGCAGTTTTTAGGATACTGATGTAAAACAATTTCATCGTTCTTCCACGATATAAGTTGCCTGCGTCCTCTCATTCCTGTGGGAGGCGATGACGCTGCTGCCGGCTTCCTTGATCCCGGCTTTCATATAGTCGACAAGTTTTTCTCTTACATTCATGGATGTTGCCTTTCCTCTTTGGTATAATAGTGAAGACGTCACAAAGCAGTCATATCAGCCCGCAGAAGGGGGAGAAAGGACGCAATGGCTAAGATACCTTTATTATTCCGGAACACAAAGACAGTCCGAAACCTGAAAGCGTACATGGACTCCGTCTTCAGTGAAGTACTTCATACCACCTTAAATCCGGACGGTCCCGGCGCCATCCGCATTCACCTGATCCCTCCGAAAACGGAGGAGAATGAATTCGGTCCCAGCGCTGCCATCATCAACGGCACGGACATCCTCCCGGTCAATTTTGCCTGGGCGGTGATCCTGGCTGAGATGATCCGGGAGACAAACCGATATGACGGCCGCCAGATCAGCGACGCGGATATCCAGGAGATCTTAAGCCGCACCGCCGACAGCGTCCGCGGGATCATTCCGGTCTTCTCCCGCAAACGCATCGAAGCGGATATCCGGACTATCTACACGACCATACGCCAGATCGCTTACCGCGAGGAGGTGACCGCGGATGTGGATTTCATGAGCATCGGGGATTACGCTCCCTTCATGCGCTCTCCTCACCGCATGGACCTGATGGTCAGCGCCATGACCAAAGACGGCAGCTGGCACTGCAATCAAAAATGTGTGCACTGCTATGCCGCCGGCCAGACACTTTCCGACGAGGCGGAGCTTTCCACGCAGGACTGGAAAAAAATCCTGGATAACTGCCGGAGCGCCGGCATTCCTCAGGTGACCTTTACGGGCGGAGAGCCGACCCTGCGCGAAGACCTGTTCGAGCTGATCCGATATGCCCGCTGGTTTATCTCCCGCCTCAACACCAACGGAATCCGGCTGACAAAGGAATACTGCCGCCGGCTTCGGGAGGCGGAGCTGGACAGCGTACAGATCACCTTCTACTCCGCCGATCCTCAGATCCACAACCGCCTGGTCGGGGCAGACCGTCATGCCGATACCCTCTCGGGAATAAAAAACGCCCTCTCAGAGGGTCTCTCCGTCAGCATCAACACGCCCCTGTGCACACTCAACCGGGACTATGAAAAAACACTAGAGCTTCTTCACTCTCTCGGGGTGATCTATGTGACCTGTTCCGGTCTGATCACGACGGGCAGCGCCGCGCAAGCTGAGTCGGAGGCCCTGCAGCTTAAGAGCGATGAGCTGGAGGAGATCCTCCGGCGTGCCGTCTCCTACTGCCATCAAAACGGCATGGAGATCGCCTTCACTTCTCCCGGATGGCTTGATGACCAGGTCTTTGAGGAACTGAATATTCCTTCCCCCTCCTGCGGAGCCTGCCTCTCCAACATGGCCGTTACGCCCGGCGGGAATGTGGTTCCGTGCCAGAGCTGGCTTTCCGGCAAACCGCTCGGAAACATGCTTTCGGATGACTGGAAGGACATCTGGGAGAGTGCGCCTTGCGCAGAGCGCCGCGCCTTTTCAGCCCGGATGACCGGTGAATGTCCCCTCAGGAGGTACTGCTGATGAAAGATATGTTCAGAAAAATACAGTCAACACGTATATTCCTGCTCCCGGCAGTCATGCTGCTGCTTGTCATGGGCCTGGTTCTTTCCCGCCCGGTGACCGCAGCGGCCGATCCCACGGACGAGATCGAACAGTTCCAGATCACTGTGGATGTCCGGGAGGATGCTTCCCTGCAGATGACCTACCATATAGACTGGAAGGTGCTCGATGACGAGAAATACGGTCCTCTCACATGGGTGGAGATCGGCGTCCCGAACCTCCATCATTCTGAGGTAACGCCCCTTTCGGGCGTTGACCATATCGAAGACAGGGAAAACACGCTGGCGGTCTACCTTGACCGTGACTACTACAAGGACGAGATCGCCAGCTTCGAGTTTTCCTTTGTCCAGGATAACATGTACCAGATCGACCGCTATACCTCCGGGGAGACGGTCTATACCTTTACACCGGCCTGGTTTGATGAGATCGAGGTCAAAGACCTGACTATCCGCTGGAACGCCGACAGGGCCGGGGCCTGGCAGCCGGACTGCCTGCAGGATAATGACCGGCTTATCTTCTCATCGTCCCTCGCCCCCGGACAAAAATATACAATGTCCGTGACCTACCCAAACGATGCCTTTGCCTTTTCCACAGACCGACAGGCGGGCGGCTCAAAAGAAGATGAGGGAACGATCCTCTATACCCTCATCGGAGCGGTCATCTCGCTCTTCATCTTTGTGTTCCTGCCCGTTTACATGTTCGTAAAGTTCATCCGCTGGATAACCGGAGGAACCGGATTTGGCACCTCCCGGTCAGACAAAAAGATCGTCCGCACCAAGATCGAATACTACGAGAACTGCCCGGGCTGCGGCGCCGTCCGTCAGGAGGGCAAGGATGAGTGTCCGTACTGCAAACGCAGCATGATCAAAAGCAAGGAGATCGTAGAGGAGAAAGATCTCGAAAAACCGGAGGCTTACCGCAAGGCCGGTACCTACCGGTACGGCACGCATCCCAACACCTACATTCACGTAAATGTGATCTCCGTGCCGGCCAGCCGCTCCCGTCATTCGGGCGGGTCGCACCGCTCCGGGCGCAGCTCATCCTGCGCTTCCTCCTGTGCCTCCTCGTGCGCCTGCGCCTGCGCTTCTTCATGTGCCTGCGCATGTGCCTGCGCTTCCTCCGGCCGCGCCGGCTGTTCCGTCAAGGAGTTCTTCGAGGAAGGGATCCACCGCGGAAGAGTCCGCGTAGAAAGCAGAAGGTGACGGATTTCCGTCACCTTTTTATTTTGTCTTCTCCACTGTCTCAAAGTCAGCAAAACCACCGTCTCGACATGCCAGGAGACGTTGCTATGAATGTCAATGGTAAAGCTGAATTAATTATGATATAATTCGTTATACCGAACAAATCTATAAACTGAAATATATCTTGATTTCAGTTTTGATATCGTATCTGCTGTTCTTTGATCATCGGATACCGAATCAATGCTTCTCCGTCTGTTGCCTCTTTGTGCATATCTACGGCTGTAATC
>DGTA01000107.1 GCA_002394165.1 Lachnospiraceae bacterium UBA4348 | reverse complement strand
GCGCAGCAGACAAGACGCATTCTGGACAGGGTCGTGGGATATCGGATCTCACCGCTTCTCTGGGAGAAGGTCAAGAGAGGCCTCTCCGCGGGAAGAGTCCAGTCGGTCGCCCTGAGAATGATCGGAGACCGGGAGGAGGAGATCGCGGCGTTCATCCCCAAGGAGTACTGGACGCTCGACGCTGTCCTGGAAGTCGCGGGACAGAAGAAACCGGTGACCGTGCATTATTACGGAAGACTGTCGGATAAGGACGGCCGCCTCGTAAAAGCGGATCTCGAGAGAGAAGAGGATGTAAAGAAGATCACGGAGGCCCTTGAGGGCGCCGCGTTCGAAGTGTCCGAGGTCAGGATCACGGAGAGAAGCAGAAAATCACCTCTTCCTTTCACGACTTCCACGCTTCAGCAGGAAGCGAGCAGGGCGCTCAATTTTTCCACCCAGAAGACGATGCGCATCGCGCAGCAGCTCTACGAGGGCGTGGAGATCAAGGGGAGCGGCACGGTAGCGCTGATCACCTATCTCAGAACAGACAGCACCCGCGTCTCCGAGGAAGCGCAGGCCTCGGCAGCGGCTTATATCACAGAGCAGTTCGGCGAGGACTACCTTCTCCGCCGCGAGAAGAGCACAAAGAGTGAGGGGAAGATCCAGGACGCGCATGAAGCCATCCGTCCTTCCTCGATCGAGCGGACACCCGCTTCCGTGAAGGAGGCGCTGGCCAGGGACCAGTTCCGTCTCTATCAGCTGATCTGGAAGCGCTTCACGGCCAGCAGGATGAAGAGCGCCCGCTATGAGACCACCCAGGTCTTCATCGGCGCGGGAGAGTATACCTTCAACGTATCCGCCTCCCGCCTGGTGTTCGAAGGCTTCCAGGCGGTCTACACGGATGAGGACGAGGAAGAAAAGGGAAATGTGATCACCGGCAGGATCGGGAAGGATACGAACCTTTCTCTGATAAGCTATGATCCGAAGCAGCATTTCACCCAGCCGCCGGCTCACTTTACCGAGGCGTCCTTAGTGCGCACCCTCGAGGAGCTTGGCATCGGCCGTCCGAGCACGTATGCTCCCACGATCACGACGCTGCTGGCCAGGCATTACATCATGAAGGAGCAGAAGAACCTTTACATGACGGAGCTTGGCGAGGCGGTCAACCAGATCATGAAAAAGTCCTTCCCCGGCATCGTGGATGTCACCTTCACGGCCAACCTCGAATCGCTGCTTGATACGGTGGGCGAGGGTAAGACTGACTGGAAGAGCATCGTCCGGAATTTCTATCCCGATCTTGACGAGGCGGTGAAGGAAGCGGAGAAGAGCCTTGAAAAGGTATCCATCGCCGATGAGGTGACCGATGTGGTCTGCGAGGAGTGCGGCCGCAACATGGTGATCAAGTACGGACCTCACGGCCGGTTCCTCGCGTGCCCGGGATTCCCCGAGTGCCGGAATACGAAGCCATACCTTGAGAAAGCAGGCGTCAGCTGCCCGCTGTGCGGCGGGGAGGTGGTGATCCGCCGGACCAAGAAGGGAAGACGCTTCTACGGATGTGAAAATCCAAACTGTGATTTTATGTCCTGGCAGAAACCGTCTGAAAAGAAATGCCCCGAATGCGGAAGCTACATGGTGGAGCGGGGAAACAAGCTCCTGTGCGCTTCCGACCACTGCGGTCACGTGGAAGACCGTGTAATTCCGAAAGAATAAAATAATTCCTCAATTAGGGGAAATGAAAACAAATTGTAAATTTTCAGAAAAAAAGTTTGATTTAGCGAGAGTTTTGTGTTAACTTTCACATAACCCATTTACCAGACAGATCAGGAGGCCGACATGAGTGTACAGTTACTTGACAAGATTCGAAAGATTAACCAGCTGCTTCATAACAACAATTCCGGGAAAGTGGTTTTCAACGATATCTGCCAGGTAATGACAAATATCC
Organism: Lachnospiraceae bacterium UBA4348; assembly: GCA_002394165.1. GTDB lineage: Bacteria > Bacillota > Clostridia > Lachnospirales > Lachnospiraceae > Merdiplasma. The sequence goes on along the minus strand of DGTA01000107.1, from coordinate 5,119 downwards.
TTGATTCCAATGTCCTGGTGATCAGCCGCAAGGGAAAGGTGCTCGGCGCAAGCCGCTGTGCCGGTGTGGAGGAGATTCATGAACTGATCGCGGATACTGTGGGCAACTTTATCGACCCGATGCTGAATGAACGTTTCTTAAGCATCCTTTCAACGAAGGAGAACGTCAATCTCGAGACCCTTGGATTTGAAAAAATTTCCACAGGAAGCTATCAGGTGATGATCAACCCGATCGATATTGCGGGGGAGCGCCTGGGGACCCTGTTCATGTACAAATCGGAGGGGATATACGAGATCGATGACATCATCCTGAGCGAGTACGGGACCACGGTCGTGGGACTGGAAATGATGCGTTCCGTGCACGAGGAGAATGCCGAGGAGAGCAGGAAGATCCAGATCGTCAAATCTGCGATCACCACGCTGTCCTACTCGGAGCTGGAAGCGATCATCCACATCTTTGACGAGCTTGGCGGAAGCGAGGGAGTTCTGGTAGCGAGCAAGATCGCCGACAGAGTCGGGATCACCCGCTCGGTGATCGTCAACGCCCTCAGGAAATTTGAGAGTGCCGGTGTGATCGAATCGAGATCCTCCGGAATGAAGGGAACCTATATTAAGGTACTCAACGATGTGGTCTTCGATGAACTCGGGGAGATCAAAAAGGAGAGACAGTCGAAACTGTAAAACATGACAGGGGACGGTTCTGTGTCAGAATGCGCAGACAGGGGGACAGTCCTTAGAAGTACAGAAGAATAAAACACAAAACCCTGTCCACGGGGAACGCTCGCGCTCTGATCTCGCGCAGCGGTACATAAGGCTCGAGCTCTGCTCTCGCCAAGTACCGGCGCTGCGATCACGTCCCCTCTGGACAGGGTTTTGTGTTTTATTCATACCTTAGATTGCGAAGGACTGTCCCCCTGTCAGCGGTTTCTGACACAGAACCGTCCCTCTGTCAGCGTTTCCGTGCGCGGTGCGCGCGCGACTTCCCTGTCATAAAAAGCGGAAATGTGTTATGATGCTTGAGATAAGATATTTGAAGTTATTAAAGGAGATCAGCTGACAATGAAGACTGGATTTTTGTTTTCAGGCCAGGGTGCCCAGTATCCCGATATGATGAAAGACCTGTATGATACTGAATCGGCGGCCCGGGAGGTGTTTTCGTGTGCGGACAGGGTCCTTGGGAGAGAGATCTCGGCTCTTTGCTTTGAGGGTACCCAGGAGGATCTGAACCTGACGCACAATACGCAGCCGTGCATGCTTGCCGGGGATCTGGCGGCGGGCATGGTCCTGCGCTCGCACGGTGTCCGGGCGGATGCCGCGGCCGGGTTCTCCCTCGGGGAATACGCTGCCCTTGTCTATGCGGATGTCCTGTCGATGGAGGATGCCTTCAGGATCATTCAGCTGCGGGCGGATGCCATGCAGGAAGCAGTTGCACCCGGAGAGGGGGCGATGGCGGCATTTGTCGGTGCCGGCAGCGAACAGGTGGAGGAGATCTGCCGCAGAGTGAGCAGTGGATATGTCACCGCGGCCAATTATAACAGCCCGGTGCAGACGGTGGTATCCGGCTCCGCGGCCGGTGTGGATGAAGCTCTGGAGATCGCCGCGGCGGAGGGACTTAAGTGCGTGAGGCTGGCCGTCAGTGCGCCTTTCCACTGCGCCATGATGGAGCCGGCTGCCATGAAGCTGAAAGAGGCGTTTTCAAGGATCACTTTCGGCCGGCCTTCCATTCCGGTCTTTATGAACGTGGACGGGGAACCCTTAAAGGATGCGGAGTCTGCGGCGGGACTGCTTGTCAGGCAGGCCATGAGTCCGGTATACTGGGTCCGGACACTTGAGAACATGTCCCGGAGCGGGATCGATACCTTTATTGAATGCGGGGCCGGGAAAACGCTGTCCGGACTTGTGAAGAAGACGCTTAAGGGCGTCAGTATTCTCAGGGCGGAGAACCGGAAGACACTGGATGATACGCTGGCGAAGACCGCTGCGGAGGAGGAAGATAAATGACGAATTTGGAAAAATACGACCATATCTTTATGGATGTTTTCGGCATCGACCATGCGGCTCTTGGCGAAGCCTTCACGTTTAAGGATGTTCCCGCCTGGGATTCGGTGGCGCACCTGTCTTTGATCTCTCAGCTGGAGGATGAGTTCGACATCATGTTTGAGGCGGAGGATATCCTTCATTACGGTTCCTATGAGAACGGAAAGAAGCTGCTCGCCAAGTACGGCGTGGAGATCTGATCACCGGCCTTATAAGGAGAGGATTATGCTTACCGGAAAAGTCTGCATCGTCACCGGCGCGAGCCGGGGAATCGGAAAAGCGATCGCACAGGTCTTTGCGCAGAACGGAGCCGTCGTCTACGGAACGGCCACCAGGGAAGGCTCGATCGAAGCGTGGGCGGATGGCTTTGATCCGCAAAGCGGCGGATGCATCCGTTCCCTTTATTTTGACATCACCGACGAGGCCGCCTGCAGGGAGGCTGTCATGCGGGTAAAGAAAGAGACCGGCCGGCTCGACGGCCTGGTCAACAATGCCGGAGTGGAGTTCAACGAACTGATCGGGATGATCAGCCGTGAACACATGGAGAAGATGTTCGAGGTCAATGTGTACGGGACGATCAACATGCTGCAGCTGGCCAGCCGCATCATGGGACGTCAGGAAAACGGCGGGAGCATCGTGAACATTACGTCCATGACGGCCCTGAAGGGAAACCGGGGACAAATGGTGTATTCAGCGACAAAAGGCGCTGTGATCTCCCTGACCAGGTCTGCCGCCAAGGAGCTGGCGCCGAAAAAGATCCGCGTGAATGCCATTGCACCTGGGCTGACGAACACGGATATGATGAAACAGGCGGACCCGAAGATGCTGGAGGGAAGGATCGGCAATATCTGCATGGGAAGGCTGGCCGAGCCCGAGGACATCGCCAAGGCCTGTCTTTACATGATCTCGGATATGTCTTCCTACGTGTCCGGCCAGGTGCTGGCGGTGGACGGGTGCACGATCATGTGATCTTAATATGGAAGAGAGAAGAGCGATGTTCTTAAATCTTGACAGACATGAACAGAACAAAACGGCCGTGAAGGATGACGCGGGTTATTCCCTCACCTATGGCGATCTTTGCGCCGCGATCGGGGAATTTGAAAAACTTGATCTGGGTCGGTGCGTTATTTTCTGCCTGTGCCGGAACTGTGCCGGTTCACTGGCCGGTTACCTCGCGTTCCTCAATAACGGTCAGGTCCCGTTGCTGCTGGGCGCCGGGATGGATAAAGAGCTCAGGGACCGGCTCGATTTGGTCTATACGCCCGCTTACTACTGGCTTCCCGAAAAGATGGCCTCCGAGGAGGGCAAGGCGGGACTGTTTTCTTTCTGCGGCTACTGCCTGGTGAGGACAGAGTATGAGCCGTATCCGCTCAATGACCGGCTTTCCATGCTGCTGACTACATCCGGATCGACCGGAAGCCCCAAGCTGGTGCGGCATAAATACGGCAACCTCGAGGCAAATGCCGAAAACGTGGCGAAGGTATTCGGGTGGACCGCCGATGAAAAAGGCATCTGTGATCTGCCGATGAACTATACCATGGGACTGAACGTGATCAACAGCCACCTGACCGCCGGAGCCGGCGTGCTGCTGGTCAGCGCCAACCTGATGGATCCTGCTTTCTGGGATTTCGTCAGGGAAAACGAGGGAACGAATTTCTGCGGCGTGCCGTTCAGCTACGAGATCCTGCGCCGGATCGGTTTTGATAAGATGGATCTGCCTGCGCTCAGGACACTGGCGGAGGGCGGCGGAAAGCTGACGGACAGAATGTTCAAATGGATCGCCTCCTACGCAAAGAGCAGCGGGAAACGTTTCTGCGCCACCTTCGGAACCAGCGAGACCAGCGCCCGCATGGCGTTCCTGGATCCGTCCCTGGCTCTGGAAAAGATCGGAAGCATCGGGAAGGCAATTCCGGGCGGCGAACTGTTCCTTGTGGATGAAACGGTGACGGAGGATGGTATGGCGACCGGCGAGCTGGCCTACCGGGGCCCGAACGTGACGATGGGGTATGCCCTTTCACGCGAAGACCTGCTTAAGGGAGACGAGTTTTGCGGGGAATACCATACCGGGGATATGGCCCGCCGGGACGCGGAAGGCTTCTATTATGTGATCGGAAGGAAAGGGCGTTTCCTGAAGCTGTTCGGCCTCAGGGTCAGCCTGGATGAGACGGAGAGGATCTTAAAGACCCGGTATCCCGGCGCGGAGTTCGTATGCCTGGGCGATGACACGAGGATGAACATCTTTACCACGGACGAAAGCCTCGCCCCGCAGATCGTTCCCTTTATCAGCGCCAAGACAAATCTTCACAATTCGGCTTTCCGGGTCTTCGTGACCGGGGAGATCCCGCGTAATGAATACGGAAAGGTTCGGTACAGCGCCCTGGAGGAGCTGGTCCGGAACCGGTGAAGACGAAAAAACAAGATATTTTGAGAAAATCAAAGAAAAATCGAGCATAATCCGGGAAAATGGATATACTATCCATTTTACCGGATTTTCTTTATTTGCATTCTGGCAGGGATTTACATATTATAGTACAGGAATTTAGCACTCGAATTAAGTGAGTGCTAATAAATAAGATCGATTACTGGACCAGACAAGGAGGAATCAGTTATGAAGTTAAAACCTTTGGGTGACAGAGTTGTCTTAAAGCAGCTTGAGGCTGAGGAGACGACCAAATCCGGTATCATCCTGACGAGCAAATCCCAGGAAAAACCACAGGAAGCCGAAGTGATCGCAGTCGGTCCCGGCGGAATGGTCGACGGAAAAGAGATCGCCATGCAGGTCAAGGCCGGCGATAAGGTCATCTATTCCAAATACGCAGGCAACGAAGTTAAACTGGACGGCGAAGAGTATATCATCGTGAAACAGAGCGATATTCTTGCCGTTGTAGAATAAGAGACAAGCTGACAGGAGGTTAAGATAATGGCTAAAGAGATCAAATACGGTGAGGATGCCCGCAAAGCCCTCGAAGCCGGTGTCAATAAACTGGCGGATACCGTGCGCGTGACGCTCGGACCGAAAGGAAGAAACGTAGTTCTTGACAAACAGTATGGTGCTCCGATGATCACCAACGACGGTGTGACCA
>DGTA01000037.1:4161-58900 GCA_002394165.1 Lachnospiraceae bacterium UBA4348 | reverse complement strand
GACGGAAAAAGAAGTGGATATGGGCGGTACTTTTGACTACTTCGGGGAGCTTTCCCATCCGGATTACACGGGAATCACGGATGAGCAGTACGCCAACCGCATGATCCTGCGCGAAGCCATGCTGGCTCACGGCTTCAAGCCGCTGGATGAGGAGTGGTGGCATTTCACGCTGGCCGATGAGCCCTATCCGGATACCTATTTTACTTTCCCGGTCAACAGCGATTCGGTTGCGGCGCAGTAAAGCCTGATTTCTGAAAGGTAAGACAATGAAAGAAAAGATCAATGTGACAGACTATGCCAACCATATCGTAAAGCTGATCCCGAAAGGTATTTTGCTTAACACCAACGGTGATAAATTCAACTCCATGGTGATCGGGTGGGGGCACCTGGGCACGCTCTGGGGAAGACCTACTTTCCATGTTTATGTGCGCCAGGGCCGCTATACTAAACCGCAGCTTGATAAGACCGGAGAGTTTACGGTCAGCATTCCGCTTGAAGGGATCGATCCCCAAATCAACCGTATCCTTGGAGGGCAGTCCGGCTATAACATTGATAAGGTAAAGGAAGCCGCCCTGGAGCTGGAGGAAGCTGAAGTGATCTCAACTCCCGGCATCCTCCAGTATCCGATGACGTTGGAATGCAGGATTCTGTACGCTCAGGACCAGGATCTGGCAAAGATCCCTGAAGATATCCGGGAGCGGGCCTATCCGCAGGACGTGCCGGGAACCAATCCCATGGCTAACCGGGACTGCCATACGATGTATGTGGGAGAGATCGTCGATGCCTATATCATTCGGTAATTCAGGTAGGAGAGGCCGGGAGATCCCGGACAGGCTCTCCGCGGAGGACATCCGTGCGCTTGCCGCAGAAGCTCTCGAAGTTATTCCAAAGAGAGTGGCTTACTATGCGCCGCTGATGGGGGTGACCTGTAACCGGATCACCATCCGCAACCAGAAGACCCGCTGGGGGAGCTGCAGCTCGAAGGGCAATCTGAATTTCAACTGCCTGCTGATGCTGTGTCCCCCGGAGGTCATTGATTCGGTGGTGGTTCATGAGCTGGCCCACCGCAGAGAGATGAATCACTCGAAGCGCTTTTATGCCCATGTGCTGCGGGTCTATCCGGAATATTACAAATGGAATAAATGGCTGAAGGATAACGGCCCGGCTCTGATCCGCAGGATGACCGGATAACCTTTCCGGGCATGCTTGACAGGATCATCCATGCCCGGTACAATACGTTTATGCATTTAAATCATAGCTAAATGATAGGAATAATAGGCATATGAGCACTTTTGATTTTGACAGGGTCGTTGACCGGCGGGGGACTTCCTGCCTGAAATACGATTTCGGCCTGCAGCGGGCCGGCCGGGAGGACCTCCTGCCCATGTGGGTGGCGGATATGGATTTTGCCCTTCCGGAGAATATTCTTGCAAGGATCCGGGAGCGGATCGATCACGGGATCTTCGGCTATACGGACCCGGATGACAGGTATTACAAGGCGGCAGAGGGCTGGTTTGAGAGGCGTTACGGCTGGCGGATCGACAGAAAGTGGATCAGTGTGGTCCCCGGCGTGGTCTACGGGATCGCAGCAGCAATTCGTGCTCTTTCGGATCGTGGGGATACGATCATCATCCAGGAGCCGGTCTATTATCCTTTCCGGGAGATGATCGAGGAGAACGGCCGGGTCTGCGTGAGCAGCCAGCTCGTCGAAAAAGACGGCCGCTATGAGATGGACCTGGCTGATTTTGAGCGGAAGATCCGGGAACACAATGTTAAGGTCTTCATCCTTTGCAGCCCGCACAATCCCGTCGGGCGGGTCTGGAGCCGGGAGGAGCTTAAGGCGGTTGGCGGCATCTGCCTGGAGAACAATGTTCGTATGATCGTGGATGAGATCCATTGTGACTTCATCTTTCCGGGCCATACTTTCACACCCTTTGCATCGCTTGGGGAGGTATATGCAAAGAATTCCGTCTTCTGCACATCGCCGAGCAAGACCTTCAATATGGCCGGGCTGCAGATCGCTAATATTATGATCCCGGATGATCAGATGAGGAGAGCTTTCAGGAAGATCAACTCGGCCAACGGATACAGCCAGGCGAACGCTGCCGGTCTTGCGGCGGCCAGGGCGGTATTTGAAGAGGGGGATGAGTGGCTGGATGCGCTCAGGGACTATCTGGCCGGCAATCTGGACTATATGAGGAGCTTCCTGAAAGAGAAGATCCCCGGGCTTCGGATGATCGAACCGGAGGGAACCTATCTGGTCTGGGTCGATTTTTCCGGGGTGACAGGCAGCTATGAAGACCTGCTGCATCTTGTCCGGGATGAAGCGCACCTGTGGCTGGATGAAGGGGCCATATTCGGGAAGCAGACGCGCCTTTTTGAGCGTTTTAACATAGCCTGCCCGCGCAGCGTGCTGAAGGAAGCGCTGGAGAGACTGGAGAAGGCCGTCCAGGGCAGAATGGAAGGGAAATGAAGGGCAATTCTAAAAGGAAAAGGGAAGAGAGATGAACGGTCAGGAAAAGAAAGAAACGGCAGCTGCTCCCGGAAAACGGTGGGACGTCAGCTTTGAAACGCGCTGTCAGGGAATGGACCTGGGAATTGAGGACCAGTATCACGCGATCAGTTATCCGATCTACCAGACAGCCACTTTCTCGCATCGCGAGGCGGGCGATACGGAAGGGTATCATTATACAAGAGCCCATAATCCCACCAGGCAGCAGCTGGAGAGCATTGTGGCGGACCTGGAGAACGGCACGGCGGCGCTGGCCTTCGCAAGCGGAATGGCGGCGATCGGTGCCCTGATGGAATTGTTTTCTCCCGGTGACCATGTGATCATTGATGCCGATCTGTACGGCGGCTCCGGCCGGCTGTTCAATACGATCAGCAAAAAGAACGGGGTGACATTCACGATCGCGGACCTTTCTGCGCAGAGTCCCGAAGCGCTTTTTACACCGGCCACAAAGGCGGTCTATCTGGAAACGCCCACCAATCCGATGATGCATGTGACCGATATCGCCGCGCTCTCGAAGATCACGCGGGAGAAGAACGCGCTCCTGATCGTCGACAATACCTTCCTTTCCCCGTACTTTCAAAATCCGCTGGATCTTGGCGCGGATGTGGTGGTGCACAGCGCGACCAAGTACCTGGGCGGGCATCACGACACGATCGGCGGTTTCCTGGTCGTTAAGGAGAAGAAGCTGGAAGAGAAGCTGCGCTACATCTCCATGACGGTGGGATCGGCCCTGTCGCCGTTCGATTGCTGGCTTACCATGCGCGGTATCCGCACTTTGGCGGTAAGGATGGAGAGGGCGGAGAAAAATGCCATTGAGATCGCGAACTGGCTGCAGAAAAGCCCTCATGTGAAAAAGGTGATCTATCCGGGCATCCCTTCTCATCCCGGGTATGAGGTGATGAAACGGCAGAGCCGCGGATTTGGCGCGATGATCTCGTTTGAGGTGGAGTCAAAAGAATTTGCACTGAGCGTGCTGAGAAATGTGGAGCTTTTCTATTTCGCGGAGAGCCTGGGCGGAACGGTGACGCTGATCACCTATCCTGTTACCCAGACACACGCGGAGGTTCCTGAAGATCTGCGCGAAAAGAACGGGATCAACGACCGCCTGCTGAGGCTTTCGGTCGGGATCGAAGGAGTACAGGACCTGATCGGGGAGCTGGACCGGGTGTTTGCACTGGCGGCCGGACAGTGACGGCGCCGGGCCGCAAAAAAGGCGCCTCTCAGAGAAGGCGCCTGTAGATTTGATGTGCGGAGCTGTAACCGAGCCGGCTGAAGCAGATGCCCGATGCCCGGCTGGCCGCGTGGATGACCGTATCGTTGCCGATATAGATCGCCACATGGAAGATATAATTGTTGCTCTCAAAGAAGACCAGGTCTCCGGGCTGCAGGTCTTCCTTGCTGACCGGTGTTCCGTAGGCAGCCTGGGACTGTGCAAAGTGCGGCAGGGTGATGCCGTATTTGGCATACACGAGCATGGTAAAACCTGAGCAGTCGCATCCGTTGGTCAGGCTCTCGCCGCCCCAGACATAAGGATTGCCAACGAACTGCGCCGCGTAGCTGACCAGCTCGTCGCCGATCGAAGGCGGGAAATAGATCGTATGGTCACGCTTGGTTGTGAACTGTGAGCCCTCCGCTCCGCGGGGGGCTTTTCTTGCGGCCTCTATGGCCACCTTCTCGGCAGCTGCGGCTGTAATGGAAGCTTTCTGCGCGGCATCAACTTTTTCATGAGCTTTTTCCTGTTCCGCTTCGGCCGCCAGCTGCGCCTCCTGCACTTTTTCGACTGCCTGGCGGTAGGTGATGACGTAATCCGGGAGCGTTTCTTCGGTCAGATCTTCAACCGGTTCCTCTGTCGGTTCTTCCGTCAGTTCTTCGGACGGTGTTTCGGTGCCGGTTTCCTCATCTTCATTCTCCGTCCCCAGAATTTCTTCCTCGATCATCTGCGCTTCCCGGTCGGTTCCTCCCTCCTCCAGGAAAGTGCTTCGGGCCTCCTCCTGAGCCATCAGCGCATCCATCACCGCCAGACGGGAAGGCTCCGTGCCCTGCAGCGCTTCCTCCGCGACCTGCCACAGGTCGCTTTCTTCTTTCGCTGTCTCATCGGCATTCTCGATCTGCTGGAGGCGTTCTTCTTCCTGCTTCAGTGTTTCCGCAAGATCATACACCTCTTTTTTTGTCAGCTGATCGGATGGTACCCAGCCGGTGATCTGGTAGGGAGAGATGATCTTTGTCCAGCCATCCTGCTCCTCGAGGACATCGAGAAAGGTCGACTCCCGGACAACATCGATCATATTTGAACCGGTATCCGGTTCATCGTAAACAGTGAGCTCTGCCGGGATCACCTGCGCGACCGTGTAGGCAGCCTCTTCGATGACAGGCAGGGCCTCCTCGCCGGTAAAGAGGTACTGAGAAGAGACATAGCCGGTCACCCGCCCGGAGCGGATGCGGTACCAGAGGCCGCTGTCCGTTTCGACTTCCTTAATAACCTGGCCGACGCCGCCGCGGTACAGCTTTCCGACCGAATCGCTCTCAGAGGAGGGCTCTTTTCGGATATTGACATATTCCTCGACGTTCGCGGTGCAGTCGTATTCAGGCTCGGCCGCTGAGACCGGCATGGCGAGCATCAGACACAGCAGAAAAATGAACATTTGAATACCTCCGTGGATTTGAATTGTAATTATACTCTTACGGAAAGAGCATGACAAGCAATGACAGCAGCGAAACGGGCCGAAATATGGACAAATTAAACCAAATTCAATAAAATGAATGATAATTATGAATGCTCGACACATGAAATATGAGCTGTCCAATAACCTGAAAGGGAGACCTGTAAAATGAGAAAGATTTTTGGTGATAAGCGAAACATCATAATGGCTATGCTGGTCATGGCCGCAGTCATTCTTTCAACCATCCCGGCGGCTGCTTCCTACCCGGCGCCGAAGCCGGTGCCGGCTCTGGGAAATAATATCCGCACTAACATGACAAGGGTCCAGCGTTCCCAGCTGGGATATACGGGGACAAAGCGGTATTCCATCAGTGAATACGGCGGAGAAACGGTCTACGCGGATTTTGTGCGAAGGGAGCTTTTGAAAAAGGGAAGGGTATTCCCGGTGGATACGGAGCATATTCTCTGGTGCTCGGAATTTGCGACTTGGTGTGCGCGCAGGGCGGGGACATACGCGGATTATTTTTATCCGTGCCGTGATACCGACGAATTCAGGGTCCGTTTTGCGAGGATGAACTGTTACTGGGTCCTCTCGAATAATGTCAACAACACCTATCCGGAATGTATTGCCGCTGCGAAAGGCAAAGTTATGAGCGTTTCCCAGCTCAGGAACGGGGACATTCTCCAGATCCGCAGAAGCGGCAGCGGAAACAGCAAGGTCCATCATACAGGAACGGTTGAAAGCGTTGCGAACGGGAGCGTGGTCGTCTCTCTGGACGGGAATTCGGGCAACACCGCCCGCAGGGTAACCTACAGTATCTCGGAGATCAAGGGGGTCATCCGCCCGCTCTACGCCAAAAAGCTGACGTTGACTGTAAAGAAAAAGAGCAATACGAAAGCGCAGCTGACATGGACCGCGGTCAATGACGACAGGCTGGTAGCCAGAGTGTACCGCAGAGAAGCGGGAACATCACGCTGGAAGCTTCTGCGCAATGTCAGGGCAAATGAGAGGAGATATGTGGATTCGACCCGGAAGAAGGGTAAAAAATACAGCTACCGGATCGTTCTGCACACCGTGTCCGGAAAACGGTTCATCGTGGTGAAGGATATTAACGGAAAGAATGTGGATTCCACATCGAAATATATGTAACGCAGTTTATGAAAAGGAGGGTATCTGCTGGCGACTTCCTTCTCGGACAGAAGCGGACTGGCGGTGGCGGCAGTCAACAAGAGTCCGGACCGGGCTTATGAGCTGACTCTCGATTTTGACGCGGAAGGCAGCGTGATACAGATCGGTACGGGAAATAAGGAGGGGTGAGGCAATGCTGCCTGCATTTACAAAGGAGAACGCGAAGGAACTTGATTTTGGACTGAAGGGAAAGACAGCCATCATCACCGGAGCCAGCTCCGGCATCGGTCTGGCATCGACAGAATTTTTTCTGGCGCAGGGTGCCAACGTGGTCATGAGCGGACGAAGAAAAGAGATCGCTGATATGGCCCGGGAGATGGGCGGAGACAGAGCCGTGGGTGTAAGCGGAGATGTCCGCGATGCTTCTCACCGCGATGAACTGATCAGGGCCGCGGCCGATACCTTCGGAGGTGTGGATATCCTCGTGAACAGCGCCGGCGTTACCCGGCTCGCCAACGGCGAGGAGCTTTCGGAGGAGGACTGGAATGAAGTGATCAGCGTCAACCTTACCGGCTGCTTTCTGATGGCCCAGGCTGTCGGAAAATACATGATCGGGAACCATATCGAGGGAAGCATCGTCAACGTGGCTTCCCAGGGCGGGGTGATCGCCCTGAAGCAGCATGCCGCCTACTGTGCCTCCAAGGGGGGCCTGATCGCCCTGAACAAGGTGCTGGCGCTGGAGTGGGGTGAATACGGGATCCGCGTGAATGCGGTCTCGCCCACCATCGTGATGACGGCCATGGGCCATCTGGCCTGGGACGGGCCCAAGGGTGAGGCAATGAAAAAGGAGATGCCTTCCGGGCGCTTTGCCGAGCCGGAGGAGGTGGCCGCCGCGATCGCCTATCTTGCCGGCAGCGGGGCGTCCATGATCACCGGGCATAACCTGATCCTTGACGGAGGGTATACTATCAAGTGAGCCGGACGGCAGCGTTTTTCTGCTGTCATTTGCGGCTTTCCTGTGTTACCATAACGACAGGAAAGCCGTTTTTAGATTCAGCGGAGAGGGATTATGAGTACATATCTTGAAGAAGCCAAAAGACTTCGTGCGATCACCGAGATCCACTACAACTGCGCCCAGTCGGTGCTGCTGCCGTTTGTGAAGGCTAAAGGCCTGCCTGAGAAGGAATTCTATGACCTGTCGGTCCATTTCGGGGGCGGCATGAAAATGGGCTCTGTCTGCGGAGCGGTCACCGGTGCGCTGATGGCACTGGGGCTTTACGGCATCGACGACCCGAAGGATGCAAACGCTTTTTGCCGGAAATTCAGGGAAGCCCATGAAGGACTGTTGGACTGCCGTGATCTTCTGCGGGTCAGTGCCCAGCGGGGAGAGGTGAAAAAAGCGCACTGTGATGCGCTGGTCTATGAGTGCGTTGAGCTTGTCGAGAAAATGATCGAAGGCAAAGGTTAACCACTGTTTTTTATAGGTTTTGCATTATGAAAGAAAAAGCTGCTGCGAAGAGGAAACTGACACCAGTCAGCATATTTCATTATGTCCGGTTGGGTTATCGGGGAGCCCTGTTCCTGACTGCCCTGGTGCTGTATGTGATCGGGAAGATCAACGGGACGGAGATGCTCGTCACCTCGCTGGAGCGGAAGCCGGTGATCGTGTGGGTCATTTTTCTTGTCTATACCCTGGAGATGATCATCCGGTTTTTTCCTTCCCCGCTGGAAAGTCCCGGGTGCCAGAAACAGTTCCGCAGGAATTACCGGAAGTCCGGGGAGATCGATATTGAGATCCAGGATAACAATGCCACCATGCTGGTGGCGCTGATCTGGGTGTGCTTTAATCTTGTTTTCGGCTGCCTCCATATAGTCGGGGTGCTGGATGAGGGGTTCATGCTCCTTCTTTGCTGTGCCTATTCGGTGTGCGACATGATCTGCATCCTGTTCTTCTGCCCGTTCCAATCCTGGTTCATGAAGAATAAATGCTGCAGCACCTGCCGGATCTACAACTGGGACTTTCCCATGATGTTCACACCCCTCTTCTTCATCCAGAATCCGTTTACATGGGGACTGCTGGCGCAGTCGCTCATTTTGCTGCTGCGCTGGGAGATCACTTTTTACCTGTACCCGGAGCGTTTTTCAGAGAAGACCAACGAGTACCTGCACTGCGCGAACTGCACGGAAAAGCTCTGTACACACAAGAAGCAGCTGCACTCGCTCTGGAAGCAGGTGGCGGAGTTTTATGCGAAAAGGACCAGGTTCCTGCGAAAGGATTCCTGATATGGTTTGGTGATAAAGATGATCAGAATAGCGGATCTTCATTGTGATACTCTAATGAAACTTTGGTATGCCCGCCTGAGAAAGGACGGGCTTTCTTTGCGCGGCGAAGAGGCCGAAAACGGCCTGATGACGGACCTTGCGAAGATGAAGACCGGCGGCTATATACTCCAGCATTTTGCCTGCTTTGTGGATAAGGCGCTCCCGAAGGATTTTGACGGAACGGACGGCGGATCGGATTTCCTTAACCCGTCTCTTTCCGGCGAAGGGTATGATCCCTGGGAACAGTTTCTGGGAATGGCTGCGGTCTTCCGCGAAGAGATGGAGAAAAATACCGACCAGATCGGCCAGGCCTGCAGCGGTGCGGATATCCGAAGAAACCTGGAGGAAGGCCGGATGAGCGCAGTGCTCACCATCGAGGAAGGCGGCGCCTTAAAAGGCGGTATCGACCATCTGGAGAGCGCTTATCAGGCCGGTGTGAGGATGATCACACTCACCTGGAACTACGAGAATGAGCTGGGATTCCCGAACCGTATGCCCGAGGGCACGGACGAGGATTTTGGCAGGTATTTTCGCTTTCAGCCATCAGCAGGTGACGGGCTGAAAAAGCGCGGCTTCGAGATGCTCGAGCGGATGCAGGAGCTGGGCATCCTGGCAGACGTCAGCCACCTCTCCGACGGCGGCTTTTATGATGTCGCACGTTTCGTGAAGGGCCCGTTCGTCGCCAGCCATTCCAATGCGCGCTCACTGACCGGCTGCAGCCGGAACCTGACAGATGAGATGATCCGCATGGTCGGTGAACACGGCGGAGTCATCGGGCTGAATTTCTGCCCGCATTTTCTGGAGGAGGCAGACCGGGAAGATCAGTGCTTCTCCTCGCTTGAGGCGATGGCCCGGCACGCACGTCATATCATGAACGTAGGCGGCAGCCATGTGCTGGGGCTTGGCACCGATTTTGACGGAATCGCACCGGTAAACCTGGAGATCGAAAACGCCGCCATGATGCAGAAGCTGCCGGAGTATCTGGCGGTATGCGGGTTTACCGGAGAGGAGATCGAAGGGATGATGTGGCGGAACGTGCTGGATCTTTATGTATGAAGACGGGGTGAATCAGGGGATGTATTTGAGTCAGAAGATACCTCCTCTGACTCACCCCTTACTTCTTGCGTAGCGTCCGCTTGCCGAGTATAATATTATAATAGGTAAATATACATTTATGACCGTGATCAGACTGAATTGAGTTTGCCGCCCCCGGCGGAGAGGATAAAATGGGACTGACTAAACAGACAGCGGCCGCGCGGACCGGAAAGCGATCGATCATTCCGGAGATCTTGCTGGTATTGGTCTTTCTGGCCGGCGTCGGCTTTCTGGCATACCCGACTTTTGCTGACTGGTGGAATTCATTCCATCAGTCCCGGGCCATCATGAGTTATGCTGACAGCATCTCGGATATGGACCGCAGTCAGTATGAGGAGATCCTGACGGATGCGAGAGAGTATAACCGTGAACTGGCTGCGGACGGGGTCAGCTGGCAATTGACTCCCGGGCAGGAGGACGAATATAACCGCCAGCTTTCCGTCGACGAGAGCGGGATCATGGGGTACATCCAGATCGATAAGATCCATGTGATGCTTCCTGTCTACCACGGTACGGAGGAAGCCGTGCTGCAGACCAGCATCGGCCATCTTCAGGAGACCTCTCTTCCGGCCGGCTGCGGGTCGTTCGATCCGAAAGAGGGCAAGGTCACCGATCCGGAGGAGGGAGCTCACAGTGTGCTGTCCGGACACAGGGGACTTCCTTCCGCAAAGCTGTTTTCGGATCTGGACAAACTGGTGGAGGGTGATATCTTCACGCTGAACATCCTGGATGAGACCCTCACTTACCAGGTGGATCAGATCAGAGTGGTAGAACCGGAGGATCTTTCCGCGCTGGCACTTGAAAAGGGAAAAGACCTGTGCACGCTGGTCACCTGTACGCCGTACGGGATCAATACGCACAGACTGCTGGTGCGCGGCCACCGCGTTGCAAACGCTATGGGAGACATAAAGGTCCTGGCGGACGCCCTGCAGATCGAGGCCGTATATGTGGCACCTTTTATCGCGGTGCCGATCCTGCTTATGCTGATCATATTTGCGATCATGAGAGCCGACCGGACGGCCGGTGAAAAACGAAGAGCAGAACGAACGGCGGCGCTTTACCGGAAACAGATGAACCTGAAAACGGACAGGGGCGATACGAATGAAATGTAATGACCGGCTTTAGCTGAACAGGAGGGTTGCGTATGAGTCACAAAAACAACCTTATTAAGCTGATCAACCCGATAACAATACTGGCGCTTTTAGTGTCGGTGTTGGTGTCTTGCATTGTGAACGCTTCTGAGGAGTTTCCCCCGCTGGATTCTAAGGGATCGATCAGTGTAGCGATCAGGGATCGTGAAACCGGAGATCCGGTACCGGGTGGTGAACTGGTTATTTACCAGGCAGCCACGATCGTCGAAAACGGCGGATACCGGTATCAGCTGACAGGGGGCTTTGCTTCTTTCCAGGAACCGATCACTGAAGATACAGATCTTGATGCTGCACTGGCGGCCGATCTGGCGGCATTCGCCTCACAGAATTCTCTGGAAGGGACCTCTGTTTCGATCGGAACGGACGGGAAAGCTTTGATCTCGGATCTGGCGCTTGGCCTCTATCTGGTCGTTCAGACCAGCCCGGCTCCTGACCACGCTGCGGTCGCTCCGTTCCTGGTCTCGGTCCCGCTTAAGACGGAAACCGGAGAATGGGTCCTCGATGTGGATGCTGCGCCGAAGCCTGAACTGGCAAAAGAGTGCAGCCCGGTCAACGTGAGCCTGACCCTGGAAAAGAAGCTCACCGGCGAGAAGGTGCCGTCCACGACATTCAGCTTTGTGTTCAGGCGCCTCGGAGGCAGCCCGATGCCTGTCAACGCCAAAGGCCTTGTCAGCGCCGGAGGGCCGGTGGCTGAAAGCTCGGCCGACGAGATGACGCTTCAGGTCAAAGACGCCGGTCAGGTGACGATCGGTGAGATCACCTTCGATAAAGCAGGTGATTATTACTATACCTGCAGTGAGAAAAACACCGGGGAGAAGGACTTTACGTACGATACGACCACCTACTGGTGCAGGATCGGAGTCGTCCGGGAACGGGAAGCGCTTGTGATCGATGAGATCGTCCTTAAGAAAGGCGGCGCCGAGGGGACTGTTGTCTATACCGGAAAGGATGCCTCCAAAGCGCTTTTCACTTTTACGAACTCATACAAATCTCCGGAAAAAACCACAGAGCCGCCGAAGACGCCTTCAAAGCTGCCCCAGACCGGACAGCTGTGGTGGCCGGTGCTGCTGCTTGCGGTCATCGGGATCGTGCTGCTTGTATGCGGGGCTGTTATCCGGAAAAAATAAGGTACAGGGTGAGTCAGGGGACGCATCAGGAGACTCATTGGCATGCCAATGAGTCTCCTGATGCGTCCCCTGACTCACCCTGTCATATTTCCGATTATTATGGTACAATAACCCCAAAGATTGTGGAAAATTTCGCTCAAGGGAGGAAAGATAGATGGATTTATCCAATGGCGGAAGAAAAAAACATGTCACTGGCAATGGTAAGGGCGTCAATGTCGGTAAAGAAAGCATCGGGTCTTCCGGACCGGTAGGAAGAGCGGACGGTTATCAGGGAAGGAAGGAGCAGCAGAGTGCTTCCGGAGCCGGTTCCGGCCGTGTGGGCGGATCCGGCCAGAGGGGAAGCGGCGGGAAGAGTCCGCTGGCCCTGATCATCGGCGCCATTCTCCTGTTCCTGCTGGGCGGCGGAGGCGGATTGTCTTTACTTAACGGCGGCTCCGGGTCGGGATCCGGCTCTTCTTCGACGGGCTCTTCGGGAACTTCCTCCTCGGGCAGCTACAGCAGCCAGAGCAGCTCGGGCTCCTACAGCGGCAGCCAGAGTGCTTCCTCCGGCGCGATGACGCTTGAGGACCTGCTTTCCGGCATGAACGGCGGCTCTTATGACACCAGCTCCTACGACAGCTCTTCCGCGAGCTCTCTGGGATCGGAATTCTCCGGCCTGTTCGAGATGCTCACCGGCTTTACAGGAAACAATTCGGTATCCGACGGCTGGGGCTCGACGGTGGAAGATTCAGACTCCGGCAATGAAGTGATCACGGTGCCGTCCACCACAGACGAACTGACGGGCGGCCAGAGCAGTGCGGCCAGTTCCGGAAGCATCGGTTCTGCTTCGGCTTCGTCGGGTTCCCAGACACAGACATCTTCCCAGGCGTCCTCTTCAGCGGATACGGGCAGCAATGCCGATTTCGTCTACAAGCCCTCCTCCAACAACACCGGAAGGCTGAATACGTCCGTGGCAAAGGGTGCCAGGGCGAAGCGCACGAAGATCCTCGGGAACGGGAAGGATACCGTGACCATCATGGTCTATATGTGCGGTACGGATCTCGAGTCGCGCTCGGGCATGGCTTCGAACGATCTGGCGGAGATGGCCCAGGCCACGGCCTCCGATAAAGTCAACATCCTGATCTACACCGGCGGCTGCCGCTCCTGGAAGATCAACGGCATCAGCAGCCAGGTGAACCAGGTCTACAAGATCACGAACGGCAGGCTGCAGCGAATAGTCGAGAGCGACGGCTCCAAATCCATGGTAGATCCGTCGACGCTGTCCGGCTTTATCAGATGGTGCGCCAAAAACTATCCCGCCAACCGCATGGACCTTATCTTCTGGGATCACGGCGGCGGCTCCCTGAGCGGATACGGATATGATGAGAAAAATTCCCGCAGCGGCTCCATGAGCCTGGCCGGGATCGACAAAGCGCTCTCTGACGCGGGGGTGACCTTCGATTTTATCGGATTTGACACCTGCCTGATGGGAACGCTGGAGACGGCGCTGGTGTGCGCCGATTACGCCGATTACCTGATCGGCTCGGAGGAGACCGAACCCGGTATCGGCTGGTATTATACGGACTGGCTCAGTTCCCTAGCCAGGAACACCTCCCAGGACACCCTTGAGACAGGAAAGAATATCGTGGACGGGTTTGTGGACATGTGCGCGCGGCAGTGCCGCGGCCAGCTGGCCACGCTCTCGCTGGTCGACCTGGCGGAGCTTGAAAAGACCGTTCCGGAAAAGCTGAGCGCTTTTGCCTCCGGCACCGGTGAGCTGATCCGCAGCAGCAATTACAAACGGGTCTCCAACGCCAGGGCGGGAGCAAGGGAGTTCGCGGTCTCCAACCGGATCGACCAGGTCGACCTGGTGAACTTCGCGGACAACATCGGAACGAAGGCCGCATCGGATCTTCGGGACGTCCTGCTCAGCGCCATTAAATACAACCGGACTTCTACGAACATGACCAACGCGTACGGGCTTTCCATCTATTTCCCGTACCGTTCGACGCTGAAGGTCGACTCCGCCTCCAGGATCTATAAAGAGATCGGCCTGGATTCGGCCTACTCAGACTGCATTAAGAGTTTTGCCGGCCTTGAGACCAGCGGACAGCTCTCCTCGGGCGGTTCCACTTCTCCGCTTGAGTCTCTCTTCGGCGGCAGCTTCGGAAGCTACGGCAGCGGCGGAGCCGGTTACGGCAGCTCCTCGGGCGGCTACAGCGGCTCCGATATCCTGACAGAGCTGCTGATGGGCTATCTGTCGGGCGGAAGAAGCATCGGCGGCATGGACTCGGCCGATACGAAATTCATGAGCGAGGAGGGCGTGTTCGATGCCCGTGAAGCCGCGGCTTACATCGATGCCAATCACTTCCACGCCGAGAACATGTCCTGGACACAGGATGAGCAGGGTCGTTACCTGATGACGCTCCCGGACGAGGACTGGGAGATGATCCAGACCCTGCAGATGAACATGTTCTACGATACCGGAGAAGGCTTTGTCGACCTGGGACTGGACAATATCTATGAGTTCACGCCCAACGGCAGGCTGATCGGGGATACCGACGGCACCTGGCTCTCCATCGACGGACAGCCGGTGGCCTTCTACTACGAGGGGACGACCCTTGTGGACGGAAAGGAGACGATCATCGGCCGCGTACCGGTTCTCCTGAACGGATACCGCGCAAACCTGATCCTCGTCTTCGATGATGAAAACCCGGACGGCACGATCGCCGGCGCCAGGTTCGACTATGTGGACGGCGAGACGGAGACGGCCGCGAAGAATACCGCGCCGCTTGAGGAAGGCGATGAGATCGTGTTCCTGTGCGACATGTATAATTATGACCAGACTTACGAGGACAGCCGTACCCTCGGCGATCCGCTCATCTACCGCGACGGGCTGGAGATCAGCAACACCTACGTGGGCGAAAACACGCTGGTCACCTACCTGCTGACGGATATCTACAATCAGGAATACTGGACGCCGGTGGTGCCGCACTGATCTTTGGACACAGGCCGGCGGCCGGGGAAGAAATAAGAGGAAATAAATGGATAAGATCAGGAAAGTGGCGCTGGTCGGCGCCGGAGCGGTGGGCTCGTACTTTATCGCGTGCCTGTTTGACCATCTGGGAGATGACCTGAGAGTCGTCGCCGAGGGAGAGAGGCTTGAGCGCCTTAAGAAGAACGGAGTGATGATCAACGGCCGGAAATATCCGGTGAACGCGGTTTGCCCGGAGGAGGCCTTCGGAGCGGACCTGGTGCTCGCGGCGGTCAAGTACAACGGCATTCACGAAGCAGCGGATATGATCGCCCGGATCGTGAAGGACGATACGATCGTGATCAGCCTGCTGAACGGCCTGGATTCGGAGGAGATCATCGGAAACAGGTGCGGAATGGAGCACATGCTCTATGCACTGATGCTGATCCAATCCTGGAGGCAGGACGGCAGCATCTGGTTCGCTCCCGAAGCAGTGGGAGGTGTTCGTTTCGGTGAACGCGATACGGCGGAGCGTACCGGCAGGATCAGAGCGGTGGAGGAACTGTTTGACAGGACGGGAGTCCATTATGAGTTCGAGCCGGATATCATCCCCGCCATGTGGCTTAAATACGCGAGCAATATCAGCCGCAACATGCCGCAGGCGCTGTTCGGCATCGGAGCGGGCTCCTATGCGGACAGTGAGCATGTGGCGCTGATCCGCGACAGGCTTTTTGAGGAGGTCACGCAGGTGGCGGCCGCGAAGGGGATCATAATCCCGCCGCCCTCGCCGGCGACCATTTCCGCATGGAACAATGTAAAAAAGAGCGCTCGTTTCTCCACGCTGCAGGATCTGGACGCGGGCCGTCCCACCGAGACGGACATGTTTTTGGGACACCTGCTTGGGCTGGCAAAGGAGGAAGGGGTCAGCGTTCCTTATTGTGAATTTATGTATCACGCGATCAAAACGCTGGAAGAAAAGAACGAAGGACTTTTTGATTACGGAGATAACTGAGGAGAACGGCCATGGCACTGTTTGGACGAAAAAGAGAGACCCCGGCAGAACAGCTGAATTTTGATCCGGCGGAGAAATATCCCATGATCCGGGCGAGCATCTGCACCGGAGAACAGGTGGCCGGGCTGAAGAACCGTAAAACGGGCGCATTCGAGGAAGTGATGGTCATCCGTTCCAAACAGGATCTGGAGCGCTTTAAGCAGATGGCCAAAACGGATGATATCCCGAAGGAATACTGAGACAGAGGTGGATATGGACAGCCGGACCGATTACCCGGAGATCAGCCGGGAGCAGGTGGAAAAAGCATTTACAGATTACGCGCAGGGCTATGATCTGACGGACGTCAAGATCAGGCTGAAATATGAGCATACGTTCCGGGTGGCGGCCATGTGCGATGCCATATCGGACAGTCTTTTTCTGGAAAAGCCCCGCAAAGACCTGGCCTGGCTGACGGGGATGCTCCACGATATCGGACGGTTTGAGCAGGTCAGGCGCTATCATACGTTCCGGGACGGGGAATCGGTAAACCATGCGGCCCTGAGCGCGGATATTCTTTTCAGGGACGGGCTGATCCGCCGTTTTGTAAATGACGCTTCGAGGGATGCGCTGATCGAGAAGACCATCCGTCTTCACAACGTCTACATCCTGCCTTCTTCCCTTACCGAAGAGGAGTATCTGTTTGCGACGATCCTGCGCGACGCGGACAAGATCGACATCATGCGCGTCAATGTGGAAACGCCCATGGAGGAGGTCTATGACCTGGCAACGGAGGCGTTCCGGACCGCTCCGATCTCGGATTTTGTGCTGGAGGATGTCCTCAAGGAACAGAATGTGGACCGCCGGAACTCAAAGACGGCGGTCGATTACCTGATCGGCCATATCGCGTTTATCTTCGGGATCGTTTACCCGGAGAGCATCCGGCAGATCGACCGTCAGGGGTATCTGGCCAGGATGCTTGCGTTCGAGAGCGATCTTCCGGATACGAACCGGAAATTCACACAGATCAAAAAAGTTGTGACTGACTATATTAACAGGAGGAACAAGTTATGATCAGAAAGGCTGAAGAATGCAGAATTGAATACCGTGAACACATGCGCGACGGCGACGGCACCGTAAAGATCACCAACCTGATCGCAGGTGATGCCGAGCTCAACGATAAGGGAAGACTGTTTGCAAAGATCACCCTCGAACCGGGCTGCAGCATCGGCTATCATGTGCACGAAAATGACGCTGAACTGTTCTATATCCTGAAGGGAACAGCCGAGTACAGCGATAACGGCCAGATCCGCACGGTGACGGCGGGTGATGTGACCATCTGCCCGACGGGCACCGGCCACGGGATCGCGAATAAAACACAGGAGACGGTCGAACTGGTCGCGGTGATCGTCTACGCGTAAAGAAGGATCCGGAGGGCCTTGTCATGGAGGAAATCAAACTTTTTGTCACGCAGGACAGCCTGAAGGCAGACATGCTGATGGAGGCGCTTAAAGGACAGGGCATCCCCTGCTACCGCAAGGATATGGGGGCCGGCCAGCTCCTCAACATCTATATGGGCATGTTCACTAACTCGGGGATCAGCGTCTATATTCCTGAGAGTGCCCTTGAGCAGGCAAAGGAGATCATGGATACCCTGGGACTGGAATCGGAGGAGGAAGATTCATGAAAAAGAGATTCCGCAGGGGAACGGCCGCGGCCGCAGCCGTGCTGGCTGTTGTGGGCCTGAATGCCGGAGCAGCCACTGTGTACGATCCGGAAAGAGACGCAAAGGTGGAGCGGGCGCAGGAGATCCTGAGAAAATATATGCACGGGACGGAGACTGCGCCGGGGGCTGATTTCAGCGGACGGATCCGGCGGGAGACGGAGCCTTTGACGGAGACCGAACTGTCGACGGAGACCGAACTGTCGACGGAGACTGAGCTGCCGGCGGAGACGGAACTGCTGGCGGAGACTGAACTGCCGACGGAGACGGAGGATCCGGAAAAAGCGGCGAAGGAAGCGGCGGCGCAGGAGATCCTGAGAAGGTACCTGCACGGAACGCAGCCGGCTGCGGAGACGGAATACATTTCAGAACCGGAATCGGAGACGGTTTTCTTCCTGGAGACAGAGGTGGCAACGGAAGTCTTCACGGAGAGGGCGACGTACACAGAGCCCGGGACGGAAGCTTTTACGGAGCCCGGGACCGAGCCGGAAACCGAGTTTTTTGCTCCACCCTCCTATGCGGCTGATCATGTGCGCCTGGGCAGCTACGACCGCCTGCTGATCACCATGAAGGATGCTGACTTCACGGATGAGGAATATGTGGAGGCACTGACCGCGGTTCTGAAGGAAAGAAGCATTGTCATTGACTATCCGGACTGGATGCCGGATAAGCCGGGGCCGGAAGCGGACGATCAGCTGCTGCTGGCGGCTGTGGCGGAGCAGCAGAACCTGGCATCGGTCAGCAGGGCGGAGTATACAGCGGCCTGTGCAGCCTATGGTGCTGCGGAAGGACTGGATACCGAAGCCTACCAGGATCTTCACATGGTTGAAGAGACGGCGCTGAGGATCCGCGCCGAGCGCGGGCTCCAGTATCTTCGCAGCCACACCTATATCATGCTGGATCAGGAAGCACAGACTGAGGCACAGACCGAAGCTTTGGCCGAAGTGACCGCCGAGGATCCGGCACTGGTCAACGGAGAAACTGAGCCGCCTGTGATCGATCAGGAAGTCAACGGAGAAACAGAGCCGGTGAGCGCGGATTACATTTTCCCCGATTCCCAGACCCGCCTCCTGACAAGAGATGAGGTCATGGCCAAGTCCCTGCAGACCATCTGCTATGCCAAGAACGAGATCTATGCCAGACACGGAAGACTGTTCGTCTCCAGGGAACTGCAGGATTACTTCGGATCGAAAAGCTGGTACCACGGCTCGGTGGCTCCGGACCAGTTTACGGACACGGTATTCAGCCGGGTCGAGATGGCGAATATCTCACTGCTGGACGGGGCGGAGAAGGAAAAAGCTGTGGACGCAGCGGGTTATGTGCTCGACCAGCCGGGATACGATATCACTAACATTAATTAAAAAACAGTTCTTTATTTGACCGGAGGGACAGACTATGAAGACCGGGACCAGACGAAGAAAACAGCTTGCGGCTGCCGTTTTAACGGCAGCCTGTATCCTTTTGACCGGCGCACTTTGTGCGCATGCCGCCACCCGGCAGGAGGCCTTTCTGGAGAAAGCGCAGAATGCCGCATCCACGCTCCCGCAGGTCTCGTTCTTCCTGGCCTGGCTGGACAATGACAACGAGCCGGAGATGATCATCAATTATGACTCAGTCGCGGGCGGAGAAGAGATCTTTGCCTGGGACGGCAGCCAGGCTGTCTCTTTGTTTTATGAGTACTATACCTTCAACTATATTCCCAGAACGGGACTGATCCGCATCGGCGGCGGCCGGATGGGCCATTATTACGATGACATCTACCGCTATGAGAACGGGCAGTTCAGTCTGATCTGGCAAGGCTCGTTTGACGCGTACGGAACCAGCGTGGAGTATGATGAGAGCGGCCATTTCGTCATGAATGACCAGTTTTCCTACACGGTAAACGGGCAGGCGGTGGATGCTCAGACGTTTCTTTCCATGGAAGCGCAGTATTATGACAGGGCTCAGGAGATCTCGCCGTATGATAAGCAGTATGATCTCGATGGGATCCGCAGCCAGCTGGCGTTTTACGGAACCGATACTTCAGGCAGCTCGTATCCATCTTCCGGAGGCGGAACCGGAAATCTGACATTCATCTCCAGCGATGTGTCCGATTATCCGACCGTCAGGCTTTATTTTGATTTTTCTGATTCAAACGGGCAGCCGATCACGATCTCTTCCCTGGACGGGACCATCACGGAGAGCATCATGGGCGGTGCAGCGATCGAGCGGACGATCCGCAAGGTAGAGCGCCTCGCCGGCAATCAGGGTCTGAGCATTGATATCGCAGCCGACAAATCCGGCAGTATGGAGTACGATCTGGGAACCATGCAGATGATCATGTCCGATTTCGTGTCGAGCCTGGATTACGCCACCGGCGACAAGGCTGAGATCCTTTCTTTTGACTCGTATGTCATGTACATGTGCACATACACACAGGATGCGAACCTTCTGAGGAACGGCATCTCCAATATGACCGCCTACGGGGATACGGCGCTCTACGATGCGCTGGCCGCTGCCATCAACAACGCGGCAAACCAGGCCGGTGCCCGCTGCGTGATCGGGTTCACCGACGGCGAGGACAATGCCAGCAGCCGGACCGCGGACGAGGTCATCTATCTGGCTCAGCGGATGGAGGTCCCGGTCTACCTGATCGGCACCTATGGAGCGGACCAGTATGAGCTGCAGCGCATCTGCGAGCTGACCGGAGGTTATTACTGGAGCATCGGTGACATCAGTGATATCCGGCAGATCCTGCAGACGATCTACCGTTCGCAGAAGGATATGTACTGTGTGGAATATATCTCCGACGCAGGCGCGGATCCCTACTGCAGCCGGAGCGTCAGCTGCAGTCTGAACGGCGGCGGGTACTCCGGATCTGTCAACGGACTGGTGTTCCAGGCTGTCCCGGCGATCGAACAGACGCAGCATGCTTCCCGTTATGAGATCATCCGCAGTGACGTGAGCTGGTCGCAGGCAAATGAGATCTGTATCTCGAAAGGCGGACACCTGGCAACGATAACATCAAGGGATGAGATGCTAGAACTGGCCGGAATGTGCGAAAGGGCCGGCGTCAAGTACTGCTGGATCGGCGGGTATACTTCCGTCAGGAACGGCCAGGCATTCGGCCACTGGATAACCGGCGAACCCTTTGACTACACGGCATGGTATCCGGGCGAGCCGTCGCGAAATGATGAGGACGGAACGCCGGAGTTTTATCTGATGCTGTGGAAGGTGGAGGATGTCTGGTCATGGAATGACCAGCGCGATGACCTGCTTACCACCGGACTGACTTATTTTAACGGCAATATCGGGTATATCTGTGAGTATGAGAATTAAGATGAGAAGGGGCCGACTGGCCGCAGCTACGGCCATCGTTATGATCCTGGCATCGGCAGCGGGCACTGTTCTGGCCCAGGCACCGCCGGAAACGGGGCTGGCCGGCCTGGAGGATGTTCCGGCTGCAGCGGCCGTATCTGGAGAAGATAAACAGATTGATGAGGTCCTGAAATCGATGACGATCGAAGAGAAGATCTGGCAGATGTTTGTGGTCACGCCGGAGAGCCTGACCGGCGTCGACACGGTCACCGTGGCGGGAGATATCAGCCGCAGTGCGGTCCGGGAGAGGCCGGTGGGCGGTCTGGTCTTCTTTGAACCGAACCTGATCGATGAGGGCCAGATCAGCAGTATGCTTGCGGGCATGCAGCAGTTCAGCCTGGAGAGGATCGGTCTTCCTATGTTTCTTTGCGTGGATGAGGAAGGCGGAGATGTGCAGCGCATCGGCGGCCGGATCGCCGGCAGCGACTATGTCCCGCCGATGAGTGAGATCGGTGCTTCGGGAGATACCGACAGAGCCCGGGAATGCGGTGAAGCGATCGGTCTGAAACTGGCAGCGCTTGGATTCAATGTAGATTTTGCGCCCTGTGCGGATGTGCTGACGAACCCGGCCAATGAAGTGGTCCGGACCCGCTCGTTCGGATCGGATCCGGCGCGGTGCGCGGATATGGCTGCGGCTTTTATGGAGGGGTTGCACCGGTTCGGCATTATGTCGGCGCTCAAGCACTTCCCGGGACACGGATCGACAAGTCTCGATTCGCACAACGGGAACGCACTCAGCGAGCACACCATGGCGCAGCTGGAAGAGCTGGATCTGCCGCCGTTCATTGCAGGAATCAAGAAGGGCACGGAGATGATCATGACGGGGCATATCAGTTTTCCCAACGCTTCGATGGAGAACGTCCCCGCAAGCCTCTCCCCGGAACTGGTTGACGGTGTCTTAAGACAGC
The DNA here is from genome assembly GCA_002394165.1 of Lachnospiraceae bacterium UBA4348. GTDB lineage: Bacteria > Bacillota > Clostridia > Lachnospirales > Lachnospiraceae > Merdiplasma. The sequence goes on along the minus strand of DGTA01000037.1, from coordinate 36,976 downwards.
GCCTTGGTTATGACGGCATCGTGATCACGGATGCCCTGAACATGGGGGCAATTACAGCCAACTATTCTTCCGCGGAGGCGGCAGTGAAGGCGGTCGAAGCCGGCAGTGACCTGCTGTTGATGCCGGTGGATCTGAATGCGGCTTATCAGGGGCTTCTCGATGCGGTCCTGTCCGGACGGATCGGCGAGGAGCGAATCAACGAATCGCTGCGGCGCATCATCCGCCTGAAACTTGCTCTTCCGGGTCAGTCCTCCAGATAGGCGGCAAGGTCCTCGACTTTTTTGAAATACAGCGGCGAGTTGGCGCGCATGAAGGTCTCGATCGATCCGACATCATTGGCCCATCCCGCTGCGGCAAAGGGGACGCCGGCTGACTGTGCCATATCGTAACCGGGCTTTAAGTCATCCAGGACCAGCAGCTGCTCTTTCTCCAGGGAGTATGTCTTCATGATCTGCTCAAGTCCGTAGGGGGAAGGCTTGCGAAGATGGGGCTCGAGATCCCATCCGAAGATCATATCCGGCGTTGGAAGATGGTTGTATTCATAATCCCTGAGAATATAGTGACTGAAGGAGTGCGAGATCACACAGATCAGCCCTCCTTCTTTTTTATGCCTTTCAAGAAGAGAACGGATCCCCGGATAGGCCTGGGGAATGTGATCTTTGACGTAGCTTTTCCAGAAATCTTCTTCCTGTTTCATCTCCTCCGGGCTGAGTCCGCAGATATCCCGGAAGAGCGGGACCACACCCGGCTCGAAATTGTAGGCAAAGTATTCCTCAAGTGACATGGAAAGCTCGGGCCGGGCGTCCTTCATGAAGGCCAAAAAGGCGGGGTAATGGATGGTCGTCGTACTGTTGACGACCGTATCATCGTGATCAAGCACAAGACATTTATATTTCATAAGAAAACCTCACAGAAGATTTTGTCAGAGCATGGACTTGTATTATAATAAGGCAGAAATACACACTTAGGCAAGGGGTGGAACTGAGATGGAAAACGCGGAAAGGACATTGCAGATGCTGCAGCAGGACGAAAATGTCAGGCAGATGGAAAACTTTGTCCAGCACGGAAAGATCAGCACTTATGAGCACTGCAAAAGAGTGACGGACTTAAGCCGCCGCCTCAACCGCCACCTGCACCTGAATGCGGATGAGGAGACCCTGGTAACGGGAGCGATGCTGCACGATTTTTATCTGTACGACTGGCACAGCGATGAGAAGCCCCGCCGGGAGAAAGGCTTGAAGCGTCTTCAGAAACTGCATGGATTTGAGCATCCTAAAAAGGCCAGTGAGAATGCGCGGAAATACTTCAATGTCAACAAGGATGTGCAGCATGTCATCGACTCTCATATGTGGCCGCTGACCTTGACAAAGATGCCCAGGACGCGCGAAGCGTGGATCGTCTGCCTGGCGGACAAGTGGGCTTCGCTGCAGGAGACTTTGTTTATGCGCAGGTGAAGCATGTTTGTGCTTCGGTGAAGCATGTTTGTGCGCAGGTGAAGAGGGACTTGAAATCTGCGAGAAGTCATTTTACACTGTAGTCAACTCACCGGGGGGCACCCGGCTGAGTTAAAACCTTCTTGCATGCAGTGCGCAGGCCGGGTCAATAAAATTTCATTGGGACATCCACAGAGATGTTCTGTCTTACCTTCCATCGGAAGGCATCTCTTTATTTCACAGCTTGGGCTGAATTTTGGTTAGGAGTAATTTGAATTCGCCCTGGCGTCCCGAATTTCATACGAAAATGAGAATAACAGAATATTTCGTCTTATGGTTTGACGGAGTTTTTGCGGAGAAGAACAGCTCTTTGGGGTAGAAGAAGTAGTTCAAGCGGCTATTTCCCGTTTCCGTGTCAGTCTTCTGTCAGACTAACTTAAGGATTATTATTTGGTTTGGCTGATAAAAAAGCAGCAGAGCGACGAGTAAGGGACCGCTAGATTGCTCACAAGGAAAGTCCGTCAGCCGAAAATGATTTGTTTCCTTGATTGGTCCGACACAGAACACATCACGGGGTAAGAAAAAGCAGCAGCCGTTGTGTGAAGGGAGGTCTTTGCCGTACTAATTCGGGGAAAACGCCGGAAATTGTCTGATGAAAAAGAGAATTTCAGCGGCAAAGGTGACCACATCAAAAGTCTGTCCTCTGGATAATGTGCAGAAACCCTGCGCAAATATTCGAAGTGTCAGACTATGGCGGGTGGAAGTCATGGCTCAACATTTGTGAAAAATCCCCCAAAATGAGCCAAGCTATCGGATGAAATGTTTTTAAGCAAAGGATTTCATCTGAAAAACTCGGCCGCGGAGCAGAAAAAAACTTGCTGACCGTATTTGAAAATGACAGAAAGGCGTAAGAATGGATGAGATAACCAAAATGCTGGCGGAAAGAGTCGACTGGCTGAGAACATTGGAAGAAAAAGCGGAAGAAGAGCTTGCCAAAGCTCCCCCGGGCAGACTGCGCATATCAAAAGGACGAAATCAGAAAGACTGGTATTATCATCGAAGGGAGACAACAGACAGGAGCGGTGTCTATATTCCCCAGGATAATGAGGAGCTGGTGAGCCGGCTTGCAGGAAAGGATTACAGGGAGCGGCTGATAAAAGCAATCAGAAGGGAGAAAAAAGCAATTGAAAGATGTCTGGCTGAATATCCAAAAATCAGCGCCGAACAGATTTATGAACGACTTCCTGAAAGAAGACGGAAGCTGTTCACTCCCCTGATCGAGACAGACGACATGTTCGCAGAAAGGTGGGAGAACATGGAATATAAAGGAAAAAGCATATCCGGGGACAGCCCGGAGCTGATCACGCAGAGAGGAGAGCAGGTCAGATCAAAGTCTGAGGTGATTATTGCCAATATGCTTCTGAAGGAAGGAATTCCCTACCGGTATGAGTACCCGGTCAGGCTTTGGGGGTATGGAACAGTGTACCCTGATTTTACAGTCCTGAATATCAGAAGGAGGAAGGAAATGTTCTGGGATCACTTCGGAATGATGGACGATCCGGACTATGCGTCAAAAGCAGTGAAAAAAATGATCTCCTACAACAAGAATAAAATCTTTCCGGGGGACCGGCTGATCATTACATCGGAGACAAGAACAGAGCCGCTGAATATCAGGCAGATAAGGGATGTCATACAGTTTTACCTGAAGTGAACGCGAAAAGACGGATACTGCCGACCGAAGCAGAAAAAATCACAGATTCTTCACAGAATACACCTCTCCGGAACATTGACTTTTACCCAACCCGGGACTATAACAGTAGCTGATAAAAGAACAGCGGTGCTTACCGAAAGGTAAACGGCATTTGCAAGGAATATCAGCTGTAGCGGACACGATACAAAGCCCTACTGGAGCCGACACTCCCGTAGGGCTTCTTTGCGCGTAAGCTACAAGCCTCGCACAACAACGGAAGGATGCCGAAGGTAAGCCAGCTTCAAATGAGGCATCCGCCTGTTGTTGTATGCGGCGACAGCCGCGACCGAGCGGCGAAGGCCGCGAGGTGGGCGAGGCGGAAACAACAGCCGCGAGGTGTTCCTGTAACTAAAAAAAGGAGTGTGAACTGAAATGTTGACAAAGAGTATGAAAAGCAACTGGAAAAGAGCAGCAATCTTAATGGGAATGGCAGCCTGCCTGGCATTACCGCTGAATGCCGCGGCGAAGGAGAAAGAGACAGAAGCGGCAGCGACAGAAATAACAGCGGATGCCGGCCAGGTCATCCTGAGTACGGATTATCCGGGGGTAAGTGCCAAACCGGGCGCCACGGTGACTTTTCCGCTCTACATCGTAAACCAGACTGCTGCAGACGATGACGCAGCCCTGGAGGCTAAGGATCTGCCTGAAGGCTGGTCGGGCTATTTCAGGGGCAGCGATAATGAGATATCAAGTGTCCATGTCAGTGCCGGACAGGAAAAGGCAGACAGCCCGAAACTGAGTTATTCACTGACCATTCCGGAAGATGCCAAAGATGGTGATTATACTTTTACGCTTGAGGCAGCAGGCACCCAGGCAAAGGCTGATACAACGCTGACCGTGAAGATCACCTCCCAGGAGGCCGGCCAGAGCGATTTTACGGCACAGTATCCCGAGCAGCAGGGCGATTCAACCACGAAATTCAGTTTTGATACAACGATCATCAACAACCGGCTGACGCTTCAGTCATACTCTCTGGCTGCCAATGCGCCGGAGGGCTGGAGTGTGACCTTCACTCCCTCCGGAGAGAGCTCTAAAGTGGCTTCTGTCCCGGTGGACGCGGGCAAGAGCCAGGGACTGACCGTTGATGTTACCCCGTCTGAGACAGTCAGCCAGGGTGACTACACCATCCCGCTGACCGCAACTTCTGCGGACGATTCTCTGACACTGGAGCTGAAAATCTCGATCACGGGCAGTTATGGAGTGACTCTGAGTACGTCAACGGGCAACCTGAGCGCATCCGCTTACGCGGGTGAGGAAGAGAAGGTGACGCTGGCTGTGACGAATACAGGCAATATCGATCTGGAAAACCTGCAGCTGGCAGGGCAGGGATCGACAGACTGGAATATCCGTTTTGATGAAACGACGATCAGTCTTCTGGAGGCCGGTGCCACGAAAGAAATCACCGCTTATATACAGCCCGCTGAGAACGCGGTGATCGGGGATTATGTTGCGGTGATGACCGTTTCAAACGCCCAGGTCAAAGGAGAGGCCGACCTGAGAATCTCTGTTAAGAATCACACGACCTGGGGCGTGGCTGCAATCGGCATCATCGCGGTGGTGTGCATCATTCTGGCCCTGATCATCCGGAAATACGGCCGCCGCTGAGATGCTCGTTTCCGGTGAAACATGAAAAACGGATGGGGGCGAAACGGATGACAGAAAAAGATGAAATGATCGTCCTGTCAGGACTGACCAGAAGATACGGTAATAAAACAGCTGTCGATCATCTGAACCTGAAAGTGAAAAAAGGAGAAGTCTTCGGACTGCTCGGCCCGAACGGAGCGGGTAAGACGACCACGATCCTGATGCTTCTGGGGCTGACCGAGCCGGACGAAGGGTATGCCATGATCGATGGGATCAACTGCACCAGGAATGCCATGGAGGTGAAAAAGATCACCGGTTACCTGCCCGACAATGTGGGATTTTATCCTGACATGACGGGGAGGGAGAACCTGCGCTTTACCGGGCGGCTGAACGGATTAAATGAAAAGGAGATCGATCCGAAGATCGATGAACTGCTTGAAAGAGTAGGAATGACACAGGCGGCGGACCAGAAGGCCGGCACCTATTCAAGAGGTATGAAGCAGAGGCTCGGGATCGCTGACATTCTGATGAAAGATCCCAGGGTCATCATCATGGATGAGCCCACACTGGGACTGGATCCCGAGGGAATGAAAGAGTTCCTTCACCTGATCAGGCAGCTGGCTGAGGAGGACGGCCGTACGATCCTTGTCTCATCGCATCAGCTTTACCAGATCCAGCAGATCTGCGACCGGGTCGGGATTTTTGTCCAGGGCAGGATGATCGCCTGCGGAACCATCCCGGAGCTTGGGACCGCCCTGGTCAGGGAAAATCATTATGCACTGGAGCTGGAGACGCAGCCGCTCGATGACCGGCTGCTCGGTTTCTTAAGCGGGATTGGCGGGGTGAAGAACATCCGCCGGGAAGGAGCCAGGCTCATCATTGAATCGGATAAAGACCTGCGTGAGCAGGTGATGAGTTATCTGTATGAAAACCATTATGTGCCGACGCACTTCAGGCAGAAGGGCGGCGACCTGGATGAAATCTACAGCAGTTATTTTGAACATGAGGAAGAGGAGGCGCACAGACATGACACAGCAAAGCGTGGGCACGGCAGGCGTGAAAAATAATGTGAATGAAAGTGTGTCCGGATCATGGAAGAGAGCGCGCCGAAACGGGCTCGGAGCCCTGTACCGCAAAGAAATGGCAGATCACATAAAGGGCAGGAGGTTCCTGATCATCCTGCTTCTGGTCGCCGTTACGACCGCCGCCGGAATCTACGGGGCGGCCACCGGGATGAAGGATGCGCTCGAGGCGGACAGCCACTTTGTATTTCTGAAACTGTACACGACGGGGGGCAGCTCCGTCCCCTCCTATGTGTCCTTTATGGCACTGATCGGCCCGTTTGTAGGGCTGATGCTCGGTTTCGATGCGATCAATTCCGAGCGCAGCAACGGGACTCTGGGCAGGCTGCTGGCCCAGCCGATCTACAGGGATAATGTGATCATCGGAAAATTTTTGGCCGGAACAGTCCTGATTGCGATTCTTACGACTGCAAGCAGTATCCTGACGGGCGCTGCGGGTTTCCTGACAACGGGCCTGCTGCCGTCGGGAGAAGAGCTGGCCAGAGTGTTCGTATATATCATCTGCACGATCCTGTATATCTGCTTCTGGCTGTCGGTCGCCATCATGTTCTCGGTATTCTGCAGGCATGCAGCTACCTCAGCGCTCGCATCGATCGCCTTGTGGGTCATCTTTGCCGTGTTCGTCAGCCTGCTGGCGGGGTTCTTCGCCGGCGTGATCTATCCGGTGGAGACCGACTACCAGAAAGCTGTGAACGCGCTGGCAAACTATAACTGCCAGCTGTACATCAACCGGATGTCGCCGTATTACCTGTACACGGAAGCCGTCAGCTCCATCCTGAATCCGGCCATCCGCTCGGTCAATGCGGTGACGGTCTCCCAGCTGGTAGGAGCGATCAGCGGTTACCTGCCGTTTACGCAAAGCCTGATGCTGGTCTGGCCGCATCTGTTCGGACTGGCTTCATTGACAATGCTGGCTTTCCTGATTTCCTATGTGAAATTTATGAGACAGGAGATCCGCTGAGAAAAGAGGGAGCTTTAAAAAAGAGGGGTCTGACCCTTTTCGTACTTCAACGTGCGAAAAGGGTCAGACCCCTCTTTTGAGTTTATCTTATGAAATTTGTCCAGGTTTTCTCTTCCTGCAGTTCCGGCCAGGGCTCTTTACTGCAGCGTCTGACCATCTCCGCCATATTTTTTCCGAGAATGCGCATGGTCTGCAGCCCTTCGGCGTCCTGGAGCACTTCTCCCTTTGCCGCGCCGTGAGCAAGGTTCCAGTAGCGGGACGTGACAAGCGGCATCTCATTGATGGTGAAATACTTGTTCAGCCGGTCGAGAGCGGCAGTTGCTCCGCCGCGCCGGCAGATGGCAATGGCCGCGCCGGGTTTATAACGAAGCTCGGACGCACCGGTGTAGAAAGCCCGGTCGAGCAGGGCGCACAGCGCTCCGTTGGGGCCGCCGTAGTAGACGGGAGAGCCGATGATGATTCCGTCCGCTTCTTTCATTTTTTCCAGCATATCCTGCATGATATCATCTTTGAAAACGCATTTGCCGGTGGAAGAACATCCTCCGCAGCTGATGCAGCCTCTTACGGGTTTATTGCCGATCTGGAAGATCTCGGCATCGATCCCGTTTTTTTCGATTTCCGAGGCGCATTCTTTCAGCGCCAGATAAGTGTTGCCGTCCGCACGCGGACTCCCGTTGATCAGAATGACTTTCATCAGGTAAAAACCTCCCTTTTATCTAAAAATAGTATAAAAATGCAGAAACACTTGACCGGATATGCCTGCGATGCTGTATAGTGATAATAACATGATTCATAATACAAAGCATCTACGGAAAGGGAAATAAAAATGGAGGATTTCAACTTCTACTCCCCTACTTTTTTTGCATTCGGCAAGGACAGGGAAAACGAGGCCGGAAGCCTGGTCAGGCGCTTTGGAGGAAGCAAAGTCCTTATTCACTATGGCGGCGGCAGTGTGATTCGTTCGGGACTGCTTGACCGCGTGAAAGCTTCTTTGGATAAAGAGAATATTCCTTATGCAGAGCTTGGCGGTGTAAAGCCCAATCCCAGAAGCGGCCTTGTTTATGAGGGAATCGAATTATGCCGGAAGGAAGGGATCGACTTCATCCTGGCCGTCGGCGGCGGAAGCACGATCGACTCCTCGAAAGCGATCGCGGCCGGCGTTGTCTATGACGGGGATTTCTGGGATTTCTACAGCGGAAAGCTGATCGAAAAGGCTCTTCCCATCGGAACCATCTTAACGATCGCGGCCGCGGGCAGCGAGGGAAGCCCGGATTCTGTGATCACGAAGGAGGAGGGCATGTTCAAGCGCGGCGCGACCGGCGATGCCATCCGGCCCCGCTTCAGCATCCTCAACCCGGCGCTGACGCAGACCCTGCCGCCTTATCAGACTGCCTGCGGGATCACGGACATCATGGCACATCTGTATGAGCGCTACCTGACCAACACAACAGAGGTGGAGGTGACCGACCGGCTGATCGAGGGACTTCTTCTAACGATGATCCATGAAGGCCCGCGCGTGATCGAGGATCCTGACAATTATGAGGCCCGCGCGAATATCATGTGGGCAGGCATGATGGCACACAATAATTCCTGCGGCGTCGGACGCAGCCAGGACTGGACCAGCCACGACATCGAGCATGAGCTTTCCGCTCTCTATGACTGCGCTCACGGCGCCGGACTGGCGGTCACGCTTCCGGCCAACTTTACCTATGTGATGAAGCACAACGTGATGCGCTTTGCCCAGGCGGCCGTCCGTGTGTGGGGCTGCCAGATGGATTTTGCCAATCCCGAGAATACGGCAAGAGCCGGGATCGAGGCACTGCGGCGCTTCTTTAAATCCATCGGGATGCCGGGCAATTTCGAGGAGCTTGGCGCAAAAGAGGAAGACATCCCGAAGATGGTGGAATCGCTCTGCCGCGGGAACGGACGGGGCGGAAGCATTTCCGGATTTACTACCCTCACGGAGGAAGACTGCGCAAATATCTACCGGCTGATGATCTGAGACGGCAGTCGGTATACTTTAAAGGAGAAGACAGAATATGAAGACAAGCCTGATCATGGAAGGCGGCGGCATGAGGGGAATGTTCACCTGCGGCGTGAACGATGTGCTGCTGGAGAACGACATAACCTTTGACGGGTCGGCGGGCATCTCCGCCGGAGCCTGCTTCGGCTGCAATTTCAAGTCGAAACAGATCGGCAGAGCCCTCCGCTATAACCTGAAATACGGAAAGGATCCCCGTTACGCGAGCCTGCGCTCGCTTATCAAAACGGGAGACTATTTCAACGTTGACTTCTGTTACAGGCAGATTCCCGATGAACTGGACGTTTTTGACGTGGAAACGTTCGCGGCCAACCCCATGGAATTCTATGTGGGGGCCACGGATGTGGAGACGGGCAGGATCGTCTATCACAACTGCAAGGACGGCGGGAAGAACGACATCGAGTGGATGCGGGCTTCCGCCTCCATGCCGCTGGTCTCAAAGATCGTTGAGATCGGCAGATACAAGCTTCTCGACGGCGGGATCGTAGATCCGGTTCCCTTCCGTTTTATGGAGAGAAAGGGCTTTGACCGGAATGTGATCATCCTTACCCAGCCGAAGGGCTTTGAAAAGAAGAAATCTTCCATTATGCCGCTGTTTTTTACGCTCATGCGGGATTACCCGAAGATCGTGCAGGCCATGAATGTACGGCATATCCGCTACAACCGGCAGATGGAGGAGATCGCCGAGCGCGAGGAGAATAACGAGGTGCTGGTCATCCGGCCGCCTGAGGCACTGAACATAAGCCGGACGGAGGGAAATCCGAAGGAGCTCCAGCGGGTCTATGATATCGGCCGCGCCGAGGCGGAAAAGCGGCTGGAGGAGCTCCGAGCTTTCCTGGATCCGGCCCGGGAATAAAACGGAAGGAAAGGAAGACGGAAAATGTTGGATTTAAAGCGAATCACGGACAGGATCTGCTACTATCCGTTTGAGGTGGAGCGCGACCGCCCGGTGCTGGGCTACATCCGCGGCGACCGTCTGTCGATGGCGGTGGATGCGGGCCACTCGATGGAGCACGTGGAAGAGTTCTACAACGCTCTGGACGGGGCGGATCTTCCCAGGCCTTCGCTGACCGCGATCACCCACTGGCACTGGGATCACACGCTGGGGATGCATCACATAGGCGGCCTGTCGATCGCGGGAAAGCGCACGAATGCTTATCTGAAGGGAATCATTAACGGTTTGGGCGACAAGGCGGCCGACTATTTCCTGGAGCTCGATGAGACCATCCGGGCGGAGTACGCCACCGGCCAGCCTCTGGTAGTGGTGAGCGCGGATATCGAGTTTGAGGGAAAAATGGAGATCGACCTGGGAGGTCTGCATGTGCAGCTTTTCAGTGCCGAGTCGCCTCACACGGATGATTCCGTGCTGATCTATGTGCCTGAGGAGAAGTGCCTGTTCCTGGGAGACAGCATCAGCGGTGTGTATCCCACCTGGGAAGTGGACAACGTGATGATGGAAAGGCTGATCATGACCGTGGAGCGGATCGATTTTGAATACGCCCTGGCGGGACACTGGGATGTGATGACCAGGGAGGAACTGATCCGGAGACTGAGAGAGAGTATGCAGTGATCAGAGTGAAGTGGTTTGATCAAAAAGGAGGCCGGAAAAATGATGCTGTGTAAACACCGAAAGCTGATCGCCGTGATGATCTGTGCCGGAGTTATGTCAAACATCAGCCTGCAGCCGCTGGCGGCGATCGCGCCAGGTCCCGCACCTGAGAGGGCTGTTCAGGTTCAGAGCGAGGCGCCGGAAGAGACAGAGGGAGCGGAAGCGGCCGCGCTGACTTCCCGGGAAAACAGAATTGAAGGAGACGGCTTTGATACGCCGGAAGAAGCAATCACAGCTTACTGTGAGGCGCTGAAAGAAGGCGATTTTGAGAAAGCGGTTTCTACTTTCGCGATCGAATCGTATTGTGAACACTATGATTATGTCGGACAGCTTCAGAGAGTGGGGTTTATTTTGCCGCTTCAGGCGCAGATCACATCCAACCCGATCACACCGGCAGCGAACGAAACTGCAGGACAACTCAATATTATGATCAGGCAAAATCAGATCACCAGGCAGATCGCTCTTGCACTGGAGATGGCCGCGGTTAATAATGCCGCTTTGTCCGCAGATGAGCCATTGAGCAGTATCGCACAGGATATCCGGGCCGGAAAGAACATCGGACTTTTTGATGATAACACGATGAGATCGCGCCGGGAACTGGAAGAGCTTGTCAGTGCGATCCAGCAGTTTCCGGATCTTTCCGGCATGAAACTGTCCGCTCCGATCTCTCCGCTTTCGTTTGCGAAGGCTTTTCCGAATTATCTGCGTGAGCAGAACATAAACAACATGTTCAGGCAGGGAGTTATATATGGCGGCACCGGTTTTACGGAACGGGGAATGCTGATGGAGGATGAGAACAGCATCTTCCTGGTCATAACAGACCTCGTCCAATACGACGGAAAATGGTATAACTGCGTTCCGGGCGGCTTTTTCTGCAGTTTAATGGGAATCGAGATGAGCATGCAGGCGCTGATGGGCGGTCCCAAAGAAATGATAACCGAAGATGACGGGCTGTTTAATGCACTGCGTTCTGAAGGAAATCTGGAGGAAGCGCTTGCCGCGATTGAGGTAGATCCGGGAACGTTCCGGCAGGAATATGACAAGTTGCATGAAGAGCAAATTGCCCATGTCCGGGAAATGGCTGAAGAGACAGGAATCAGTTTTGACCCGGACCGTTCGATAACAGAGCAGATCGATATTGTGAAACAGGTTTACGATGAGGCCGGAGAAGTTTTTTTTCGTTCAAAAGGTTTACACTCTTTTACTATCCTGCCCTATGAAGAACTGCTTCGCTTCTTCGGGGTCGAAGACTTGATCACACAGTAAAATCACATGAAAGAACCGGCACCGTTTTTGCGGTGCCGGTTTGTATATGTCTTATCTTATTTATTGTAAACAAGTTTGAGGGCTTGTGTGTCCCATTTTGGTTTAAGGCTGCTCTTTCATGCAGCGAAGGGGTTTTCTTCGTATATTGCCAGGAGCGGCGCGTACTCGGCACCCAGCCATTCGATCATGTCTGTCATGGCGGGCATGACGCCGTTAATGTTAAAGTATGTTTTGATACACATCCTTATCTTCTGGATCTCATCTCTGGTAAGTTTTCTCATGGCTGCTGCTCCTTTCTTTTTAAATCTGCCGTTTTATTCACGGATAAGTTCATTTTACTGGAATAACAGTGTTCATTCTGTGTTCTTCAGGTGAAGATTTTATTTTCTGCTATAAAAACGATGATCTATATTTACAGGGGCTTCGGCCGTCCGGCCCTGTCTGCCTGACACTGATATATACGGCAGGGGTGTGAAGTATCCACACTGTTTATGAAAAAAATCATTTCAGGATCCGGGAGCCGGAAGTTTCTCAAAAATGTTGGACATGAGCCGCTGCGGAAAGCTGTTGTATCTATTTGTACCTATTTTGCATCTTATATGCTATAATTATGCAAAATATGCCTGATTATGAGTGACCGGAAAGAAGGAGAGACGATATTTTTCAATGATTCCGAAGATGGATCCTGCGGAAAGGAGTCATATAATGAGACGCAGACTGTTTCGTTTAGGTACTGTTTTGATCTTTTCTGTTATGACGAGTGCGATGACCGCGACGACGATATCGGCTGAATCCGTCTCCGAGGATGAAACTACAGCTGCAGTACAGGAAAATGAGACTGAGACGATCGGTGAGATCGAGACATATGAATTTACGGAAGAAAGCGCTCCGTACGAGGGAACCTGGATCGATCTCGATGAAGGCTTTAAATTGTATGTGCCGACCGAGTGGGAGATCGTCAGCCTGAGTGAACAGCAGAAGAAGGAAGGCATCCTGTTCCAGGTTTTGATGCCGGCAGAAGAAGAGGAACCTGTCCCCGGAATTCTGGTGAAGACAGAGATAACCGGCGGGAAAACAACACTGGAGGGTATCGGTGAGAAGCTCAACCAGACCGGCTATGTTTACAACGGCCTGGTCAGAATGAATGATATTCCATGCGCTGCCTACACCGCCAACGAAGGCGCACAGGAAGACGTGGTCGGGATCGCTTTCTTCGACCTGACAGGCGAAGAGAGGCTGATCAAAGCAGAAGCGCACTGCTTCGCGGAAGCTCCCTCGGAGCTGATGACCGTACTCATGTCAATAACACCTTGAACTGGAAAGGGGTCTGACCCTTTTCGCACGTTAAAGCAAGAAAAGGGTCTGACCCTTTTCGTACATTAAACTATTAAAGGGAGAGAGAAGACATGTTTTTATTTAAGAGACAGCCCAACCGATCGCACGTGACTATTGAACGCACCCCCAACGGGCTGGATATGATCTCGCTGGATACGACGAATCACTGCAATGCGCGGTGCATATTCTGTTTTAATGACTGGGATTCTTTCAAGCCCTGCAGCATGAAGACCAATACTTTTGAAAAGGTGCTGCCCATCCTGCCGCTTTTGAATAAAGACGGACAGTTCCTCGCTTCGTGCTGGTTTGAGCCGACCATCAACCGGGAATTTTTCAAGATCGTCGGGATGCTTCCCGACTTTTTGAAGGACAGGGGCTACTTTACCACGAACCTGGTGGTTCCGCTGTCCGATGATGACCTGAGGGCGATGTGCCGGGCAAATCTGGATCACATTAATGTGTCCTTAGAGACTTATGATGAGAAAGTTTACACTCATGTCACGAGTGTAAAGATGTCGTTTTTCTATGATAACCTCGTCAGGCTCGCCAAGATTGCGAAAGAAGAGGGGATGGATATCTGGCTGATCTCCATGCTGTTAAAGAGCAATATGGAGGAGTTCCCCTCACTCGTGCGGAAAGCTCACGAGGAGGTAGGACCGGCTGTGCACGAGATCCGCTCGCCTTTCTTCTATCCAGCGGATACCGAGAACAAGCCGGATGTGATCGAAGAGCTGCTGACCAGAGAAGAGTTTACAAAGGTCCGCGAAGCTGTCGATGCTCTGGGATACGATAATATCAGCTGGCAGCCGGGTCCATCGAAGGAAACGTTCCTGGCCTTTGAAGCCGATAAGGACGGGTACCAGGAAAAGGTGGACGAAGTGGACCGTTTCTGGGTAAGGGTCAATGCAGACGGAACCGCCAGGGTAGGCCATCCCGAGACGGGAACTCTTATCGACCTGAAGCAGACCGATGATCCGGCGGGAGCGGTCCTTGAGGAGCTGACCAGACTGCGCACTGCCCGTTACCGGATGAACGCTGTGCCGGCAGGCAAAGTAAAGATCGTTAATGAGAGAAATGCGGATCCTTTCAGCTGCGACAAGATCACCATCTGCGGCGGACGCTTCATGGAAGTGAATGGCTGGGAGACAGGAACGCTCCGCCACGGAGCTTCCGGGGCAGAGCGCGTGGCCGTGCTGGAGGCCGGCGGAAAGCGGTATGCGTCCGTTATGAATACCGTAAAGAGATCGGATGTGGCAGACGCATTAAAAGATCCGGCAAGCGAACAGGCAGGCTTCAGCGTGCGGTTTGACCCCGGCTTTGAGATCGGCGATGACTTCAGACTCTGGACCGGTTATAAAGCGGGCGATACGATCTATCGCCAGGCAAGGCTGTATTAAAAGGATTTTTTAAAAGGGGTCTGACCCTTTTCGCGCTTTAACGTACGAAAAGGGTCAGACCCCTTTGGGTGGGGAGGCCTCTTTGGGAGGCATGATGATACGCATTCTTGTGCCGAGGTCCTGTCTTGACAGGACCTCGAAGTGTCCGCCGTGCTTGTCGACGATCCATTTCGCAATGGAGAGGCCCAGCCCGGTTCCGGCGCTGTGCCGGACTTCATCCGAGCGGTAGAAGCGGTCGAAGATGTGAGGGATCTCTTCCTCCGGGATGCCTACGCCCATATCCTGGACCTGGAGATAGGGCTCGTTTTCCGGTGTAAGGCCGGCGCTGAGGGTGATCTCCATGCCGTCCGGGGTGTATTTGGCGGCATTGTCGGTAAGGATACGGACCGCCTGCTTGAGCAGGGCGGGATCGGCGGTGATGACGATGCTCTCATCCGGGATATTTGCCCGATAGCGGTGTCCCTCGTCGATCATGAAGGATTCTTCGTAGACTTCCTGCATGAGAGTGCAGATGTCGACCTGCTCGAGCTCCAGGGTCGTCTTACCGCTGTCGCCTCTGGCCAGGAACAGGAGCTGCTCCACCAGATGGTTCATATGCTGTGTTTCATTTTTGATGGCAGTGATACTCTCTTCGAGTGTCTTGGGATCGGATTTGCCCCAGCGGTCAAGCATGTTGGCATAGCCGAGGATCACGGCGATGGGTGTGCGCAGCTCATGGGACGCATCGTTGACGAACTGGGCCTGCTGGCGGTAGCTGTCCCGCATGCGCAGCAGCAGGTTGTTCATGGCCGCTTCCACGCCGCTTAAATCCTGATCATTGAAGGAGAGCGGAACATCCGCTGCGGTCTGGCTGGGATCTATATTCTCCAGGGCCTTCTCGATCTCCTGATATTTATCTTCGGAAAAAGAAAGACGGCTCAGCTCATCCGCCTTGAGGGCGATCTCATTGATGGGCGAGAGGATCTTTCTTATTTTTTTATCTTCTCTGAAATAGGAAAAAAGCTGCCCCAGCATCTGGAGGGCAAAAAGGGAGAACACGGCGATGCTGATGACAATCAGCGGCTTAAGCGCATCCGCTCTTAGAAGGACTTTCCCCTCCGGTGAAGTCACCGTGTATATAAGCTGATTTGTCTTCTCGGCCAGTTTAAAGGAACGCGAATTTTCCCAGACGAGCGTGCCCGTCTTGGCAAACTCACGGTCGGCGCACCAACCCAGGCACAGCGCCGCAAAGAAAAGCAGGTCGATCCTCAGAAAGAGGAAGGACCGTTTTCGGATGGCATACCAGTGAAGCCTTCTTGTGATGGAGGACATGCGCCTGAGCTGATCGGAAGCACGCGTACGCAGTGACTTCCGGTCACTCTTCTCGGGATTTGATGACATAACCGACTCCTCGGATAGTGTGGATCATCTTGACATGGTACACATCGTCGATCTTGGCGCGAAGGTATCGGATATAGACGTCCACGATATTGGTCTCGCCCACGAAATCATAGCCGCAGACGCGGTTGAGGAGAGTGTCCCTGGACAGGACGATGTCCATGTTCTCCAACAGCGTCTTCAGCATCAGGAACTCGCGGTTGGTCAGGGTGATCTCCGAACCGCCCCAGGTGACGCGGTGGCGCGGATCATCAAGGATAAGTTCGCCCCATTTAAGGACACCCTCCGCCGGCCCTTCCGGCCCGGCCTCCGCGGCAGGAACCGCGTGCAGCTTCAGGGCGACGCGGATGCGCGCGAGCAGTTCCTCAATGGCAAAGGGCTTGGTGATATAGTCAACGGCGCCGGCATCGAGCCCGGCCACCTTGTCCATGACCGCGTCGCGCGCGGTGAGAAGGATGACCGGAACGGACTTTTCCTTCTGAAGGCGGCGCAGCACCTCCAGGCCGTTCAGCCCCGGCAGCATAATATCAAGAAGGATCAGGTCAAAGTCCTCCGACAGGGCAAGCTCGAGAGCGTCCCTGCCGTTGGCGGATTTTGTGACCTGATATCCTTCGTGTGTCAGCTCCAGTTCCACGAACCGGGCAAGTTTTTCTTCATCTTCTACAACCAGAATATTAGTGCTCATCTTTCCTGTCCTTATTCTTTCGCAGTTCACTCTCGAAACCGTCGGCAAAGCGGCCTGCTTTATCAAGGATATCGTTGGCGGTTTCAGTCCCTTCATTTCCCCGGAAGGAATAGCGGATACCGAACAGCATGGCGATCACCGCGACCGGCAGCGCCACCTTCCACATGAGGAGGATGAGTGCCAGGACCCAGGTCGGCACCACGAACAGGTCGTTGTCACGACGCCGTACATGGAATGAGGTGTGGAAAATGAAGCGGAAGAAAAAGTGAAAGACGCGTGCCAGGCTTCTCGTGAAGGAGGGAGCCGACTGGCGCTGCTCCTCCACCTTGTCCTGTACACGGATATATTCCTTCTGCTCCTCATACTGTGTTGAGTAGCTGGTCTGTCCAGGCTGTTTGACCTTCCCCTGCTTTTCCAGGAGCACGATGGCGTCGAGCAGGTCATCGCCGGACTGGGCCAGTGCATCCCTCGCTTCCTCGTAGGTCACGTTGGCCCGTTCCCTGAGGCGGTCGATCTTTTCAAGCGTATCCATAATAGACTCCTTCCTGATGAGGGTATTCTATCATACTTTGTGTGCTTTGGGAAAAAGCCCGGAAAAAGACACTCATTTTTCAGACCTCACCCTGGATGCCGCTCTCGATGCCGTCTACGAAGCTGCCGGCTTTGTCCAGGATGTCATTGGCTGCGTCGGTGTTCTTCTGGCCGGTGAAGTGGTAGCGCACATCGAAGAACAGGGCGATGACCATGATCGGGAGGATGGGCTCCCAGAAGAAGAAGAGCAGCGCTGCGAACACCAGGGAGGGCATTGCGAAGATCTCACTGCCTTTTCTGGTCACGTGGAAAGAGGTCTGCGTCAGGAAATCGATGAAATTCCGGACGGCTTTGCCAAAAGCACTCGGCTTCTTTTCCTTAGGCTGAGCCTGGGCCGGTACGACTGCATCGGAGGCAGCTTTGGTCTCGGCGGTTTCCTGCGCGGCAGCTTCCTGTGCGGCTTCCGCCTGGGGCTGTCTCATTTTGCCTTCCTTCTCGAGCAGTACGATGGCTTCGAGCAGGTCACCCTGTGCCCGGTCAAGGATATCTTTTGCCTCTTCATAAGAGATGTCTGCGCGTTCCCTGAGTTTTTCGATCATTTCAAGTTTGTCCATTTTTGACTCCTTCCGTAGATACTTATCTTTCCGCCGCTTTATTGTTTTTGCGGCGGCCTGTGTTTTGCTTGATGCATGTAAAGAATACCGCCCGGGGATGAATCCGTCCTGAAAGAAAGATTAATGGTTCATTAATGGAATGGAGGAGCTTTCATTAATACGTAGATGTAAATGTGATATAATGACCCACAAAGAATGTGACGACGACCTCCGGCAGGGGCCGGAGACGGATGAAACAGAGGTTTTTTTGAGATTCAGAGGTAAAAAATAAATATGAAAGAAACAAAAACCTACAGGAATGTATTCGCAGAGGCCGGATATGATGAGGCTCTGATCGATCAGAAGATCGAGGACAGCTTCCGGGCCATCTTCTACGGGCCGGACCGCTTTTATCATGAAGCCGGGGCCGATATGGGATACCTGGAGGATACCGGAAACCATGATGCCCGCACCGAGGGGATGAGCTACGGCATGATGATGTGCGTCCAGATGGACAGGAAAGAGGAGTTTGACCGGATCTGGAAGTGGACGATGACTCATATGTATATGGACAGCGGATTTCACAAGGGGTATTTTGCCTGGTCGTGCAGCCCGGAGGGGAAGCCCAATGCGTACGGACCTGCGCCGGACGGGGAGGAATTCTTTGCAATGGCGCTGCTGTTTGCCTCCCACCGCTGGGGCGACGGGGAGGGGATCTTCAACTATTCCGCCATGGCCAGGCAGATCCTGCACACCGTGATCCATCAGGAGGACGATGGGCAGGGCCGGAATATGTGGGATTTGGAAAACCATCTGATCCGCTTCATCCCGGAGAAGGATTTTACCGATCCCTCCTATCATCTGCCTCATTTTTATGAGCTGTTTGCCCTGTGGGCCGATGAGGAGGACCGCAGCTTCTGGAAAAAGGCGGCGGACGAGAGCCGGGCGTATTTGCAGAAGGCCTGCCATCCGGTGACCGGGCTCTCTCCGGAATATTCTTATTTTGACGGGCGCCCCTATGAGAAAGAGCAGGAGATCTTCGGAAGGCACGACTGGTATTATTCGGATGCCTACCGCACCATCGCGAACATTGCGCTGGATTACGAGTGGTTCGGCCGGGAGAACGGCTATGGCTTTGAATCTGAGACAGCGGCGAACCTGCAGCGCTTCTTTTGTGAGACTGTGAAGGATCAGCCGGATGCGGTTTACAGTATAGAAGGCACGATCCTGGCGCCGAAGGCGCTGCATCCGGTCGCGATCATCGCGACCAATGCCCAGGCATCACTTGCCCGGGATACGCTGGAGGGCCATGCGCTTGAATGCGTCCGGAAATTCTGGGAGACTCCGCTTCGGACAGGGGATCGCAGATACTATGACAACTGTCTCTATTTCTTTGCGCTGCTGGCGCTGGGAGGAAGGTACAGGATATGGTAAAACGCGGGAAGAGCAGAATGCGCCAGGCTTTCCTTCCGGCTGCTTTGCTGATCATATTATTATGTGTATGTCCGGCTGCGTTTGCCGGAGAGCAGGTCCTGGAAACAGAGCCGGAGGCAGATCCTAAGTCAGGCTGCGAGGTGGTCGTCAATATCGAGGATGCGGCGACCCAGGCGAGCTACACTCGTTATTTTTCCTATGATGACAGCCTGGTGACGGAAAGCTGCCGGAAGGGGGAACTGTCCCCGGAGGCTGCTAAAGCATCGGTATACCTTTGCATGGGAGCTTATTATCCCGAGAAGGGAAGCACCTGCATCAGCCTGTATTCCCAGATGGGGTACGAGCTCTGTTATACCTCTCCATGGTATAAAAAGAGGATGTCCTACAAGGACTGTGATCATGCGGCTTTCACGATCGCTAAAAAAGAGGCGGACGGAAAGGTGATCTATCTGGTGCCGGTCCGGGGATCGCACGACCCGCGGGAGTGGTATTCCAATTTCCATGTGGGTGACGGCCAGGTTCATGAAGGCTTCCGGAAGGCAGCGGATGAACTGCTGAAGGAACTTCTGGCCGTTATAAAAAGTGACGGGCATTCTCCAGAGGATGTGTTCATCTGGCTGACCGGACACAGCCGCGGGGCGGCCGCCGTCAATCTGGCCGCTGCCTCTCTGGTCTCAGGTGAGACCGGGGAAGGTATCATCGATCCGGAAAATGTGCTGGCCTGTACCTTTGCCTGCCCGGCGGTCACGCGGGGCGATGCCGGGGACCTGAAAAACATTTATAATTTTAATAATCCCTATGACCTGATCCCCGCACTTCCGATGGGGGAGGACGGCTGGGATTATGACCGGTACGGTACAACCATCACACTTTCTGATGAAGACGGAACTTATTATGAGATGATGCGCCGCTTCAGGACCGTGACCGGTACAAATTATGAGGCATTTTCCCCGAAGGATCTCATCAGCCTGCTGTACCGCCTTATGCCAACGGCGGAGGAGGCGCGGATCGGGTCGAACCAGGCGCTTCTGGATGTGATGGTGGCCCTGGTGCTGATCCCGGACAGGATCGGGACTTACGGCGTGATGAAGGATCTATCCCAGATCACGGGAAATCTGAACCGGTCCATCCTGGAGGATGCCCGCAGTGAAGCGTTCTCCGGCCAGTATGAGAATATAAGGAAGCTGGAGGAATATCTAGAGAATCACCGCTATATCCGGGCAGGAGTGATGTACGCCCGGATCGCGGCGGATACGGCCAGCGAGACGATCAGGCAGGAGCTGCGCGTGCTTGCCCAGATCCAGATGATCAAATGGGAGATGGCTGCCGGAATCCTGCTTGGCGAAGGCCACGAGGCGGATGCCTCCCTGCTGCGGCTGATCCGCTGGGAGCGCAGGGCGCTCGGCGGAGAGCACACAGCGCCGTGGATCTGGGATACATGGAGGGCGCTGCACGGGCTGCTGATCGGCCAGATGGAACGGTCGACCGGAATATCCATCGAAAGCTGGGAGGACCTGGACGAGGCGATGGAGAGACTGAAGGAGGGCCGGTTCGTCCTCTGGAAAAAACTCATCCGTGATATCAATCAGGCTCAGCGCACAGCGCTGGTTATAGAAGATGGAAGCCCGGAGTGGGAGCTGTTCCTGGAAGCGCACAGCACACTTTTAAGTGATATCCGGGATGCAGTCGGCGTTGAAGTGCGGCAAAAGAGCGATCTGGACGAAGCGGAAAAAGCAGCCGAGGAGAACGTCACCGACGGAGTGCGGACCATGTACGACCTGATCAGCCTTTTCGGCGATTCGGATCCGGCCCGTGAGATGATGAACGGACATACGCTGGTCACGTACGAGATCTGGCTGGACAGCATGTATTAATGAGTGATTTTAAAGAGGGGTCTGAGCCTTTTCGCACTTCAACGTGCGAAAAGGCTCAGACCCCTGAAGGAGCCCCTGAAGGGGCTGGAGGATAAAAATGGACTATAAGCTGGATGATGTCCTGGTGATCGGTGCCGGGGCTTCGGGGATGACGGCGGCGATCGTGGCAGCCCGCGCCGGCTCGGGGGTGCGTATTGTTGAGAAAGGGAAGAAACCCGGGCGCAAGCTGCTGCTGACCGGCAACGGCAGGTGCAATCTGACGAACATGGATCCGGATCTGCCACTGGCCTATCACTCAGTCAGTAATGCGGAGGCTGCGAAAACGGTCACGGAGCAGGTCTTCGGGAGCGTGGGCGTTTTGGAGACGCTGCGTTTTTTTGAGGAACTGGGGCTGATGATCCAGAAACGGGACGGATATGTGTATCCAGCCTCGGGCCAGTCGCAGTCGGTGCTGAATGTCCTGACGGGTGAACTGGACCGGCTCCGGGTGCGGGTGAATTATAATTCGGAAGTGACCGGACTTACGTATGATAAGGAAATGAGGGCGTGGCTGGTGAAAACACCCGGCTGGACCTACTGTGCAAAAAAGGTCATCATCTCGTGCGGCAGCCGGGCAGGGATGCCCCGGGACCCCGGGGAGAGGAAGGACGGACTGCTTACATTGCTCAGAAAACTAGGCCATACCGTGACGGATCCCCGCCCTGCCCTGACAGCGCTTCACTGTACGGATCCTGACATTAGAATGTGTGAAGGGGCACGGACGAGAGCGGCGGTGACGCTGTCGGATGGGAAAAGCGGAAGGCTGATCGCCCGCGATGAGGGCGAACTCCAATGGACCGCCATGGAGATTTCGGGCATCCCGGCCTTTAACCTGAGCCGCTTTGCGTATGGGATATCCTCTTCTTCACCGATGAATGTCAGCATTGATCTGCTGCCCGGTTATGAGGAGGAGCGGATCCGCGCCGGGCTCTTTGAAATGCTGGAAAGAGCAGGGGAGCCGGTCCCGCTCCCCAGGCTTCTGGGAGGATTTACCCATGAAAAAGTGGCTTCATACCTGGCCAGGAAATCCGGATATGAAAAAGAGCAGGACCTGCCGGACAAAGAGGAGGCGGCGCGCCGCCTGGCCGGGCTGATCAAGCACCTGAAGCTGAAGGTGGATGGGACGAGAGAAATATCAAGGGCCCAGATCTGCGTGGGGGGCGTTTCGCCGGCCGAGGTGAACGCCCAAACACTCGAATCAAAGATCTGTCCCGGACTTTACCTGACCGGGGAGGAGCTGGATATCGACGGCCCTTGCGGAGGCTACAATCTCCAGTGGGCGTGGAGCAGCGGGATGACGGCCGGCATGGCAGCGGGCCGGGGGAAGCTGCAGGGACGCGCAGCGGTTCCGGATATTTGAAAAGTGTAGTGAAAATTAGTCAATAAAGCTGTGAAATGTTTGACATCTTTTGGTGATAATGTTAAACTTTATTAGAATGAAGCGCCACTGAGATGTGGTTTGCATTCGGCTTTCATATTATTTATATGTGAGAAGGAGGGTTTGACATGAAGAAGAAACTGGCTGTCGTACTGATGGCGGGCGCTCTGGCTGCGGCCATGGGAATGAGCGCTTATGCGGATGAGATCAAGGTCTGGGTAGCCGATAATGTGGTCGGCTTTACCGAGGAACAGATCGAGGCTTTTAAAGAGGCGAATCCTGATTTTGCGGGTTACGATTATCTTGTAGAGCCTGTCGGTGAAGGCGATGCGGCCGGCAACATGATCACTGATGTTGAGGCGGGCGCCGATATCTTTGTTTTCGCCCAGGACCAGATTGCGCGCCTTGTTTCCGCAGGTGCCCTTGAAGAAGTAGCCCCGGACAATGAGGAAGCCGTCAAGACCGAGAATGACGCGGGTGCCGTTGCAGCCGCGACGGTCGGCGACATCCTGTATGCTTATCCGCTGACCTCCGACAATGGTTATTTCCTGTATTATGACAAGAGCGTCATCTCCGATCCTTCCACACTGGAAGGCATCCTGGCGGCCTGCGAAGAGGCGGGAAAGAACTTCTACATGGAGATCAACTCCGGCTGGTACCAGACCGCGTTCTTCTTCGGAACCGGCGCCGAGCTGACCTATGAAACCGACGATGACGGCAACTTCACCGCCTGCAATACCAGCTATGCATCGGATGCCGGCCTTCTCGCACTCAGGGAGATCGTCGAGCTGAAAGCCTCTCCTTCTTTCCAGAACGGTTCCGCTGTCGGTGAAGCCACCAACTGCGCCGCCATCGTGGACGGCACCTGGGACAGCGGCGCTGCACAGGATCTGTTCGGCGACAATTATGCCTGCGCGAAGCTTCCCACCTTTGAGGGCAGTGACGGAAAACAGTATCAGATGAGCGGCTTCGGCGGCTTCAAGCTTCTGGGCGTAAAACCGCAGGAAGATGAAGACAAGCTGATGGCCTGTGATGCGCTGGCGGCTTGGCTTTCCAGCGGCGACGTACAGCTGGCCCGATTCGATGCGGTCGGCTGGGGCCCCTCCAATCTGGAAGCACAGAAGAGCGACGCCATCCAGGCAGACGCAGCGCTGTCCGCACTGGCTGAGCAGCTGCAGTACACCATCCCGCAGGGACAGTACCCCGGAGAATACTGGACACTGGCCACCTCCCTCGGCGACAGTGTGATCAGCGGTGAGCTGACCGTCGACTCCTCCGATGACGAGCTGATGGACGCCCTGACCAAATTCCAGGATACCTGCATTTCCTACGCAGAATAACTTAGGACGGCAGGAGATAAATGCTGACCTTCAGGTCAGTTGGTTTCGGAGCCGGCGAAGAGAATCTTTGCCGGCTTCCTGATTCAATTTGGGAAAAATGATCCCGGAGGTGATGGACGTGATCAGAAAATTCTTTCGGGCCGTCGGAGAAAACATTGCTTCGATCGGAACGACCTTTGCGCAGGGAGATGCAAAGACGAGGCTTTCCTACCTGATCTTCGGCATCGGACCGCTCATGCGCGGCCAGATCGTCAAGGGCCTGGCATTTTTAAGCTGCGAGGCACTCTTTATCTGGTACATGGTCTCTTTTGGCTGGACCTATCTGAGCAAATTTTCAACCCTGGGCACGGTGGAGACCCACAAAGAACACCGTGTGACCGTATACGGAGACAACAGTTTCCTGATCCTGCTGTTCGGACTGCTGACGATCGTACTGATCTTTCTGGTCATCCTGGTATGGAGGATGAATATCGAGGAAAATCGATACGAGGAATCTCTGCTGAAAGCAGGTAAAAAACTGCCGGCCAACAAAAGCGTGCTCGGCTCGCTGCTGGACGGCAACTTTGACAAGACCCTTCTGGCCCTGCCGGTGCTGGGCATCTTCCTGTTCACCGTGCTGCCGATCATGTTCATGATCTGCGTGGCCTTTACAAACTATGACAAGAACCACCAGTCGCCCACCAACCTGTTCACCTGGGTGGGACTGGACAACTTTAAGCAGCTGTTCACCTTCGGCAGCTCGGGGTTTGGCACCACCTTCCTCAAGGTGCTC
Organism: Lachnospiraceae bacterium UBA4348; assembly: GCA_002394165.1. Classification (GTDB taxonomy): domain Bacteria; phylum Bacillota; class Clostridia; order Lachnospirales; family Lachnospiraceae; genus Merdiplasma. The sequence continues at coordinate 12,495 of DGTA01000037.1, read as the reverse complement.
GCCTGGACCATGGTCTGGGCCTTCTTCGCGACTTTCCTGGATTATTTCCTGGGCATGGCGGTCGCCATCCTGATCAATAAGAAGGGGATCAAATTCAAAAAGCTGTGGCGCACCATCCTGGTCATCACCATCGCGGTGCCGCAGTTTGTGTCGCTGCTGTACGTCTATAAGATGTTCGCCAACGACGGACTGGTGAACGGATACCTGATGAAATGGGGGTGGATCTCGAGTCCCATCCCGTTCTGGACAGACCCGATGCTGGCGAGGATTACGATCATCGTCGTCAATATCTGGATCGGCATTCCCTACATGATGCTCATCGCCACCGGCCTTTTGATGAATATTCCGGAGGAACTGTACGAGAGCGCCAGAATCGACGGGGCGACGCCCTTCCAGATGTTCCGCAGCATCACGCTTCCCTACATGCTCTTCGTCACGGGACCGTTCCTGCTGACCCAGTTTACGGGCAACCTGAACAACTTCAACGTTATTTACCTGCTGACAAAGGGCCAGCCGCAGTCGATGAAGATGGCGGAGAACGCCGGGCAGACGGACCTGCTGGTCACCTGGCTGTACAAGATGACCGTGACCAACACCGACTACAAGATGGCAGCCGTCATCGGTATCATGGTGTTCCTGGTCGTGGCTGTCACGTCGCTGATCGTCTACAACATGCTGCCTTCCGTGCGCGATGAAGGGGGGTTCCAATAATGGAAAAACAACAGACCGGATCCATGAAGAGAAACAAAATGATCGGCAATGCCTTCGCTTACGCGGCGCTGATCCTGATCAGTATTATCTGGCTGTTCCCGTTCTTCGGACTGATCATGCAGAGCTTCCGCTCCTATGACCCGAAGGTCGAGTACGGCGGAATGGTGGATTACATCATCCCGAAGCATTTTTCCCTCGACAATTACCGCTTCCTGTTCTCCGGCGAGACGAACTACCTGCGCTGGTACGGGAATACGCTGATCATTGCCTTCTGCGTGGCCATCCTGCAAACGATCATCATCCTGTGCGTCAGCTACGCACTCTCCAGGATGCGTTTCAAGGGCAGGACGCTGCTGATGCGTTTCTGGCTGGTCCTGGGCATGTTCCCCGGGTTCCTGACCCTGATCTGCCTGTACTTCCTGCTTAAGCAGTTCGGGTTGACCCAGGCGGGTGCGATCCCGGGCCTGATCCTGGTCTCGGTGGCGAGCTCCGGCATGGGCTATTATGTCTGCAAAGGCTATTTCGATACCATCCCGGCTGCGCTGGACGAGGCAGCCATGATCGACGGCGCTTCGAGGGCGAAGATCTTCCTCATCCTGACCGTGCCTCTTTCCAAACCGATCATCATCTACACCGCCCTGGTCGCTTTCATGGCTCCGTGGTGTGATTTCGTCATGGCCTCCTACATCGCTTTCGGCTATGATAAGAGTTATAACGTGGCGGTCGGTATGCAGCGATGGGTCTGGACCAACGACTATCAGGGATATTTCACCCGGTTCTGCGCCGGCGGTATCCTGGTGGCCGTTCCGGTGACCATCCTGTTCATGTTCCTGCAGAAATACTATGTGGAAGGCGTCACCGGAGGCGCCGTGAAAGGCTGACCGAACATATTGATGAGCAAGAAAAAGATCCTCCTGCAGTGGCTGCAGATCGCTGCAGGACTTTTCGTATTTTCCTTCGGGGTGCATCTGACCATTTTTGCGAATATCGGGCTGGCGCCCTGGGACTGCCTGGGGATGGGGATCGCCGCTCATACACCCCTTAATTACGGGCTTTCCATGACCTGCATGGCGCTTGTTATTGTGGGGATCGATCTCCTTCTGGGAGAGCGGATCGGGTTCGGGACGCTGATCGACGCCCTGCTCACGGGCAACTTTGTTCAGCTGTTCAACTCGCTCAATCCGCTTCCGCTCAATAAAAGCCTGTGGCTTGGAATCGTGATCATGCTGACCGGATTTGTGTTCATGGCGGTCGGCATGTGGATCTACATGGCCTGCGAGCAGTGCTGCGGCCCGAGGGATGCCCTGCTGATCGGCCTTGGAAAAAGAGTGCCGAAGGTTCCCATCGGGGTGGTGGAGATCGCCCTGTGGGCGGTGGTCCTGGCGGCCGGCTTTGCGCTTGGCGGGCCCGTGGGGATCGGCACCGTGATCAGCACGCTGGGCGCCGGCGCCGTGATGCAGGCGGTCTACCACCTCATCCGGTTCGAACCCAGAAAACTCCGGCACAGGGATGTGCGGGAGATCGCAAAGGCACTTGTATCATAGGAATTTTTGACATCATTCAGCAGACGGGGGTGGACCATGAAGAAAAAAGCGATCGCAGCGGGACATATCTGTATTGACATCACGCCGGTCTTTCCGGAGACCGGGGCCAGGGCCAGGAATATCGGCGAGCTGCTTCGGCCCGGCACTCTGCTCCAGACGATGGCGCCGGATATTCACTCCGGCGGGAGCGTGGCCAACACGGGGCTTGGCATGAAGCTGATGGGGGCCGATGTGAGCCTTCTTGGAAAAGTGGGCGATGATGAATTCGGACTCATCATCCGCAGTGTGCTGGACAAGTACGGCGCGGGCGGCGGACTGATCACGGCTCCGGGAGAGACGACCAGCTATTCCGTGGTGATCGCTCCTCCGGGGATCGACCGGATCTTCCTTCACTGCCCGGGAGCCAACGATACCTTTAACGGCACCGAGATCACCGATGAGATGCTCTCGGAAGCGGCGCTGTTCCACTTCGGCTATCCCACGCTGATGGCGAAGATGTATGAGAACGGCGGGAAAGCGATGGAGGCTATGTTCAGGCGGTTGGCGGGCATGGGCATCGCCACGAGCCTCGACCTGGCGGCGGTGGATCCGGACTCGGCCACCGGGCGCACCGACTGGAGAGCGATCCTTGAGCGCACGCTCCCCTACGTCGATTTCTTTGTGCCCAGCTTTGAGGAGATCTGCTTCCTGATCGACCGGCCGCGCTATGAAGAGCTGAAGGAAAAAGCGGGCAGCGATGACATGACTCTGGTTCTGTCCCTCGAGGAGGATATCATTCCGGTAGCGGAGCAGTGCCTGGCGCTCGGAGCCAAAAGCGTGCTGCTCAAATGCGGGGCGCCGGGCCTTTATCTGGCCGTGTCCGACCGTATGGACAGCGCCGGAAAGCGCCTGGAACTCGATGCGGCCGCCTGGAACGGATTCGGGCGGTTTGAAAAAAGCTACAAAGTGGAGAACTTCCGCTCCGGGACCGGGGCGGGCGACGTGTGCATCGCAGCCTTCCTCACCAGCATCCTATCCGGCGAGGGCCCTGAAAGAGCCCTGCAGAACGCTGCCGCCGGAGGAGCCCTGGCCTGCACGAGCTACGATGCGATCAGCGGCATAAAGCCGTTGGAAGAGATCCGGAGAATGATCGATTCCGGATGGGAAAAAGCTTGAAAATACGGGGTTTTTTATCAGGGGTCTGACCCTTTTCGCACTTCAACGTGCGAAAAGGGTCAGACCCCTGGCAAGCCCAACAGACCCGGATGCGGCAGAAAGGAGCAGCCATGATTGAAAGAAACCAGATCCTTAAGATCCACGGAGAAAATTATACACAGATGACAATAAGGCTGCTTGAGGAGGCAGAGCTGGCCGCCCGTATCGGTGACCGGGCAAAATGTGTCGGAATCAAGCCCAACCTTGTGGTGCCCTCCCCGGCCCGCTTCGGAGGGACCACGCATACTGAGATCATCGCCGGCATCATTGAATACCTGCAGGAGAACGGATTTGAGAACATCCTCATCGCTGAGGGCTCCTGGGTGGGAGACCGGACCAGTGAAGCCTATGAATACTGCGGCTACCGGGAGCTGTGCGAAAAATATCATGTCCCGTTTGTCGACACGCAGAAGGAGAAATGGCATGCAAAAGACTGCGCGGGAATGAAGCTGGAGATCACCGATGTGACGGACCGGATCGATTTCCTGATCAACGTACCCGTGATCAAGGGGCACTGCCAGACAAAGATGACCTGCGCGCTCAAAAACCTCAAAGGACTCCTGCCTAACCGCGAGAAATCCAGGTTCCACCGGATGGGCCTTCACAAGCCGATCGCCCACCTGCAGGCGGGCATCCGCCAGGATTTCATTGTGGTGGATCATATCTGCGGCGACCTTGACTTCGAGGAGGGCGGAAACCCGGTGGTGCGCAATTTTGTCATGGCCGCCCTCGATCCGGTGCTGGTCGATTCCTATGCCTGTTACCTGATGGGGCTTTCCGTCGATGAGGTGCCCTACATCGGGATGGCCGAGGCGCTCGGCATCGGCAGCAGCGATCTTTCAAAGGCGCAGATCACAGCCCTGGACGATGACGGCGCGCCTGAGGAGCTTCCCAGGAAGGACAAGATCCTCGAAGTATCCTATGCGGTGGAGGAATCCGATTCGTGCAGCGCCTGCTACGCCAGCCTGACCGGGGCGCTCTGGCGGCTGAAGGAGGAAGGACTTCTGGAAAAACTGACGGTGCCGATCGGCATCGGGCAGGGTATGCAGGGGAAGAGAGGGAAACTCGGCGTGGGCCGGTGCACGAAGGATTTCGACAAGTGCATCATGGGATGCCCGCCGGACGAAGACAAGATCTACAACGAGCTTAAAGACTATATCCTTTCGCATTGAGGGGAAGGAGATCATAAATAATGGAACAAAAGTACAACCGGACCATCACGGCCTGCTTTGTCGGATATATCGTGCAGGCGGTCGTCAACAACTTCGTGCCGCTTCTGTTTTTGACTTTCCAGAAGACCTATCACATTCCGCTCTCACTGATCACCCTGCTGGTTACCTTCAATTTCGGTGTCCAGCTGCTGGTGGATGCCGTGTCCGTGACTTTCGTGGACCGGATCGGCTACCGCATCTGCATGGTAGCGGCTCATATTCTGTCCGCCGCGGGCCTGATCGGCCTGGACGTTCTGCCTGAGATGATGCCTTCGCCCTTTGCGGGGATATTGCTGAGCGTAACCGTCTACGCCATAGGCGGCGGGCTGCTGGAGGTACTTGTCTCCCCGGTGGTGGAGGCATGCCCCTCCGATAATAAAGAGAAGACGATGAGCATGCTCCATTCCTTCTACTGCTGGGGTCATGTGGGTGTGGTGCTTTTGTCCACGGTGTTCTTTAAGATCTTCGGGATAGGGAACTGGAAGATCCTTGCCGTGACCTGGTCCGTCATCCCCATCGTCAACGCGTTCGTTTTCACGCGTGTGCCCATCGCCCCGCTGATCGCGGAGGGAGAGCAGGGGATGCGCCTTGGCGAACTATTCCGCAGCAGGCTGTTCTGGATACTGCTGGTCATGATGATCTGCTCCGGCGCCAGTGAGCAGGCTGTGAGTCAGTGGGCCTCCGCCTTTGCCGAGAGAGGACTTGGCATCTCCAAGGCGGCCGGGGACCTGGCCGGACCGATGGCTTTCGCCGTCCTGATGGGTGCTTCCCGTGCTTTCTACGGAAAGTACGGTGACCGTATCCCGCTCGACACGTTCATGAAGGGAAGCTGCCTGCTGTGCATTGCCTCCTATCTGGGGATCAGCCTGCTGCCGGTGCCGGCTCTGTCGCTGGCCTGCTGCGCCCTGTGCGGACTCTCCGTCGGCATCATGTGGCCGGGTTCCTTCAGCAAGGCGGCCTCCTGCCTGCCCGGCGGAGGGACGGCTCTTTTCGCCATGCTGGCCCTGGGCGGTGACATCGGCTGCTCGGGCGGCCCGACCCTGGCCGGTCTCGTTTCCAGCCTGGCCGGTGACAACCTCAGGATGGGCATCCTGGCTGCGGTCGTCTTTCCGGCGCTGCTGCTGGCGGGGGTTATCCTCTGCGGAAAGACCGCCCCGGCCGGCCGGTAGTTTACCGGGCGGATTCTTTTAACAGAGCGCACAGCGCATTCACATCTTCTTCCGTTGTCGCCCAGCTGGTGGCGATGCGCATGACGGTCCGTCCGTCCGGAAGGTTTTCCCAGAAGCTCAGCGACACTTTGTCGGTGAGCTTCTTTTTCTGTTCAGGCGAAAGCACGATGAAGATCTGGTTCGTGGGCGAGTCGATCGCAAAGGGATAGCCGCCCTCCGCCAGCGCCGCTTTAATGGCGGCGGCCGTTTCAATGGCATTGGCCCCGATCTTCAGGTACAGGTCATCGGTAAAGAGGGTATCGAACTGAATGCCGGCGATCCTTCCTTTAGCCAGCAGAGCGCCGCGCTGTTTGATGATCGTGAAGAAATGCGGAATAAGGCCCGGCCGCGGAATGACGACCGCTTCCCCGAAGAGGGCTCCGCATTTGGTGCCGCCGATGTAGAAGACATCGCAAAGTCTTGCCAGATCCTTAAGCGTCACATCGTTCTTTGGGCAGGCAAGGGCGTATGCGAGCCTGGCACCGTCAATATAGAGCGGAATTTCAAAACGTCGGCAGACGGCACTGATCGCCTCCAGCTCCGCGAGCGAGTAGAGCGTTCCGTACTCGGTGGGCTGGGAGAGATAGACCATTCCCGGCATCACCATATGGTCGCGGTTGCCGTCACCGGCCCAGCCTTCAAGGGCCTCTTCAATCTGCTCGGCGCTGATCTTTCCCAGCTTCTGGGGCAGGGTCATGACCTTGTGGCCGGTGAATTCGATGGCCCCGGCCTCGTGCGTGCTGATGTGTCCGGTCTGCGCGGCCAGGACGCCCTGCCAGGGCTTTAAGAGCGCGCCGATGACGGCGGCGTTGGTCTGGGTGCCGCCTGCGAGAATGAAGACCTCCGCCTCCGGCGTCGCGCAGGCCGTGCGGATCTTATCCCGCGCGGAGGCGGTATAGGGATCGGATCCGTACCCGGGCGTCTTTTCCGGGTTTGTCTCCAGGAGGCGTTTCAAAATGGCGGGGTGAGCGCCTTCCATATAGTCGGAATCAAAATACAGTTTTCCGTTGTCTGATGAAGTCATGTTTCTTTGTCCCTTCTATAAAAATCTGTCTGATATCTGTTCAAACATATCTCCATTCTACACGCACGGAGGCCTTGTGACAATTCGCAGAGCCTGCCTAAACATGACAAAGAGTATGGCTTAATTCTTGCTCATTACAGGTCGAAAAGAAAAATGAAAAAAGCGCTAAGTGGGTTGAATAGTTTGAAAATCAGACACTAATGCAAGAGAAAGTCGTGCATTATCACCAAAATCTGAGCTTTAAAACTGTAAAAGTTGACCAATCAACGAAAAACATAAGGAGAAAAGAGCAATAATTGCGTGCTAAGAAGCAAGAATTCGAATGCCATGTCAGTAAAACGAATGCTAGAGTTATATCAGTAACATTGCATGGAACAGTAACCATATGACGATCCAATTGACTGGGCATAAGTGCTCAAATCTTTCCTGAAGGAGGACAAGAACATGAAAAAAATCCTGGCAGCCACATTGGTACTGGCACTGGCAGCCGCTCCTGCAATCGCCGTTCATGCGGAAGAAGCGCAGGAACCCATCACCCTGACTGTTTTCCGCGGCGATCCCGGCGATCAGCCTGCAGACGACAACAAGATCTATCAGAAGATCGAAGAAGAATTCGGCATTTCCTTTGAGTTTGAGTTCCTGGCAGGCGACCTGGATGAGACCCTCGGCGTGAAGATCGCCGGTGAAGATTATCCGGATCTGTTTGACGGCGGCAACAGCGCTGACCTTCTTATCCAGAACGGCGCTCTGATCAACCTTCTTGACTATGTATCCCCCGAGACTACTCCGCGCCTGTGGGCACACATCGAGCCCCAGAAGGCACGCCTGATCACACAGGATGAGGACGGCAACGATGCCCTCTACATCATCCCGAACTACGGCCTGGCCGACGGCGAGCAGATCGTCAACTCCGTCAACGGACCCGCATTCTTCATCCAGAAGCAGGTTCTTGAGTGGGCAGGCTATCCGCAGATCCACACTCTGAACGAGTACTTCGACCTGATCGAGGCTTTCCTTGCGGAGAACCCCACCGATGAGAACGGAACTCCGTATATCGGCTTTGATATCCTCTGCGAAGACTGGAGACATTTCTGCCTGATCAACCCGGTGCAGCACCTGATGGGCCGCCCGAACGACGGCGAAGTTCTTGTTGATGTCAGCACGGATGATTTCCATACCGAGACCTTCATTGACAAGCCGTATGCAAAACCGTATTACAAGAAACTGAACGAAGAGTTCCAGAAGGGCCTCATCAGCAAGGACACCTTCGTTATGAACTATGACCAGTACATCGCTCAGCTGTCCTCCGGTATCGTTCTTGGTATGTTCGACCAGACCTGGGACTTCAACGATGCAACCTATGCCCTGCAGACCGCCGGCATGTACAAGAATACCTACGTAGCTCTCGGCCTTGTCTATGATCCCGAGTATGTGGACGGCAA
>DGTA01000037.1:0-4044 GCA_002394165.1 Lachnospiraceae bacterium UBA4348 | reverse complement strand
TTCGGTATCTCCGTCAACTGCGAGTGCCCGGAGCGTATCGTGGCCATGTGGGAAGAGATGATGTCTGACGAATGGCAGCTGCTGTTCAACTGGGGCGTTGAAGGCGAAGACTACTCCATCGAGGACGGCCGCCTTGTCATGACCCAGGAACAGTATGAGAACACTCTGGACAACAACTGGATCATCCAGAACAAAGCCCGCGCGTTCTTTGAGAGCAGCCCCAAGAAACAGGGATGGATCCTGGACGGCGACCTGGCCGGCAACTGCTGGGAGCCCGGCAACCAGCCCGAGATCGTATTCGGCCAGATGAACGACTATGACAAGGAATTCCTTGCTGCTTACGGTTACCAGAAATTCGCCGATTTCGTCAATCCGCCCATCGAGCTGGCTCCTTACGGCGAGGCATGGCAGATCGACTATTCACCGGTAGATGTTGATCATCAGGATTTCCTGGATATCCAGGACAAATATCTGCCTGAGCTGATCATGACCGATCCCGACAACTTCGATGCCCTCTGGGATGAGTTCGTCGAGGAGATCACCCCGTCCGCGACTGTTTTCCAGGAGTTCATGCAGGAAGCTGTCCTGGCAGAAGCGCACAAGGTCCTTGACAACGAGTGATCTGAAAGATATTTGATGATCGTCAGTCCGGTTCCCGAGAAGGTGAACTGAGTCTGAAACGGATGTCAGGGGGAGAGAATGATCTTCTCTCCCCCTGCTTTATAGTGAAAGGGCAAGATCAAAAAGGGAAAGGGGGAGTATTGCATGGGCAATACAACAGAGAATTACAGAGCGAACTTCTCGCCCAATCCGAAGCCGGGATTCTTCCAGATGCTGGGCAAACAGTGGCAGCTTCTGTTGATGTCGGTACCCATGCTGCTGTATGTGCTGCTGTTTAATTACGGCCCGATGTGGGGCTGGATCACTGCTTTCCAGGATTACAAACCAAAGCTTGGGGTCACGGGCAGCAAGTTTGTCGGACTGAAGAATTTCAAATGGCTGTTCGGACGCGATGATTTCATCAACAGTATCCGCAACACACTCGGCATGAGTGTCATCAACCTGGTGTTCGGTACGATCGCCGCCATTGTGCTGGCTATCCTGCTGAACGAGGTCATGAATACCATGTTCAAGAGGACCGTGCAGACAGTAACCTATCTGCCTCATTTCCTTTCGATGGTCATCGTTGTCGGCATGGCGCAGAACATCTTCGCCAGCAACGGCCCCATCAATGTTCTCCTGCAGAATCTCGGACTGATCAGACAGCCGATCTTCTTCCTGGGAGAAGGGAAGTACTTCTGGTGGCTGGTCGGATTTATCAATGTCTGGAAGGAAGTCGGATGGAACACGATCATCTACATCGCGGCCATGACGAGCATCGACCCGAGCTTGTACGAGGCAGCTTCCATTGACGGAGCGGGGCGCTTCGACCGGATCCGCTACATCACCCTGCCGGGAATCAAATCGACCTTCATCATCCTGCTGATCATGAACATCGGCCACCTGATGGAAGCCGGCTTCGAGATCCAGTACCTGCTGGGTTCCTCGCTTGTTATGGACTGGTCGCAGACCATCGATATCTTCGTCCTGAAATACGGTATTTCCAAACAGCAGTACGGCGTGGCTACCGCGGCCGGCATGTTTAAGAGCGTCGTCGCGATCATCCTTCTTTTCGCAGCCAATACCATTGCGAAGAAGATGGATGAGAGCACACTGATCTGAGGAAGGGAGGACTGGTTATGGAAAAGAACATCTATACGGAAAAGAAGAACCGTATCCGCCGTGACAGAGTCTTTCCGGTGGTCAATACGATCATCCTGTGCCTTGTCATGTTCATAACGCTCTACCCCGTGCTCAACACAGTCGCCTATTCCTTCAATGACGGCACAGACGCGCTGCGCGGGAACATCGGGCTGTGGCCGAGAGTGTTCAGCCTGGAGAGCTACCGCTCGATCCTCTCCGACAAAGCAGTCTACCAGGCGGCCTGGATCTCTGCTTCCAAGACAGTGATCATTACCCTCCTGAACCTGTTCTGGACCAGCATGCTGGCCTATACCCTTTCCCGGAAAGAGTTCGTGCTCCGCAAGTTCATGACGGTTATCTTTGTGCTGACCATGTACGTGAACGCCGGCCTGATCCCCAATTACCTGCTGATCTCCCGCACGCTGCATCTGTCCAACAGCTACCTGGTCTACATTATCCCGACCATGTTCTCCTGCTTTAACATGATCGTGATCCGTACCTATATCCAGGGACTTCCTGATGCCCTGGTCGAGTCAGCCAGAATTGACGGCGCCGGAGACATCCGCGTGTTCTGGCAGATCATCTTCCCGCTGTGCAAGCCCGTTCTGGCAACCGTTGCTCTGTTCGTAGCGGTCGGCAGCTGGAACAGCTGGTTCGATACCTACCTGTACAATGGCGGCAAGAAAGAACTGTATTCCCTTCAGTACCTGCTGAAGATGAAGCTGGCGACCACGCAGGCGAGCGCCAACGCAGCCAAGGCGACGGCGGATGCCCTTTCAACGGTGTCGAAGACGACACCCGTCACCATCCGGTGCGCCATCACGGTCATCGCGACCGTACCGATCCTGATCGTTTATCCGTTCCTGCAGCAGTACTTTGTAACCGGTATTGCGCTGGGGAGCGTGAAAGAATAACTTGTTTTAACTTGACAGTGGACGGTTCTGCGTCAGCGTCAGCTGACGCAGAACCGTCCACTGTCAGATTCTTGCCTTAATTGCCTTTTTCTTGGATTGTGTCGGCTCATGCGCCGGAATTTCGGGGCAGGATGAGGGACAGGAAACTGACTTGAGCAGATACATTCAGGTTTTTCGAGGATTGTAGCTGCTTTCAGGTCATGGCTGCTCTCCTGATCACCAGTTTGTAATATCAGGCATTTTATGATATTGTATATTCATCAGTGAAAAAACAGGTGATCTGCGGGGGCAGATCACGCTTTTTGGAATTAAGAAGGAGGTGGCGCTATGCCTGCCAGAAAAGCTGATACAGCGAAAGAGACTAAAAAGACAACAACGGCAAAGAAACCTGCCGCAAAGAAAACTGCGCCGGCAAAAGCGGAAGCTGTGAAAGCTGAAGAGGCAAAGGTCGAGGCTGTTAAGGCTGAAGAAACCAAGGCCGAGGCTGTCAAGACTGAAGAGCCGAAGGCGGAAGAAGTGAAGACGGCAGCTGCCGAGGCAGAGGCGCCGAAGGCGGAGGAGAAGAAACCGGCTGCCAAAAAGGCGGCGGCAAAGAAAACGGCTGCGAAGAAGAGCACGGAAAAGAAGACAGCGGCTAAGAAGCCGGCGGCAAAGAAAGCTGCGGCGAAGAAGGCAGAGCCGGCTGCGGAACCCGTGAAGGAAGAAGCGGCGGCAGAGGTTCCCGTTTCCGAGGCTCCTGCTGCTGTGGCACCGCAGATGCCCGAGCCCAGACGCAGCGTGGCGTTCATCGGTTCGGAGTGCTATCCCTTCGTGAAGACCGGCGGACTGGGCGACGTGATGTACGCGCTGCCGAAGGCGCTGATCGCGCAGAACTGCGATGTAAAGGTGATCCTGCCCAGATATAAATGCATTCCGCAGAAATATCAGGAGAAGATGGTCTACCGCGGAGCCTTCCAGATGAATCTTTGTGAGGACGGCCGGGCATTCTATGTCGGGATCATGGAATATGTCTGGGACGGCGTGGTCTATGACTTCATCGACAATGAGGATTTCTTCGGATACGGCAATCCCTACACGAACCTGATCGATGATATCCCCAGGTTCTGCTATTTCGGGAAAGCAGCGCTGGCGGCGCTCAACTATATGGACTGGATCCCGGATGTGATCCACTGCCACGACTGGCAGGCAGGCCTGGTGCCGGTGTATCTGCGGACCATGTTTGCAAACACTCCTGTCGGACGCTCCCAGGTGATGATCACGATCCACAACCTGCGTTTCCAGGGTATCTACAATATCCCGACCATCCGCTACTGGTCCGGGCTGCCGGATTATGTATTCAATAAGGATGCGCTCAAGCAGGGATATGAGGACGCCAACATGTTCAAGG
>DGTA01000009.1 GCA_002394165.1 Lachnospiraceae bacterium UBA4348 | reverse complement strand
CCAACGAGGCCGGCCTCGGCTCCTCTGTCATGGTACATTCCTGCTCTAACGTCCGCGAGCCGGTCGTTCAGGGCATGTGGGGCATCTTCGAGGTGTTCGCGGATACGATCATCGTCTGTACGCTGACGGCGCTGGCAATTCTTTCCAGCGGCATGGTGGATCTCAACACCGGTGCGGTCATCTCCAAAGCCGAGTCCACCGCCCTGGTCTCTGAGGCCTTCTCTACCGTATTCGGCGTGTGGGGCGCCAGGTTCATCGCTGTTGCGATCCTGCTGTTCGCCTTCTCAACGGTGCTTGGCTGGAGCCAGTACGGCAGCAAGGGATTTGAGTACCTGTTCGGCACCAAGGCTGTAAAGGTCTATCAGGTGATCTTCGTGATCTTCATCCTGGTGGGCGCCACCATGAACCTGTCACTGGCGTGGGACCTGTCCGACACTTTCAACGGGCTTATGGCCATCCCGAACCTGATCGGCGTGATCGCCCTGAACGGCACCGTTATGCGGATCACCAGAAACTATGTGGACAGGAAGTTAAAAGGAAAGAAAGTGAAGCCGATGTTCTCGGCCTTTGAGGATATTCAGGAGATGCAGGAGGCAGCGGAGGCTGCGGCTGCAAATAAGTAAAAATCTGACACGGGAACAGTCCTTACAAGGACAGTAGAAGAAATAAAACGCAACACCCTGTTCCACGGGGCACACTGGCGCTCTGACCGCGGCGCAGCGGTACATAAGGCTCGAGCTTCGCTCTCGCCAAGTACCGGCGCTGCGGTAGGTCCCCTTTGGAACAGGGTGTTGTATTTTATTCTCAGCGTAAACTTCAAAGGACTGTCCATTTCCGCGCGCGATTCCATGTGTTCTGCGGCCGTTGACGCAGAACCGTCCTTGCGAAGAGGCAGGGTTGACAACAAAGAACAGATTCAGAAGGATCTTCAGCTTAGGCGGCGCAGCATTTTCAAAAGCGGCAACTGGCTGAAGATCCTTTGAATCTGTCTTTTGTTGTTAAGATGATTTATTCCTCTAGCACCTGGATCTCCAGGCAGTCGAAGCTGATCTCTTCCACAAAGCTGTCCTGATAGAAGCGGGTCTTTGAATGGGCTTTGAATTCCCGGATGTTCTTGTCGAGCCAGATGGGCCTGCCAAGGTCGAAGTGGAGGCAGATCTCGTCGAGCAGCCGGAAGATCTTGTGCGTGCGGGTGTCTTCGCTTTCCTCCGTGACGACGGTGTCGGTCAGGAGGTGGTTGTCTTTCCAAAGTTTTCCCCAGATTTTCATTTGTCCCCCGTTTCTCACTTGTTCCCGGTATCCAGGATGTGCATGGTCCGCGCCAGCCAGCGGCTGTCGTTGTAGAAGCGGTACACTTCCTCGGAGATGCTCTGGATCTGCTTAAGGGCGGTTTCTTTATCGCTCCAGTTGTTGGAGAAGACGCACAGGATATAGTCGCAGGCAGGGGAGTAGACGATGGCGACATCGTTCTCCACCTGGTCCATCTCGCCGGTCTTGTTGCCGATGGAAACGCCGTCGGAGACTTTGGCCACGCCGGCAGGGATCTTATAGCGGGTCTCCTGCTCGATCATCATGTTCTCGATCTCGTTGCAGATCTTTCGCGAACCGAGCTGGCGGTGATAGATCTTCTCCAGGAACAGGGCGCAGTCCGGAGGATAGACCGTGTTGTTGTGTTCGGCATCGAACACGTAGTCCGTGTTGTCGAAGCCGTTGTACTGGTGAGTCAGCTCGCTGCAGCCCAGACGGCTGATATAGGCGTTCACCTCCCGGATGCCCTCGCGGATGGAGCCTCCGCCGAGGATCTCGAGCAGGCGGTTGGCATCTGTGTTGCTGCTGGCCTTGATCATGCCCGTGATGCGTGAGATGACTTCGTCCGTGCGGGCGAGCCGCTGGTTGGACATGGCATCGTAGGCGGCGCCCATGATGAACAGTTTCATGATGCTCGCGGATTTTACGGGCTGCACGTTGATGCTGATCACGGAACCCGGACCTTCCCGGTTCAGGTTGCGGATGTAGATGCTCCAGTCGCCCTCGTACTGCGCGATCATGCGCTCAAGGGAAAGCTGCAGCATGTAGGGCGTGCGCTGCGCGGCCGGGATGACAAGCCCGCGGACGCGGTAGTGGTCTTCCAGCGTCCTTACATGGGCCGGGAAGGGGACTTCATGCTTCAGCTCATGAAGCACAGGGGCCGGTTCGGTCTCGGTCTCCTCTTCGGTGACGGACTCGGCAAGGCTTTCGGTGCCGGCTTCGGTGAGCCCCTCTGAGAGATCCTCTGTCAGTCCCTCTGCGGCCTCCTCGAAGATCTCCTCCGTAAGTTCCTCGGAGAGTTCTTCCGTGAGCGCTTCAGTCAGCTCCTCCGTCAACTCTTCGGCAGGGGCATCGGTCAGCTCTTCCGTCAGCTCTTCGGCAGAAGCATCGGTCAGCTCCTCCGTCAGTGCTTCGGCAGAGGCATCTGTCAATTCCTCGGTCAGATCTTCTGTGAGCCCTTCCGTCAGTTCCTCCGTCAGCTGCTCCGCGGCAGCTGTCTCGGTGAACTCTTCGGAAAGCTCTTCCGTGAGCTCTTCCGTGAATTCCTCGGTGAGCTCTTCCGGGATCTCTTCGGTAAGGCTTTCGGAGAGGTTTTCGGTCGATCCCTCAGTAAGTCCTTCGGTAAGATCTTCGGCGGCTTCTTCGCTCAGATCCTCCCAGGGTCCCTCCGTGAGGCTTTCCGCGGCTGGTTCATCATTTTCCTGAGCCTGGGTTTCGGTGTCTTCTTCCGTCACCGGCTCCGACGGACGCCGGGTGTTTTCCGGGAAGCGGAAATCATCGCCCAGGACAGCCCTGGTCTGGCCCAGGAACTGGGACAGGTTTTCGGCGTGCTCCGGATCGGTCAGGCTGACGGGAGGAGCCTGCATTTCAAACTCGGTCTCGAAGAGGCTCTCGGTTTCGGTTTCTTCGAAGAGAGATTCTCCGGAGTCTGTCCCTGCCTCGGATAAACCATCCTCCAGGACAGAGGCGGTCGTTTCTGATAAAGGCTCGTCTCCGGCCGGATGCCGGGCACAGCCCGTCATCATCTGCGCGGCCGTCAGCACGAGAGCGAGAGAGGCGGGACGCAGAAATTTTTTATTATACATACGAAATATCTCCGTTTGCTGATCGAAAAGTAATGATTTTAGAATCATACATCATCGCGCGTTTGTTGTAAAGCGCCGCCCGGTGTGCTACACTCTTTGGCAGGGAGGACTTACAAAAATGCCGCAGAATAAGAATAAACCGACAGTGATCGTGGTGGGACATAAAAATCCGGATACGGATTCCATCTGCAGCGCGATCGCCTACGCCTATCTCAAGAACAGGATCGACCCGGATTATAATTATGTCGCCTGCCGGGCAGGCACGGTCAACACGGAGACGGGGTTCGTTCTGAACTATTTCAATGCCGGCGCGCCGGTCTATATCGACAATATCGGGACCCGGGTCAAGGATATGGAGATCCGCGAGGTGCCCGGGACGGACAAGGGCATTTCGGTCAAAGAGGCGTACACGCTGATGAAGGAGCTCAACGTGTTCACGCTTCCACTGACGGACGATGACGGGAAGCTGGAAGGCCTGATCACGATCAATGATATCGCCAAGTCCTACATGGAAGAGTATGACAGCGCCATCGTATCGAGGGCGAAGACTCCCTACCGGAACATCTTAAAGACGCTGGAGGCCCAGATGGTCGTCGGAGACGAGGACGACGTCTTCGATAAGGGCAAGGTGGTGATCGCCGCGGCCAATCCGGATGTGATGGAGCAGTATATCGACCGGCATGACATGGTCATCCTCGGCAACCGCTATGAGGGACAGCTCTGCGCCGTTGAGATGGATGCGGGCTGTATCGTGGTGTGCCTGGGCGCACCGGTCTCGCGGACCATCCAGCTGATGGCGAAGGAACACGGGACGACCGTGCTGGTGACGCCGCTCGACACGTATACGGTGGCCAGGCTGATCAACCAGAGCATGCCGGTGGAGTTCTTCATGAAGAAGGATAACCTGATCACCTTCCGGAAGACGGATTACACCGAGGACATCCGCGAGTACATGTCGAAGCTGCGCTTCCGTGATTTCCCGGTGAAGGACAAACAGGGCCGCTACGTGGGCATGATCTCCCGCCGGAACCTGCTGGGCGTGCGCAAGAGACGCATCATCCTCGTGGATCACAATGAGGCGGACCAGGCGGTGGATCACATCGAGGATTCACAGCTTCTCGAGATCATCGATCATCACCGGCTCGGATCCCTGGAGACCATCAATCCGGTGTATTTCCGAAACCAGCCGGTGGGCTGCACGGCGACGATCATCTGCCAGATGTTCAGGGAGAAGCAGGTGGATATCCCGCAGCAGATCGCGGGGCTGATGTGCGCGGCCATCCTCTCGGATACGCTGATGTTCCGCTCGCCGACCTGTACGCCGCGGGATGAGGAGACGGCCAGGGAGCTGGCCATGATCGCCGGCATCGACTGCAGGGATTTTGCCATGCAGATGTTCTCGGCCGGCAGCGACCTGTCCTCGAAGTCGGAGGAGGAGCTTCTCTACCAGGATTACAAGAAGTTCGAATTTAAGGATATGAAGATCGGCATCGGCCAGATCACTTCCGTCAATGCCCAGGAGCTTGGCGCGATCCGTGAAAGGATGGAGCCGTTCCTGCGCCGCACGATGGAGACGAAGGGCCTGGATATGCTGTTCTTCATGCTGACCGATATCATTGAAGAATCGACGCAGCTGCTCTTTTA
This sequence comes from Lachnospiraceae bacterium UBA4348, assembly GCA_002394165.1. GTDB lineage: Bacteria > Bacillota > Clostridia > Lachnospirales > Lachnospiraceae > Merdiplasma. The sequence goes on along the minus strand of DGTA01000009.1, from coordinate 2,490 downwards.
CGGGGAGAAAGCCGGGGAGCTGGTGAAGGAGGCGTTCCCGGATGCCGTGATCGATGGATGCTGCGCGAAGGTCACCAATATGGTCTCACGCAAGAAGCAGGTGGTACCGGCACTGATGGCGGTCATCAACCGGCCGGATGTGTGAGGATAAACAAGCTGAAAAGGCCCGGAAACGGGGATAAAATGCGCGCCTCTTTACAAAAAGGGCGCGCATGTGTATAATAATCCTGAATTATCGGTTGCAGGCCGGTTTGTTTGCTGACCCTGCCTGCTGTGTACCGCTGTTTGAAGGCATAGTCCGGATTCTGGCCAGGGGAGAAACGCCTGTCCGGGTTGGCCTGTTCACCGCCCATTCAGGAAAGAGGCGGTGTGAGGGAGTATAAGTACATAACGAGGTGACTTATGGAACAATTTATCATCAGGGGTGGGAATCCGCTTGCAGGTGAAGTGGAGATCAGCGGCGCCAAGAATGCTGCACTGGGCATCCTGGCGGCGTCGGTGATGACAGAAGACACCGTCCTGATCACAAATTTACCCGATGTCAGAGATATCAATGTAATGCTTGAAGCCATGACCGAGATCGGTGTCAAGGTGGAGCGCATCACCCGGCATGATGTGATGATCACTTCATCCCGGATCAGCGATGTAAGCATTGATTATGAATTTATCAAGAAGATCCGTGCTTCCTATTATCTTCTGGGAGCGCTGCTGGGCAGGTTCAAAAAAGCCGAGGTGCCGCTTCCGGGCGGCTGCGATATCGGCAGCAGGCCCATTGATCTGCACCTGAAGGGCTTTAAGGCTCTGGGTGCCACTGTCAATATCAGGAACGGTTCTATCTGTGCGGAGGCAGATCAGCTCCGCGGATGTCATATCTACCTGGATACGGTGTCCGTGGGCGCCACGATCAATATCATGATGGCTGCTTCCATGGCCGAGGGACGTACGATCATCGAGAACTGCGCGCGTGAGCCGCACGTGGTCGACGTGGCCAACTTCTTAAACAGCATGGGTGCCAATATCAGGGGCGCCGGTACGGATGTGATCCGCATCCGCGGGGTGGAGAAGCTTCACTCTACGGAATATTCCATCATTCCCGACCAGATCGAGGCGGGCACCTTTATGTTTGCCGCCGCGGTCACCAGGGGCGATGTGATGGTCAGGAACGTCATCCCCAAACATCTGGAGGCGACGAGTGCAAAGCTGATCGAGATCGGATGTCAGGTGGAGGAATTCGACTCCGCTGTGCGTGTGGCGGCGACCGGCCGGCTGACCGGGACGAACGTCAAGACGCTTCCGTATCCGGGTTATCCCACCGATATGCAGCCGCAGATCGGCGTGGCGCTGTCTCTGGCGACGGGGACGAGCATCGTGACGGAGAGCATCTTCGAGAACCGGTTCAAATATCTGGACGAGCTGGCCAGAATGGGCGGCATAGCGAAGGTGGAAGGCAACACCGCCATCATCACGGGCGTGGAAGGCTTTACGGGAGCGAGAGTTTCGGCTCCGGATCTCCGGGCCGGCGCAGCGCTGGTCATTGCAGGGCTGGCCGCTGAGGGCATCACAATCGTGGATGATATCCGGTACATCCAGCGCGGTTATGAAGCGTTTGATGAAAAGCTCAGGTCACTGGGTGCGGAGATCCGCCTGATCGACAGCGTCAGAGAAGCGCAGAAATTCAATTTCCGCGTCGTATAAACGCCCAAAAGGCGCATCAGACCAAACGAGAAAGCAGATCCCGGCGCGATCAGTGCGCCGGGATCTTTTTTGCGAGATAAATACAGAAGGAGAAGAGATCGATATGGAATTGATAACTGTCAGGGAATTATACAAGGATACCGAAAAGTATCTGGGAAAAGAGATCTCGGTAGGCGGCTGGGTCCGCTCGATCCGCGATTCGAAGACCTTCGGGTTCCTGGTGCTTCATGACGGATCCTTTTTTGAGACACTGCAGATCGTCTACGGGGACGCGCTGGAGAATTTCGCGCAGATCGGCCGCCTGAACGTGGGGGCCGCCGTGGTGGTGACCGGAACGCTGGTGGCCACGCCCGAGGCGAAGCAGCCCTTTGAGATCCAGGCATCGAAAGTAGAGGTGGAGGGCGCCTCCACACCGGATTATCCGATGCAGAAGAAGCGCCACAGCGTGGAATTTCTGCGCACGGTCCCGCATCTGCGCCCCCGCACGAACCTTTTCCAGGCGACGTTCCGGGTACGCTCTCTGGCGGCCTATGCCATCCACCGCTTCTTCCAGGAGAGGGGCTTCGTATATGTTCATTCACCGCTGATCACGGGCAGTGACGCCGAGGGCGCGGGCGAGATGTTCCAGGTGACCACTCTCGACCTGGCCAACGTGCCGATGACGCCGGAGGGCAAGGTGGATTATTCAAAGGATTTCTTTGGAAAGCCCACCAACCTGACCGTATCGGGTCAGCTGGACGTGGAAGCTTTCGCACAGGCATTCCGCAGCGTCTACACCTTCGGACCGACCTTCCG
>DGTA01000075.1:1008-13397 GCA_002394165.1 Lachnospiraceae bacterium UBA4348 | reverse complement strand
GTGATATTGAAGGCTACGCATGTCTCGGAGTTGAGGCCATACTCTTTGTAGTTCTCAACTTTTGCCTTGGATGCGTTGTAAACAACGAAGTCAGGCTCATAGTCCTTGAGCTCTTCCTCGGTCGGAACGATGAACATGTTCTTGATGAAATGTGCCTGCCAGGCCACTTCCACGATGAAGCGGACCGCCATGCGGGTATCCTTGTTGGCGCCGCAGAAGGAATCGACCACGAACAGTCTCTTGTTGGACAGCTCGTCAAGAGCGATCTTCTTCATGTCAGCCCATGTCTCTTCGCTCATGGGATGGTTGTCGTTCTTGTACTCGTCTGTTGTCCACCACACAGTATCCTTGGAGTTCTCATCCATGACGATATATTTGTCTTTGGGAGAACGTCCGGTGTAGATACCGGTCATAACGTTCACAGCACCCAGTTCACTGACTTTGCCGACTTCATAGCCTTCCAGACCCGGTTTGGTCTCTTCCTCAAAAAGCATCTCGTAGGAAGGATTGTAGACGATCTCTGTTGTTCCTGTGATCCCATACTTGGTCAGATCAATTGTTCCCATCTCTATCTACCTCTTTTCTTTATGGATGTACGATGTGTCGCCGGTTACTCGCGCGGCACATGGCCGCATTGGTCCGTAAAACATTTTTACATATTTAACGGAATTTTTCAAGTCATTATAGCACGAATGGGCGTCCCAAAAAAGATTGAATATTTCCCGAAATGTCAGTGTTTTTCCCTCCCGCGCTTTCCTTCTCCCAAAACAGAGCCCGGAGAGCAAGAGGCCCGGCCTCCTCACCCGGGCAGACACAGAGCTGGGCTCTCTCCTCTCCGGCCGTCAGCGAATGGGAAAAAAGCCGGCTCATCTCATTGACGGTATCGAAGGCAAGGGGATCAAAAAACGCTCCTCCGGTCCTTTTAAAAAGACTTTCTTTCCCGCACCAGCACCGGATCAGGTAATCACGGTACGCCTGCTCATTCTCCGGGTCCGGGGCTGCACTTTTCTCCTCCTCTGTCAGGATGCGTTTCGCCGTGCGGATCACCGCGGCGCCCCGTGAAAAGCGCTCAATGTCGATCCCCACCGGCTCCGCGCACAAAGCTGCGCCCAGGATGTCCCCGCTGTGGGTGACGGACCCGAAGATGCCAGGAAGCATCACCGCCCCGTTCTTTGTCCGCTCCCCATCCGTTTCGCAAAGCCGCACTCCGAAAGCATCATATGCTCCGTACTCAAGAAGCCGCCAGCCGAAATAAAGCTCCCTCTTCCGGTGCATATTCCGAGCGCTTTCCACTTCATCCGCCCGGATCCGGCTCGAGAGGGGAATGTCCGGGAGATAGTCCGGCATCCGCATCAGGTACACAAAGCAGCCTGTTCTCATATTCCGGTCTCTCCTTTTCTCATTTTCCCGATGACCCCCTTAAGCGCTTCCGCAAAGGGACCGCTCTCATCCCTCGGGGCATTATGGCTGCCGGGAACATACCCGATGGGCCACCCCGCTCCGGCGGCTCCCCTTTTCGAGGTCACCGCAAATAAGCTGTCCCTGCCGTCCTGTGTCAGGAGCACACACACGGGAACCGTGATCTTTTTCACCTCCCCGATCGGAGGGTAGTAATTCTGTATCTCGTTCAGCTCACCGAGCATGAAATTCTTCAGGTTTTTATAGGCCATCCGGATCTGCGCCAGATCCGCCGTCTTTATCCCCGTGTTTTTTTGCGGATCCCTGCCGGCGCCGATGACCCGGGCAAAGGCCGGCATCGCCTGCCTGATCCTTCCCTGGCGGACATATTCATTCAGCTCCCGGTTCCATTCACCCAGCTCCCTTTTTGATTCCTCATCAAAAACGATGGATGGTTCGAGCAGGACCAGGCCCCTGACCAGCTGCGGAAAGCGCAGCGCAAGCTCCGCCGCGATGACGCCGCCGGCACTGTCTCCGAAGACCCATGCCTTTTCCTGTGTCCTTTCGCGAAGGATCTGCGCGGCATCCTCCACCTGCGCCGCAACCGAAAAGTCGGTATCTTCCGGCTCCACGTCAGATGCCCCGTATCCCCGGCGGTCATAGGTGATCACCGTAAAGTCATCTTCAAGATTCCGGGACAGCTCGTCGAAAAAGGAGCCGTCGCTGATGATCCCGTGGATCATCAAAAGCGGCGCTCCGCTGCCCCTTATTTTTACCGGAAGCTCCATCTCAGTACTCTATCCCCTTTCTTGCCCCGATGCCGCGGTCGAACGGATGCTTTTTCTTTTCCATGCAGGTGATGTAATCCGCCCGGGAGGTCATCTCGCCGGAAGGATCGCGCCCGGTAAGGATGACTTCCGCCGTTCTTTCCGGATCGTCAAGAAACGCCAGCAGCCTGTCCTCGCCGACAAAGCCATGCCGGCAGGCGGCGCAGATCTCGTCAAGGATGACCATGTCCGCCTTTGCCCCAAGCGCTGCCGCCTTCGAAAAAAGTTCTGAATAGGCAGCCCTGGCCATTTCCCGTGTACGCCCGTCCATCTGGGATGTGAACCCGAAATTCTCCGCGCAGCAGAGGATTTCTATTTCGGGACATCTTTTCAGCATCTCCATCTCAGAGGATGTCCCGTCTTTCAGGAAAACGGCGAAAATCACCCTTCCCCCCGCGCCGGCGCACCGGAGCGCCATCCCCGAGGCCGCACTGGTCTTACCTTTTCCGTCCCCGCAGTAAAGGTGAATCAAGCCTTTATTCACGATGATCTCTCCTCTCTTTTTCTCCTGAGATTATCCCACAAAATCAGTTTTCTGTATAGCTTATGCACCCCGCCGCGGATTACGAAATTGTTTTCGCAAACACGAAAACGGTTGACAGACCCCTTAAGGCACATACTATATTGGTAGAAACAGGCATTTTGTCTGTTCTTTAACAATATAAACGTTACGGAGGAAAACCATGCTTGAATGTAAGAACGTAACAAAAAAATATTACCGCATGACAGCTGTGGACGACCTGACGCTGACGATCGAAAAAGGCAGGATCTATGCCCTGCTCGGCCCGAACGGAAGCGGCAAGACCACCTTCATGAAAATGGCGGCCGGACTGGTCAAGCCCGACGCCGGCACCATGCTTTTTGAGGGCGCCCCGATCGGGATCGAATCCAAAAAGCATGTCGCCTATATGCCCACCGAAAGCTTTTTCTATCCCTACATGACCGGAACTGACGCCGGAAAATACTACCGGGACTTTTTCGATGATTTTAACATGGGCCATTACCTGGCCCTTCTCTCCGACATGGACCTGTCCCCGCAGCAGAAGATCTCCAAGATGTCTTCCGGTATGATGGCGAAGCTGAAGATCGCGCTGACTCTCTCCAGGGAAGCCTCTCTCATCATGCTCGATGAGCCGCTCAACGGGATCGACATCATCGCCCGCGACAAGATCGTTTCGTCCATCATGGATGCCTTCACTCCGGAAAAAGCTTTCCTGCTCTCCTCCCATCTGGTGGATGAACTGGAAAAGATCATCGATCATGCCATCTTCATGAAAAAGGGCGTAGTCGTCATGCAGGGTAGCGCGGATGATCTTCGCAGAGAGAACGGTCTGTCCATCGTTGACCTGTACAGACAGATCTATGCTTAACCAAGGAGGCTGATAAGAATGCTTAAGCTGATGAAATATGAATTCAAGAAAAACAGCGGACTCCTGGCCATCTTCGGGATCGGTCTTGTCCTGCTCGAGCTGTTCTACCTTTACAGTCTGCTGACGATGAAGGGCGACAACAACACCTGGGTCATCCTCAGCGCCAGCCTGCTCTTTATATTCGTCATCGTCTGCTTTTTCACGGTATTCATCCTGGCGATCCTCAACTACAGCCGGGAGCTGAACTCGAAAAGCAGCTACCTGGTCTTCATGACCCCGAATTCCAGCTATTCGGTCATCATCTCAAAGCTGGTCTACACGCTGCTTTTAGGGGTCGCGGCCGCCGCCCTCCTTTTCCTGCTCGGAGTGATCGATCTTAACCTGCTTCACTGGAAAGTCCCCGATGTGGAAACCTTCCGGCAGCTGATGTCCGCCTTCTTTGAGAGTATGGACATACCGGTCAATGAGATCCTGCTCAGCCTGGTGACAGCTCTTGTCACCTTCCTGATCTCCTTCTTCTCGACCGTGACCGTGAGCTACCTGGCGGTGACACTCAGTGCCACCTTCCTTTACAACTTCAGCCCGAAGATAAAAGGTTTTTTAAGCTTTGCTCTCTTTATCGTCCTGAACCTGCTCGTCTCGAAGGTCGTTTCCGTCCTGCCGTTGCTGAACAAAAATCCGCAGACGCCGCTTGAGGCGATCACTGCCGCCGCCCCGGCCACGGCCTTCAACCTGATCATGATCATCGTGTGCGTGTTCGTGTGCGGTTACCTGCTTGAAAAAAAGGTCTCCCTTTGAGGGAGGCCTTTTATTTTGTCAGAAAAACAGTTTTTTGCAGCGGATGAGCACCTCCCTGAGCCTTTCCGGATCCATCGAGGAATAATTCAGGATGAACAGGTGCTTGTCGGCGATCTCCGTTCCGGTCTCGTAGTCGGTTATGGTCGCGATCCGGATCTTCTCTCTTCCAAATCTCTCCTTCACCTCCCGGTCCGGGACAGACGTATTGATCTTCATCAGGAAATGCAGCCCGGAATCGTTCTCGATCACGGTGCACTCGTCCTTTGAAAAGCATTCCCGGATGACGGCGAGGATCGTCCTTCGCTTCCGCTCGTAATACAGGCGCATCCGGTTGATATGTTTTTCAAAATGTCCGCGGCTGATAAACGCGGCGAGCGTGTACTGCTCAAAGGTGGACACCGTGCACGAGCTGAAGCCGAGCCGGCGGTAATACTCATTGGCCAGGGCGATCGGAAGAACCATGTAGCTGATACGTATGGTCGCCGAGAGGGACTTGGAAAAGGTATTCATGTAGATGACTTTTCCGCCGCTGTCCATGCTCTGGAGCGGCGGCACCGGACGGCCGCTGCGCCTGAACTCACTGTCGTAATCATCTTCGATGATATACCGTCCCTTTTTCTCCATCGCCCAAGCCAGAAGCTCATATCTCCTGCCGGCCGGCATGGTGATGCCGGTGGGGAAATGATGGGTCGGGCTGATATGCGCAATGTCGGCCCCGAGCCTTACCAGGTCATCCACCAGGATCCCTCCGCTGTCCATTCCGGCAAGCACATACCGGACATGGCTGCTCTCATAGACCTGCTGCAGTTTCTTATAGCCGGGGTTCTCCACGCAGTAGATCCTGTCCTCTCCCAGCAGCCTGATCAGCATTCCGTACAGGTACTCCGTCCCCGCCCCGACGATGATCTGGTCGGGCGATACATTCATTCCCCTGAAGGAAGCCAGGTGATCCGCGATCGCTTCCCGGAGCGGTCCGACTCCGCCGGAGGGGGAGACCTCCATCAGTTCCTTCTCCCTCTCCGAGATCGTCTCCCTCATCAGCTTTGCCCATACGGAAAAAGGAAAAGCGCCATTTTCCGTGCGGTTGGAGGAAAAATCAAAAACCAGTTCCTGCTCCCTGGCAGGCATCTTGACTTTTGCCCTCCTCCCGTCCTCCTGTTTCGTGATCTTCGCAGATCCGATATCGGATACATAGTATCCCCTCCTGGGGCTTGTGAAGATATACCCCTCGCTGATCAGCTGTTCATAGGCATTTTCCACCGTCACGGTACTGATCCCGAGGTTCCCGGCGAGCGCCCGTTTGGAGGGGATCTTCGTCCCGCTCTCCAGCACTCCGGAGCGGATATCCTCCTTGATGGACCGGTAGAGCTTTTCATACAGCGGTCCGCTGCCGGACGTCAGATCATAGGTCAGCAATTCCCCGTCCTCCCTCGCGACTGCCATCCAAGCGGCAGTTCAAGATGATTGTCCTCCATGAGTTTCCGGCTGCCGAGGATCTCATATGCCGGCCCGTCCGCCTTCACCTTCCCCTCAGAGAGCAGGATCACTCTGGAACAGGTGTCCAGGATCATATCCAGGTCATGGGACGCGACCAGCTTCGTCACCGGAAGTGAATTCAAAAGATCGATGACACGGCGGCGGTTGCACGGGTCGAGCGCGGAACAGGGCTCATCGAGAAGCAGCGCCTCCGGATCCATGGAAAGTACCGCCCCGATCGCCGCCATGCGCTTCTCTCCGCCTGAGATCTTATGATTGTAGCGGTCCTTCAGATGCTGTATCCCCAGCTGCTCCATAACTTCCCCGGCCTTTTGGGCGGCTTCCTGCCGCGAAAGCCCGTAATTGACCGGTCCGAAGATGATATCCTCAAACACGGTCGGCATGAACATCTGGTTGTCTGAATTCTGCAGCACATATCCGAGTTTTTTCCGGATCCGGCTCAGGTTTTCCCTGACAACGGGAAGATCATCCACCGTGATCCCCGCACACGGCAAAAGTCCGAGCATCGCCCTTAACAGCGTGGATTTACCGGCGCCGTTGGCTCCGACCAGTCCGACCGCTTCCCCCTCCTGTATCTCGAAGGAGAGGTCATCCAGGACCGGGCAGCCGCTCTCATATTCAAAGGACACATGTTCCAGACGGATCATCAGACACCTCGCAGCACCAGGGCGCCTAAAAGATCGGCGACCCGGTTGAACCGGAATACCAAAAACATCGTGATCATCAAAACGGGAAAGAGGATATCCCGTATCCCCGGCTTTTTGCCGGACGCATAACGAAAACTCCCGTCAAATCCCCTCAGCAGCATACTTTCATACAGCTCCCCGGCCCTGTCCATGCTCCTGAGAAGCAGCTGTCCCAGGAATGAACCCCAGGCCGTGTAATGGATCCCCTTCTGACCGGGAGCGCGAAGCTGATAGGCCTCCGTCATCACGGCTGCCTCCTCAAGCATGACAAAAACATACCGGAAAGTCAACAGGAACAGGGTGACGATCATACGGGGCATGTGGATCTGCAAAAGAGCGTAGCATAAAGAATCGACCGGCGTCGTGGCAGCAAGAAGGAAGGAGGCTGTCAGGCACAGGATCCCCTTCAGCATAAGGGTCACCATGGAAATGATCCCTCCCGTGAGCGTCAGAGGGCCCAGCACCAGCATCGGCGTCCTGTCAAAAAAGGGATTGAGCAGCCCGACCGCGCATACCAGCGGCATTACATAACGCATCCGGTAAAAGCAGATTCCGGGCGGAATACTGCCAAGCGCAAACAGGACCGCCGGATGAAGGATCATGGCCGCCAGTCCGCTCAGGTCGTATTTATGAAAGGACACCACCACCATGATATAGATGGTGGTGGTGACCAGTTTGCTTAAGGGATGAAGACGATGGACCGGAGAATCGATCGCCGTCAGGTCGTCCATCCGGTTTATCTGCCTGATGGCCTGATTAATACCACTCATTATCTGGCAGGCTGCGCGCAGCCCTCTCCTTATGCCGTTCTCTTTTTTCTCCTGCCGAAAAAGCCTCCCGCAAGGCAGATCAGGACCGCCGCTCCAGCCACCATGGCGGAGCCGACAAGGCCCGAGACCGTCGTTCCGGCGGCGCTGTCGCTGCCTTTAAATGCATAATCAGGCAGGAAAGCCGTCTTCTCCTGTACGGAGGCTGCCGTATCGGCCGCCTGGCTCGAAACGCCGAAGTTTTCTTCATCCAGAGCCATATTCTGTGAATATCCCGCCTCGGCATTGCCGAAAAGTGCCCACTCCAGGCCGTCTGGGGAAGAACTGGCATACAGCGAGAAGATGCCGCCGACGATCGCAGCTGCCGCCGCGATGATCACGACCGTGGTCTTTAAAGAAAAACGGTTTTCTCCCTTTTCTTCGGGACGGATCTCCTGAATCAGCTCCGGGCGCGATTCACAGACGAATACCAGCACGGCGGCTGTCACGGCTCCTTCCACCAGGCCGATCGCCAGATGGATGGGAAGCATCAGTGAGCAGAAAGCACCGAACGGAAGCTCCGTGATCCCGGAGAGGCTTGTCTCAAGCACAACGCTGAAGGCACCAAGCTGCAGTGTCAGTACACAGCCGATGATCGATGCGATGATGATCTTGCGTCTTGCCGCTGCCCGACTGTTCATCTTTCCGAACCAGCCGCTGCGCATGATCGGCCGCCAGATCAGGAAATAGCCGACAAAACAGCCGTAAAAAGCCATATTCCAGCAGTTTGCTCCTAAAGCCAGAAGCCCTCCGTCCGCGAAAAACAGACACTGGATCGCCAGGATCACGACCATGGAAAGGAAGCCCGCGTACGGTCCCAGAAGAGCCGAGAGCAGCATGCCGCCGCACAGATGGCCGGATGAACCCGTCCCGGGTATCGTATAATTGATCATCTGTCCCGCAAATACCAGAGCAGCCGTCACCGCCATTGTCGGAAGCTTCGACACTTCCTCATCCTTTATCAGCCTGTGGACACTGATCCCCACTGCTGTACCGGAAGCCGCGTACATCACGGCTGCAACAGACGGGGCCAGCAGCGCATCTGCCATATGCATGATATTATCTCCTTTCTTTAATCCGCCTTGCCAAGCAGCCGCTCCGCCTCTGCCAGGCTGATGCCCTTCTCCCTGGCTGCGGCCGCCACATCCTCATACTCCCACTTGGAGCGTTTCACGCCGTATCCGCTCACGTTCTTTCGCCGGATCGTCCCGACGGGCGTCTCCACCTGCTCGGTCTCCCGCCGGAGAACATGACGGGCAAAACGCTGTTCACGTATACCGATCGTCGTCGTATGGGCAAACATCGCCCGGATGACTTCCTCCTTCTGCTGCTCACGGCACATCGCCCGAAGCCAGATCCCCGGCCGGTTCTTTTTCATGCCGATCGGGACCGTATAGACATCCAGTGCCCCGGCGCGCGTGATCATCTCCAGCGCAAAGGCGATCTTTTCCCCGGTCATATCATCAATGTTGCAGGAGAGTTCATAGACCTCCTCCGCCTCACTCTCCGTGTCTCCGAGGAAGATCCGCACGCAGTTTGCCGCGTCGAAATCCTTCTTTCCCATCCCGTACCCGATGGCCGACACTTTCATCACCGGCATGGAGCCGAACTCGTCCGCAAAATATTTCAGCAGAGCCGCCCCCGTGGGCGTACAAAGCTCGCCGCTGACATTCCCGCTGTAGAAGGGAACTCCTTTCAGGATATGCGCGGTGGCCGGAGCCGGGACCGGGAGGATCCCATGAGCGCACCTGACCTGCCCGCTTCCGACATGGACCGGCGAGACGATCACTTTATCGGGCGAGAGCTTCTCCATCAGCAGGCAGACCGCCGTGACATCGGCAACCGCGTCCATCGTCCCCACCTCATGGAAATGAATCTGTGTGACCGGCATGCCGTGGGCATGGCTCTCCGCCTGGGCGATCAGCTCATAGACCGCCAAAATATCTTTTTTCACCTTTTCAGAAACCGCCAGATGGTCATTCACGATATGCCGGATATCCGCAAGGGAGCTGTGGGAATGCGTATGACCGTGCTCATGTTCATGATGGTGTTCATGCTCATGCTCATGATGCTCGTGATCATGATGATGTTCATGCTCATGATGGTGATGATCGAGGCTTTCCTCCTCCTCTCCGTTCACCAGGACCGCTGCATGCGTCCCCGTGATCCCGCATTTGGATACCTTCTCCAGCGAGAAGGCAATTCCGGGCAGGCCCAGCGCGTTCATCTCCTTCTCAAAGGCATCCTTATCCGGAAGAAGCTCCGAGAGCGCCGCCGTCAGCATATCGCCGGCCGCTCCCATCTTGCACTCTATGTACAGTGTTTTCATAAATCTTAACCTTTCTTGTGATTGATCATGCCCGCCAGGTAGCCTGCGCCGAAACCGTTGTCAATATTGACGGTACACACCCCGCTGGCACAGGAATTGAGCATGGACAGCAGCGCCGAGATCCCGCCAAATGATGCCCCGTAGCCCACACTCGTCGGGACAGCAATGACCGGGCAGTCGGCCAGTCCGGCGATTACGCTCGCGAGCGCCCCTTCCATCCCCGCGATCGCAATGATCACCGAGGCGCTCATGATCTCATCCATATGCGACAGGAGCCTGTGAATCCCGGCTACCCCGACATCATACAGCCTGACGACTTCATTGCCGTGTACCTGCGCTGTCAGCGCCGCTTCCTCCGCCACCGGGATATCTGAAGTCCCGCCGGTCGCCACAACGATCTTCCCCAGTCCGTCCGGAGCCGGAACCGGGCCGATGATTCCCGCCCGGGCCTGGCTGTGATAATCGATTTCACATTCCCTGGCGACCTGTGCCGCCTTCTCCTCGTCAAGCCGTGTGATCAATATCGTTTTCTGTCCGTTCTGTCGCATGCTCCGGACGATCCCTGTGATCTGCTGCGCTGTTTTCCCGGCTCCGTAGATCACCTCGGCCGCGCCTTGCCGGACATTCCGGTGAAGGTCCACCTTGGCGAACCCGATATCCTCAAAGGGCTCTTTTTTGATCGCCAGCAGCGCTTCATCGACGGAGACATCCCCGCGTTTCACGCTCTCAAGCAGTTTCCTGATATCACTGTTCATTTCATAACCCCGTCATAACAAAAAAGAAGGCATACAGCGTCCCCTCCCGGGAATGCGCATACCTTCTTCAAAGTCATCTCAAAGATTTGTCTTCTTAAGCAGTTCTTCCCACTCTTTGACAACGCTGCGGTCAGCGAAATAATCGATGCGCATGGCCTTCTCGACCCTGGCCAGCGTCGCGTTCGTTACCTCTCTGGCCTTTGCGGTTCCTTCCGCCAGGATATCATACACAGAATCGATATCCTTTTCCCACTTTGCTCTCTCGGTGCGGATCGGGTCGAGGATCTCGTCCAGTACCTGGATCAGGAATTTCTTGCACTTGCCGTCGCCCAGGCCGCCGCGGCGGTAATGATCCTTCATCTCCTCCAGATCGGCGTATTCCGGCAGATACCGTTCAAAATGCTCCTTTGTGCTCAGGGCATCGAGATAGGTAAAGACCACATTTCCTTCAATATGGCCCGGATCCTCTATCCGAAGATGCTGCGGGTCCGTGAACATTTTACCGTTTACCTGCTGCTTGACCGTCTTGGGCGTATCGGACAGGTAAATGCAGTTGCCCAGAGATTTGCTCATCTTGGCTTTTCCGTCCACACCGGGAAGACGGCGCTGCGTCTCGTTTTCCGGGATCATCGCCTCGGGCAGGACCAGTGTCGGTCCGTAGATCCGGTTGAATTTCTCCACGATCTCCCTGGCCTGCTCCAGCATGGGAAGCTGGTCTTCGCCTACGGGAACGACGGTGGCGTCAAAGGCCGTGATGTCAGCCGCCTGGGATACGGGATAGGTGAAAAAGCCGGCCGGAAGGCCCTCATCGGCAAAGCCGCGCATCTGGATCTCTGCCTTGACCGTAGGATTGCGGGAGAGACGAGCCGTCGTCACCAGATTCAGGTAATAGAACGTCAGCGCATGCAGCGCGGGAAGCGCGGACTGCACACAGATCGTGGTGAGTGCCGGATCGATCCCCACCGACAGGTAATCCAGTACCACGTTGATAATGTTTTCCCTGATCTTTCCGGGGTTATCCGCATTATCCGTGAGTGCCTGGTCATCGGCGATCATGATGTTGATCTGGTCAAACTTCCCTGAATTCTGAAGCTCAACGCGCCGCTTCAGGGAACCGACATAGTGGCCCAGGTGAAGGCGGCCAGTCGGGCGATCGGCAGTCAGTATGATCTGTTTATTTTCGGTGTTCATGGCAAAAAACCTCTTCTCTCCGTTATTTTCATCCGATAAAAATCATCCTGTTAAATATATCATCATCCTCCCATGAAAGTAAAGGCAGTTTTGCTCCCCGGCCTTTCTTTTGCACAGGCGTTACCGGAACAGCCGCTCAAGCAGCCTGTCCGGCCTCATCTCCTGCAGATGATCCGGATCTGCCAGGAGGCCCTCCCTGCCCGACACATTCCACGAAAACTTTCCAGCCGCCTCCGAGCTGAAGGAAAAGTAAGTCCCGGGATCCTTAAGCGCCGTCTCATAGCGCTGATACCACTGCGGGTAAAAAACGGACATATAGTGATCAGCCAGACGGTACGCCTCGCAGTCCCTGCTCCAGCCGACCGCCCCGATCTGCACGCCTCCCCCCTTCTGCCCGGCCCGGCTTAAGGAGGGCGTGCTATGAACGATCACAACGCTTCCGTCCCGGCAGGTTCCCAGGCTGATCCACACATGGCCGTCCATACACATGATGTCTCCGGGAGCCATCGCGAAGGAGCCGCTCCCGTCAGGGATGGAGACAGAGCGCGACCAGGTGCCGTATCCCCTCTCTGAGAGCATCTTCGCAAAGTCTTTTGCAAAAACGACATAGCCGGGCGCGCCGTCTTCCGTCTCAAAGGTATTGTAGAGCACCCACCCCACATACCCGGAGCAGTCAAGGCCTGCGAAATAATACTCATTGAACTTTCCGAAGGGGTAATAACTCACCGCCGG
>DGTA01000075.1:0-959 GCA_002394165.1 Lachnospiraceae bacterium UBA4348 | reverse complement strand
ATCACCGCCGGGTCCGGGTCCTTATAGGTAAAGGATCCGTCGTTTTCTTCAAAGAAGCGGACCCAGTCCGGTGACACGCCCAGCGTCCTCGCCTGGACAGAGGCTGCCGTATCCTGCCAGTTCCAGCCTCCGCCGTAGATGTAGAGCGTTTTTCCAACCGGCATCAGGGCCGTCCGAAGAAAATTCTCCAAAGTCATTTCCCCGGGCTCTCCGGATACCACCGGGCAGAAGGCAGGGTCTTTTCCGCCGGTCTGCGAGGCGCTGACCACCGTATCCTCCCGGACACCGATCAGGTAAGAATACCCTTCCTTCAGTATATTCTGAAGCGGATACTCAGATGGCTCCTCCCCGTTGTCCAGGAAAAACACCTTTTCTTCCCCGTCAGTCAGGAAGCGGTAGCGAAACGAATCCTTATGGTCAGTATCGATCCCGGGAGCTCCGTAATCCAGCACTCCCAGATAGACAGCTTCCCTCTCCTGCGTCACGGCAGATGCACACCCCTCTCCCGTCATCATCATAAGCGCCCCCAGAAGCGCGGCCGCCAGGGCGGCCGCCTTTCTTCCTTTTACTTTCATATCTTTTTCAGTCCTCACCGTGCGGACTGTGTTTCCGGCAGCGGCCGGCGATCAGGGCGGGGATCAGCGAAAGCAGGATGATGATCCCGCCGGCCAGGAATATATTCCCGTTCGGAACATATTCGGTCCGGCCCGCCACCTCGTTGACAAATGTCTCCCCGGAAGTCCTGAGAACAGCTTCGCCGCCGAGCGAGCCGCCGATCGTCACCGGCACGTGATGATTCCGGTTGATCAGGAATGAAACCGGAATGGCGCTCAACATGGCAAGGCCGAGCGGAACGGCTTCGATGATCCCCATCTGGTCCGCCGAAAAGCCAAGGTAATAGATCAGGTAGTTTCCCATGTAGGAAAAATATACGGTGACATACTCCCACCACTTTGCTT
>DGTA01000127.1:21862-21996 GCA_002394165.1 Lachnospiraceae bacterium UBA4348 | reverse complement strand
CCTGCTCACCGTTCCGCGTACCGATTGCCAGACTGGCAGCTGCACAGGCGGCGATCAAGCAGGAAAAAGAATAATATCTGACAGGGGGACAGTCCTTCCGGGTACAGAAGAATAAAATACAACACCCTGTCCAC
>DGTA01000127.1:0-21779 GCA_002394165.1 Lachnospiraceae bacterium UBA4348 | reverse complement strand
TGGACAGGGTGTTGTATTTTATTCATACAGGAAACTTCAAAGGACGGTCCCTCTGTCAGATGAGCAGCATATAGCACACGGTTCCGGCTACGATACTCAGAAGTGAGTTTTTCCCGCGCCACTGGAGCAATACGACGACGGCGCAGGAGATCAGCTCCGGGGCGGCGAAGGGTGCCTTCAAAAGGCTGATATCCTTCAGGCAGTAGATAACCAGCATGCCGATGAGGGCGCCGGGAAGGACGCGGCCAAGGTAAGCGATCACGGGCGGGGTTTCCTGTCCTGCAAAAAACAGGAAGGGGGCAAAACGCACCGCCATTGTGACGAGTGCGCATACGGCAATAAGAAGGACGGAGTGGAGGTCAGGCATTTTTGTCGGCCTCCTTTCTGTTGTCCAGGCGGCTGCGCCCGATCGTAAGGGTCAGCGAGATCAGGATGACCGCCGGGATGAGAAAGCTTCCCGTCCCGAAGAGGAGCCGGCAGAGTGCAGTGAGCGCAAGGCCGGCAAGGATGGGAATGCGGTTTTTCCGGCTGCGCCACATTTCGGTGCAGGAGGCGGTAAAGAGCGCTGTCATGGAAAACTCTATGCCGGCTGTGTTAAAAGGCAGCACAGGGCCTAAAAGCGCGCCCAGAACACTTCCCAGAACCCAGTAGGAATGGTTGAAAAGGGAAAGGAAGAAGATGAGTCTGTGGCGGTCAGGATGAGTCCGCACTTCATCACTGCACACGATCGAGTAAGTCTCGTCTGTGAGGGCGAAGATCATATAAGGCTTTCCTGGCCCGGCACCGCTGTACAGATCGAGGACGGAGATCCCGTAGAAAAGATGCCTGGCGTTAACCATGAACGTGGTGATGGCCATGGTGATCAGGGAAGCGGCACCGCTAAGCAGGCCGATCGCTACATACTGCATGGAGCCGGCATAAATAAGGCCGCTCATGGCCAGTGTCCAGAGCGGGCCGAAACCGTTTTTCTGCATCAGCACCCCGAAGCCGAACCCGAGCACGAGATAACCGGACAACACGGGGAGGGAGAGATAAAACGCTTTTGATACTGTTTTTGAAGCTTGCATTGTATTACCGAAAAATGAATTGGCAGAGTCTGCCGGGTTGAGTTCACATCGGACTTCCGGGCCAGCCGCTGCTGGGGAAAAGTTCGTTGTCTGTGGTGACGAAGAGGGCTTCGATGCCGGGAAGCGATTCGATCAGAGCCATCCCATCCTCGAGTCCCATCACAAAACAGGCGGTGCTGAGCGCATCACCGGCAGCGCCGGAGGCTGACAGGATAGTAACGCTGTTCAGGCCGCTGTCCGCGCTGATGCCCGTTTTCGGGTCCAGGATATGGTGATAGAGTTTCCCGTCCGCCGTGAAGCATCGTTCATAGCTTCCCGAGGTGATCACACACTGGTCCGCGGCAGGGACGACGGCGATCACTTCCTCCGGTTCACCGAAGGGCTTGCGGATGCCTATGTTCCAGGCACTGCCGTCACTCTTGCTGCCGACGGTAAGAACGTTTCCGCCAAGATTGACGAGCGCGCTGCGGCAGCCCCCCTCCTCCAGAAGAGAGCGCAGGGCATCAGCCGCATATCCCTTGGCCACAGCGCCCAGATCGATCATAGCTTCCGGATCAGCCAAGGTGACCGTATTGCCTTCAACCGTGACATTCCGGTAATCGACATGGGCGAGCGCTTTTTCAAGATCGTCCGCTTTGGGGACG
The DNA here is from genome assembly GCA_002394165.1 of Lachnospiraceae bacterium UBA4348. GTDB lineage: Bacteria > Bacillota > Clostridia > Lachnospirales > Lachnospiraceae > Merdiplasma. The sequence goes on along the minus strand of DGTA01000127.1, from coordinate 20,068 downwards.
TTATTTTGGCCGCTTGTAAAGTCCCACAATGAACTGACCGGCGCGATGGTGATGTCCAGGGCGCCATCTGTCTGCCCGGCCCATGAAAGACCAAAACGCAGGAGATCGGCGGTGCGCGAAGAGACTGTCACGCTTTCTCCCCCGGCGTGGTTGATCCGCCATACATCGCTTCCCTTGAGCGTGCGGCTCAAAAGATGCTCCAGTTCATTCATCAGGTCGAAACAGCTCTCGGCCAGGCCTTCCGGATCAGGAGCCTCCTGGATGGAGACCGTCACGACCGTGTCAAAATAGAAGCCGGTCTTTGAAGCGGGTATCGCTTTCACCTCCCGGCAGAACAGGGCAGGCAGAAGCATCAGGAAAGCAGCCGCTGCGGCTTTTAATATAGCGGTGCGGCGATGATTGGCAGTGGTCAATGTTATCCTCCTTGTCAACGGATGAATCTGTCGGGATCCGGAAGCCGCCTTAATAGCTCGGCGGTGATCAGGCCGTTGACCAGGCCGGTAAGGATGCCGGCGATGATCAGGACGGGTCCGTAAAAAAGAAGACGGGTGCTTTCCGCGATGGCGGCAGCCACCAGAAGCTGTCCCATATTGTGGGCGATGCCTCCGGCCATGCTGACGGCCGGGACCGAGACCTTCCGGGTGCGGATCAGCAGGATCATGACGGCCATGCTAACGGCGGCGCCGGTCAGGGAATAGGCGATCGAGAACAGGCTTCCGAAAAGAAACCCGATGACCAAAATGCGGATGAGGTTGATAAGGACCGCACTGAGGGGATGGCTGGTCTCAAGCACATAAAGCACACAAAGGTTGGCCAGGCCAAGTTTTACCCCGGGAATGCCGATAAATACGGGCAGCAGAGACTCCACATATCCGAGAATGATCGCTGCCCCCGCAAAGATTCCGATCAATGCTGTTCTTTTTGCCATGATACCTCTCCGCAGTCTTCTGAGTCGTCACAGGGAATTCTAGCATACGGGTCAGACAAAAGCAATCAAAGGAATATATAGTTTTTATGGATTGACCTTCTATAAAACATATGCTAGTATACCCTTGGTTGTTTGGTATTTTCGATAATGGTTTACAGGAGGCTTTGAGGAGAAATGTTAAATCAGAGGATTTCCGGCAGATCAAAGAACAATATCGGTGATATCATTCCGCATATCGTTCAGACTGCCTGCTCTTTCAAAAGTGCGATTACCTTTGAAGTGGATGACAAACGCGTTAATGCGAAAAGCATTATGGGTGTGATGGCACTGGCCAGCCAGAATGCGCAGAGTATCGAGGTCTGCGTAGACGGAACTGACGAGCAGGAAGCGATGAAAGCGATCGCAGGACTGCTTTCCTGAAGGAAAAAGAAAAATCCCTTGACATAAGGTCGATCATGATGTAATATGCTTTTGTTGTCCCAAGACAACGGATGTGTGCTTAGCTCAGCTGGATAGAGCGTCTGGCTACGGACCAGAAGGTCGGGGGTTCGAATCCTCTAGCACACGTAATGAAGACCGAAGTACCGGATGGTGCTTCGGTCTTTTTGATTGTTGGGCTGAGCTCGTTCCCCTGGCAGATCTAATGCCTGAATTTTAGTCAAAAGCAGACACAATTGTTCTTTTCTTGAATTGCAGCTGCTTTGTGCCCGGGAAACCCTATCTTCGGACATAGAAAAAAGGCCGCTGATTAAGCGGCCTTTTTACGTGGAGACGGTGGGAGTCGAACCCATGACCTCTTGAATGCCATTCAAGCGCTCTCCCAACTGAGCTACGCCCCCGTTTGTCTTGCTGACAAAAGACAGTTTACCACGTGGGGGACGCCTTGTAAAGGCTTTTTTTGGACGGCTTTGCTGCTTTACCGCGTCAGCGCAGGTCGATTGCGGTTTACCGGGGCGTATGTTACGCTCAGTATGACAGAGGACGGTTCTGTGTCAGCCGTTGCTGACACAGAACCGTCCCCTACTGTCAGATGGAGGTGATCGTGATGAAGAGAAAACGCCGGATCAACTGGAAAAAGCTGATGCTCGACCTGGGCTGTGACCTGGTGGGCGGCGTGTTTTATGCCATGGGAATCTATACGTTTGCGAGGAACGCCAGTTTCGCGCCGGGCGGGATATCAGGCCTGGCGCTGATCGCCAATCATTTGTGGAATCTGCCTGTCGGCGTGGTGACGCTGCTGCTCAATATCCCGCTGGTCATCATCAGCTGGAGGGTGGTCGGCAGGGAATTCCTGATGCGCTCGGCCAGGACCATGATCATCACGACGGTTTTTCTTGATGTGATCTTTCCGTTCCTGCCGCCCTATACGGGCTCGCAGATGATGGCGGCGCTGTACTCAGGGCTGTGTACCGGCATCGGCATGGCCTTATTCTATATGAGAGGCAGCAGCTCGGGAGGAACCGATTTCCTGATCATGACCATCAAGGTGCGGCACCCGCATATGTCCTTCGGGTTTGTCACCATGTCGCTGGATGTGCTGGTCATTTTGCTGGGCTGGCCGGTGTTCGGGAATGCGGATGCGGTCCTGTACGGCCTCATCTGCTCGTTTTCCTGCTCCATCGTGATGGACAGGATCCTGTACGGCATGGGCGCGGGCAAACTGCTGATCATCATCACCAAACGGACGAGAAAGCTGGCCAAAAAGATCGGCGAGCTGACGGACCGCGGATCGACCATGATCAGGGCGACGGGATCATATACTCTGGAGGAGAGGGGTGTACTGCTTTGCGCCTGTTCCAAATCCCAGACCTATGAGATCATCCGTGCGGCCCACGAGGTGGATCCGGGAGCGTTCATCATGGTCACTCAGACCAGCGAGGTCTTCGGCGAAGGCTTTATCCCGGTGGAAGATTGACGCCTGCTGAGGTAAAGCCCGAAAAGGCTGATAAATGTGGACAAGCGGACGGCTTGGAATTATAATATAAGAAGCTGTGATTTGCCGTATATTATTGCATAAACTGTAGATTTTGAGAAAGGATGAAACAACGATGGATGCTGCAAAATGGATCAAAGAAGGAAAGGCGGTCCTGGGAATCGAATTTGGTTCGACAAGGATCAAAGCGGTCCTGAACGGAGAAAACGGGACACCGATCGCTTCCGGCGGCCATGAATGGGAGAACCGCCTGGAGAACGGGATCTGGACCTATACGCTGGATGATATATGGGACGGCCTGGCGGACTGTTACAGGGACCTCCAGGAGGATGTGAGAAAACAGTACGGCGAAGAGATCACTTCGCTTCGTGCCATCGGTTTCAGCGCCATGATGCACGGCTATCTTGCGTTCGACAAAAATGATGAGCTGCTCGTGCCGTTCAGGACCTGGCGCAACACCATGACCCAGGAGGCATCCGACCGCCTGACCGAGGCTTTCAATTTCAATATTCCTCAGAGGTGGAGCATTGCCCATCTGTTCCAGGCTGCCCTGAACGGAGAAGAACATGTTCCATCAGTAGCTTTCTTTACCACACTGGCCGGCTATGTCCACTGGAAACTGAGCGGCTGCAAGGTGATCGGCGTGGGCGATGCTTCCGGCATGTTCCCGATCGACTCCAAGAAAGTGGATTACAACGAGGGAATGCTCGACAAGTTTGACGAGCTGATGAAAGAATACAACGTGGAATGGAAGATCAGGGACCTGCTGCCGAAGGTACTCAGTGCCGGTGAAAATGCAGGCACGCTGACAGCCGAAGGTGCCGCCCTTCTTGACCGCAGCGGAAAGCTTCAGGCCGGCGCGCCCATGTGCCCGCCCGAAGGTGATGCCGGAACCGGCATGGCGGCTACCAATTCTGTCGCCAAGCGCACGGGCAACGTCTCCGCAGGCACCTCCATCTTCTCGATGATCGTGCTCGAGGAGGATCCCACCACGCTTCACCGTGAGATCGATATGGTGACCACGCCCGACGGCGCACCCGTCGCCATGTGCCACTGCAACAACGGAACCTCCGACCTGAACTCCTGGGTAGGCCTGTTCGGAGAATTCGCGAAAGAGGCAGGACTTGAGATCTCCACCGGAGACCTGTACGGACTGCTTTACCGCAAAGCCCTGACCGGCGATGCCGACTGCGGCGGACTGCTTTCCTACTGCTTCCTGTCCGGCGAGCACAATGTAAGCCTTGAAGAGGGCAGGCCTATGTTCGTACGCAAGCCCGACAACAAAATGAACCTGGCCAACTTCATGCGCTCCCATCTGTATACCGCTCTTGGAACCCTGCGCCTTGGCAGCGAGATCCTGAAAGAGGACAAGGTAAAGATCGACAAGATCACCGGACACGGCGGCCTGTTTAAAACACCGCTGGTTGGACAGAAGATCCTGGCGGCAGCAATGAACGCACCGGTCTTTGTCATGGAGACAGCCGGAGAGGGCGGCGCCTGGGGCATCGCACTGCTGGCCGAGTACATGGTGGAAGGAAATGGCAAGAGCCTTGGTGATTATCTTGACAAAGTCATCTTTGCGGATGCAAAAGCCGTCAGCGTTGACCCGGATCCCGAGGATGAGAAAGGTTTCGAAGAGTTCATGAAGCGCTTCCGCACCGGACTGCCCATTGAGCGCGCCGCGGTCGACCATATGAGATAAGGAGCGAACTACCCATGCTGGAAGAATTAAAAAAGATAGTCTATGAAGCGAACATGCTGCTTCCCGAATTCGGGCTGGTTACCTTTACCTGGGGCAACGTCAGCGGCATTGACCGTGAAAAGGGCCTGGTTGCGATCAAACCGTCGGGTGTGGCTTATGAGAAACTGAAACCGGAAGATATGGTCATCGTGGACCTGGAAGGCAACGTGGTGGAGGGCGATCTAAATCCCTCCACGGACATGCCGTCCCATGTGGAATTTTATAAAGCTTTCCCGAAGATCGGCGGAGCGGTCCACACCCATTCACCCTGGGCGACAAGCTGGGCCCAGGCCGGCAGATCGATCCCCTGCTACGGGACGACCCATGCGGATTACCTTTACGGCGAGGTTCCCTGTCTGCGCTGCCTGACGAAGGAAGAGCTGGACGAAGCCTATGAAAAGAACACAGGGCTTCTGGTGGTGGAGTACTTCAAGGATCATGACTACGAGGCCATGCCCGCTGTCCTGTGCAAGAACCACGGACCGTTCACCTGGGGAAAGAATCCCACGGAAGCGGTGCACAATGCCGTTGTCCTCGAGGAGTGCGCCAAAATGGCGGCCTGGTGCGAGATGATCAATCCGAAGGTCGGCCCGGCCCCCGGTTATCTTCAGGACAAGCATTACCTGCGCAAACACGGCCCCAATGCCTACTACGGGCAGAAGAAGCAGTAAAAGCTGCCGGGGCAAAGAGACTTTACGAAATCCGGTTCAGATGTTATACTGAATTTTGTTTATTTCCGATTAGGAGGGGCATCCCATGAAAGAATTAAAGGACTATGTCAGAACCATACCGGACTATCCCATGCCCGGCATCATGTTCAGGGACGTGACCAGCGTCCTGCAGGATGCGGACGGACTGAAGCTTGCGATCGACGGCATCATGGAAAAGATCGGGGATCCCGATCAGGTCGATGTGATCGTCGGGACCGAGTCACGCGGCTTTGTTTTTGGCATGCCGGTAGCCTACAATCTTCATAAGCCTTTTGTGATGGTCAGGAAAAAAGGAAAACTTCCCTGTGAGACGATCTCGAGAGAGTATGCGCTTGAATACGGCACAGCGACGATCGAGATGCACAAGGATTCCATCAAGCCCGGCCAGCGCGTCGTTATCGTGGATGACCTGATCGCGACCGGCGGCACCATCGAAGCAGCTTCCAAGATGGTGGAAGAGCTTGGCGGAAAAGTCGTCAAGATCGTCTTCCTGATGGAACTGGCCGGTTTGAACGGCAGGGAAAAACTGAAGGATTACGATGTTGAATCCGTGATCTGCTACGAAGGCAAATAAGAGTTACAAAGATATTTCATAATAGTAGAGAAAACCCTGCCTGCAAGGGCAGGGTATTCCTATCAGCGGGGCATTTGCAATGTCAGATCAGACCCAGACTGTTGAAAAACAGGTCATCGGCCTTTCTCAGACGGATGAGGCTGTCAGGATGACGGACGATTTTACCAGTCCGGAGACGCTTTTCAATGAACTGATCGCGCGGGTGAGCAAGTATCATCCCAGCGACGACCTGTCCATTATCGAAAAGGCGTACCGGACTGCTTGTGATGCCCATAAAAACCAGAAAAGAAGATCCGGTGAGCCTTATATCATCCATCCGATCTGCGTGGCTATCATCCTGGCCGATCTGGAGATGGACAAGGAGACCATCGTGGCGGCGCTTCTGCACGATGTGGTCGAGGACACGACTATGACCAGCGAGCAGATCCGCGATATGTTCGGGGAAGAGGTGGAGACGCTGGTGGACGGCGTCACCAAGATCACTCAGCTAAATTATCCCGCGGACAAGATGGAGATGCAGGCGGAGACGCTCCGGCGCATGTTCCTGGCAATGGCCAGGGATATCCGCGTGATCCTGATCAAGCTGGCGGACCGTCTTCACAACATGAGAACGCTCCAGTTCATGCCGCCCAAGAAGCAGCAGGAGAAGGCCAGGGAGACCATCGACATCTATTCGCCGCTGGCCCAGCGGCTCGGTATCTCTCGCATAAAGGTGGAGTTGGATGACCTGTCGCTGAAATACCTTGAGCCGGAGATCTATTACGAGCTGGTGGACAAGGTGGCGCTCAAGAAGGAGACCCGGCAGGCACTCGTCGACGAGATCGTCGCGGACGTGCGCACCCATATGGAGAACGCCGGCATCAAGGCGCAGGTCTACGGACGCGCCAAGCATTTCTTCAGCATCTATAAAAAGATGGTGAACCAGGAAAAGGCCCTTGACCAGATCTACGATCTGTTCGCGGTCCGGATCATCGTCGATACCGTCAAGGACTGTTATGGGGCGCTCGGGATCATCCATGAGATGTACAAGCCCATTCACGGACGGTTCAAGGACTACATCGCGATGCCCAAACAGAACATGTATCAGTCCCTGCACACGACCCTGATCGGCCCGGGCGGGACACCGTTCGAGATACAGATCCGCACCCATGAGATGCACAAGGTGGCGGAGTACGGTATCGCTGCTCACTGGAAATACAAAGAAGAATCCTATGGGAACAAGGTCAGTACCGATAAGCGCCAGGAGGAGAAGCTGACGTGGCTCCGACAGATCCTGGAATGGCAGCAGGACATGTCCGACAACAAGGAATTTATGCTGCTGCTCAAGAGTGACCTGGATCTGTTCACGGACAGCGTCTACTGCTTTACGCCGGCCGGCGATGTGAAGAATCTCCCGAACGGATCGACACCCGTCGATTTTGCGTACAGTATCCACAGCGCGGTCGGAAACAGGATGATCGGCGCAAGGGTCAACGGAAAGCTGGTCCCGATCGATTATGAGATCAATAACGGCGACCGGATCGAGATCATCACGTCGCCTTCGAGCCGGGGCCCCAGCCGCGACTGGCTGAAGATCGTCAAGAGCACCCAGGCCAGGAACAAGATCAATCAGTGGTTCAAACAGGAACTCAAGGAAGAAAATATCGTCCGCGGACGAGAAGAGATCATTTCGTTCTGCAGAGCGAAGGGAATCGACAGCGCTCAGCTGCTGAAGCCGGAATATATGGACGAGGTCCGTCACAAGTACGGCTTCAGGGATTGGGATTCGGTCCTGGCGGCCATCGGCCACGGAGGGCTCAAGGAAGGCCAGGTCGTCAACAGGCTGCTGGAATGCTATAACCGTGAAAACAAGAGCCAGGAGACGGATGAGGATATCCTCAGCCGCGGCACCCAGCATCGCGAGAAGGAGATGACGACCGGATCGCGCAGCGGGATCATCGTCAAGGGTGTTGACGATGTGGCTGTCCGCTTTTCAAAGTGCTGTTCTCCGGTACCCGGTGACGAGATCGTCGGTTTCGTGACCAGGGGAAGGGGCGTTTCTATTCACCGCAAGGACTGCGTCAATATCATCAATCTCCCCGAGGAGGAGAGAGGCAGGCTCATCGAGGCCGGATGGGCGGTGAACAACGACGAGGGAACCGGGACCTATCTGGCGGATATCAAGGTATACGCCAATAACCGTACCGGACTGCTGGTCGATATCACCAGGATCCTGACAGAGCGCAAGATCGATATGTGCTCCGTCAATTCCAGGATCAACAAGCAGGGCTTTGCCACGCTGGAGATCGAATTCGAGATCAACGGGCGCGAACAGCTGCGGACCGTGATCGAGAAGATCAAACAGGTGGAGAGCGTGATCGATGTGGAGAGAAGCACGGGCTGAGCGCCCGGGGAGGATCCATGGGAAATCTGAAGATCGGAGTGCTTGTCCTCGGGCCGGTGGAGACAAACTGCTATCTGGCCTTGAATACAGAAACGGGGCAGATGCTGGTGGTGGACCCCGCCGACAGAGCAAACGACATCCTCGATGCCGCCGGGGAGATGGGCGGGGAGATCAGCGCTGTTTTGCTGACCCACGGCCACTATGACCATATCGGCGCAGTGGAGGCTCTCAAAAGATCGACACAATGCGATGTGATGGCTCTTAAAGAGGAGGCGCCTCTTCTGGCGGATCCGGGCCTGAATCTGAGCGGCCGCTATTTCGGCGGGGACCGGATCGTTCCGGACCGTCTGCTGGAAGATGGCGAACAGCTTGACCTTTGCGGATTTAAGATCGAAGTGATCGCTACCCCCGGGCATACAGCCGGAGGCGCGTGTTATTATCTTCCGGGGGAACATGTTCTCTTTGCCGGAGACACTCTCTTCCAGGGCTCGGTGGGAAGAAGCGACCTGCCGACAGGTAATAGTCAGCAGCTGATCCGCTCGATCAAAGAAAAACTGCTGGTCCTTCCCGGGGAGACAATGGTGCTGCCCGGACATGGGCCGCGCACGGCCATCGGCCGGGAAAAACAATACAATCCGTTCCTGACGGACGGCGGATGGGACATGTTCTGAATATGATCACTGTTAAAATCAATCAAAGCCAATTCGAGTACGACATTCATTCCCTGGTGAAAGCCTTTTATCCGGGGGAGGATGTCGTTGTCTGTGTGGAGACGGATGAGGACGTCCTGGCTAAAATAGAGATCTTTTTTGAAGAAGACCGGATCCGTATGCGGATGGAGAACGGCACTGTGTGGGAGAACTCTCTCGGGGAGGACCGCTCCAGAAGCGCGGTGCGCAACGTCCTTAAGACGCTGCTTTACCGGATGCTCAGTGACCGGACCGGGAAACAGCTGCCCTGGGGCGATCTGACCGGCATTCGGCCGACCAAGATCCCTATGGATCTGCTGGACCAGGGCTGGAGCAACCCGCAGATCGCAAAGCATATGAGGGAGAAGTATTTCGTAAGTCCCGACCGATGTGCTCTGGCCATCACGATCGCCAACCGGGAGAGAGCACTCCTGGAGAAGGTGGATTACAAAAACGGCTACAGTCTGTATGTGGGGATCCCGTTCTGCCCGAGCATCTGCCTGTACTGTTCCTTCAGTTCAAGCCCGCTTTCACTGTACAAAGACAGGGTGGACGATTACCTGGGAGCGCTTTTTAAAGAAATCGAAGAGTGCGCTCACCTGATGGATCCGCTCAGGCTCAATACGGTCTATATCGGCGGAGGAACACCCACGACGCTGACGCCGCCTCAGATGGACGCGCTGCTTACGAAGCTTGAAGAATGCTTTCCGATCAGCTCGGTGTCCGAGTTTACGGTGGAGGCGGGAAGACCTGATACGATCACCCGTGATATCCTGGAGGTGCTCAGAGAGCACGGGATCGACAGGATCTCCATCAACCCCCAGACGATGAACCAGAAGACGCTGGACCTGATCGGAAGACGCCACAGCGTGGAACAGATCGTGGAGGCGTTTCATCTGGCCAGGGAGCTGGGGTTCTCCAACATCAACATGGATCTGATCGTCGGCCTTCCCGGCGAAGGACCGGATGAGGTGGAGAAGACGATGGATCAGCTCGCCCTGCTTCGGCCGGACAGCATCACGGTCCACTCACTGGCCCTGAAGCGGGCGGCGCGGCTGAACCTGATGAAGGATATCTACCAGGACATCTCATTTGTAAACAGTCAGGCCGTTATGAACATGACTGTCAGAAAATGTGAGGAAGCGGGGCTGTTCCCTTACTACCTCTACCGGCAGAAAAACATGGCCGGCAACTTTGAGAATGTCGGTTATGCGGCTCCGGGCAGAGAAGGACTCTACAATGTCCTGATCATGGAAGAGGTCCAGAACATACTGGCCCTGGGAGCCGGTGCCTCCACCAAGGTGCTGGGAGACAACGGTCGTATCGACCGAATTGAAAATGTAAAAGATATATCGAATTATATCGAAAGAATAGATGAAATGATCGCCAGGAAGCGCCGGATCCCGGAAATGATGGGAGGAGCCGCGGCGAAAGGACACGGAGGAGAAAAGAATGGCTGAAACAATGTACGGACTGAAAAGGACACACAGATGTGCGGAAGTGACCACCGCCAATATCGGGGAGACGGTCACCCTGATGGGATGGACCGCAAAACGCCGCAACCTGGGTGGAATGATCTTTGTCGATCTGAGAGACCGCTCCGGAATCATGCAGGTCGTTTTTGATGAGAACGATATCGGCGCCGAGGGCTTTGCCAAGGCAGGCACCATCCGCAGCGAATATGTTCTGGCGGTCAGGGGTGTTGTTGAAAAGAGGGGCGGCGCTGTCAATGAGAAGCTTGCCACCGGCACCATGGAGGTGCGTGCCACGGAGCTTCGCATCCTGTCAGAGGCTCAGACGCCTCCCTTCCCCATTGAGGAGAACTCCCAGACCAGGGAAGATCTGAGGCTCCGCTACCGTTACCTGGACCTTAGAAGGCCGGACATCCAGCGCAATCTTATGCTTAAGAGCCGTGTGGCGACACTGTCCCGCAATTTCATGGCTGAGCAGGGCTTCCTTGAGATCGAGACGCCCATGCTGGCCAAGAGCACGCCGGAAGGCGCCAGGGACTACCTGGTACCTAGCCGCATCTATCCCGGCAGCTTTTTCGCCCTTCCGCAGTCTCCGCAGATCTTCAAGCAGCTTTTGATGGTCTCCGGATATGACCGCTATTTCCAGATCGCCAGGTGCTTCAGGGATGAAGACCTGCGCGCGGACAGACAGCCTGAGTTTACCCAGATGGATATGGAGCTTTCCTTCGTGGATATCGACGATGTGATCGAGGTGAACGAAGCATTGCTGGCTCATCTGTGGAAGGAGATCCTGGGGATCGAACTTAAGACACCTTTCCGCAGGATGACCTGGAAGGAAGCGATGGAGCGCTTCGGATCCGACAAACCGGATCTGCGTTTCGGGATGGAACTTCACAATGTTACGGAAACGGTAAAAGACTGCGGATTTGGTGTGTTCTCCCAGGCGGCGGCCGACGGCGGAAGCGTCGTAGGCATTAACGTAAAGGGGCAGGCGGCTATGCCCAGGAAGAAGATCGATCAGCTGACAGAGTTTGTCAAGGGATATGGCCTGAAGGGTCTGGCTTATCTGTCTGTCCAGGAAGACGGGACTTATAAATCATCCTTCGCCAAATTTATGACGCCGGAGGAACTTAAAGCACTTGCCGATGCCATGGAGGCTGAGCCGGGAGACCTGCTTCTTTTCGTGGCGGACAAAGACAAACTGGCATTGGAAACAATGGGCGCTCTTCGATGTGAACTGGCGAAGCGGCTGGAACTTATCGATAAAAGCAAATTTGAATTCCTGTGGGTGGTAGAATTCCCGCAGTTCGAGTGGAGTGAGGAAGAGCAGCGCTTCACCGCAATGCATCATCCCTTCACCATGCCGATGGAGGAGGATCTTCAGTATCTGGATACCGATCTTGGAAAGGTCAGGGCCAAGGCTTATGATATCGTACTCAACGGATGCGAGATCGGCGGCGGCTCCGTGAGGATCCACCAGGATGATGTGCAGGAAAAGATGTTTGAATGCCTCGGATTTACGAAAGAACAGGCTCACGAGCAGTTCAGCTTCCTGCTCGATGCCTTTAAATACGGAGTGCCGCCTCACGCCGGACTGGCATACGGCCTTGACCGCCTGTGCATGCTGATGCTCGGCCTTGACAGCATCCGCGATGTGATCGCATTCCCGAAGGTGAAGGATTCGTCCTGCCTGATGACTGAGGCTCCCTCACCGGTGGCTCAGGCGCAGCTTGATGAACTGGGAATCAGTATTGTGAAAAGAGATGAACCGGAGACTACTGCCTGAGTATTTCGAGAGCGCTGTCTAAATCTCCGAGAAAAGCGTTCGTCAGCTCCCGGGAGATCCCGGGATGCCAGACGCCTTCTTCGTTAGTCATGGTGACCGTCACCTGGCTTTCGGCGGAGGCGTCATTTTCATTCATCGATTCGATGAAGAGAGAGGCCGTCTTGTCTGAGAGAGCCTGGCTGCCGCTGGTGATCGAATCGGTAGTCTTCGCATATTCGGTCAGTTTGCCGCAGTAAGCGGAGGCAGCCGCGGGGAGATCATAGCTTGTGATCGTGACCGATATATTGGCCCGGTGTTCACCGTCAAGCTCCACCGGACCGATCTTCCAGTCAAAGAACCGGGCAATCTTTTCGGCGTAGAGGCGGTCAAGATCGGAGGCGTGGGAGGTGCTGCCCGTGGCGAAAAAGTCATCCATGTCCAGGTACTGCATCCATCCGTCCGCATCCAGCTGAGCGTATTTTTCAAGATAGAGCGTGAGAACCTCATCCGGCTCAAGCAGATCCGGATCGGTCAGATTGGTGCCGAAACCGCCTACGATCTCATCCTGAAGCTGCTCGTTCATGTCAATGATCCAGCGCCCGTCTTCCTTGTTCAGATGGAAAGAGGCATGAGTCGTGACCGTTTCATATTGATGGGCGGAAAGTGTTTTTGATAGAAGAGCGAAATAATCGTTCAGGTCGTAGGCTGACGATGTTTCCGAATCGCCGGTCAGGTCGATCCGGGAAGATATAAGTTCAAGACGGAGATCGTGCGCCAGGGCACGGGTATCCAGATTGCGGATGGTGACGATAACATCCGCCTCGCGTTCTTCTTCATGCTCGCTGGCGATCTCGTAACGGAAATTTTCAAAGAAAAGATGAACGGCTTTGGCGGCTTCCTGTTCCTTGTCGGATAGATCCCCGGGAACGGAGCTGCTGCCGGTAAAGACCTGGTAATCGATAAAACTGCTGATCGTTTCATCGTCAAGCTGCTCGATCAGGTCGAGCTCATTGCGCACTGCCGCGGAAGGACTGGTGTTTTCCCGACGGTGCAGCGTAAAGAGACTGATGACCAGAACAGCCTGAACAAAAAGAATGAGGGGAATGCCAAGCGTAAACTTGCGCTTTTTGGTTTTATGGCGCACAAGATACATCCCTGCCAGGGAGCCGATGCTTCCTCCGGCCGCCGCGATGAAAAGCAGCATGCGTTCAGAGATGCGTCTGGCCTTTTTGACAGAGCAGCGTTTGTCGATTATCATCGATAAGAAACCGGCCAGATTTACGGCCAGAAGATATCCGATGAAATACTTCATAGAGTTCCTTTCTTCCCCTGTAAATTTCAGTTTACTCGTAAAGCACGGGAATGTCAAATCGACGGAAATCTTTCTCTGTTTGTCAGATCGAATCTTCTAGGTACTTCCATCTGATGCGGCGGATCCCGGCATTCAAAGAAGTTTCACCAAAGCTTCACATTTTATACCTGTACTTTTAAAAATCAGGATGATAAGATAATTCCGATAAACTGGCTGATGCCAGATCTTAACTTCTGAGGTGTTTATGAAAAAATCTATCATGCTGGTCCTGCTGCTTCTTCTGGCAGCGGCAGCGGGCGGAGGAGCGTTTTATCAGTTTATATATAAAGATCCCGGATCGGTCACATCCTCATCCAGCGAGCAGGTCTATGCAGACTCAGTGAGAATGCTGGCGGGACTGGGCGGAGGCAGCGGTGTCAACCAGCGCTACGCGGGCGTCGTGGAGCCGCTTGATACCTGGTCGGCCAAGCTGGCCAATGACAGGACCGTGGAAGAGACCTTCGTGAAAGTCGGTGACAGCGTTAAAAAGGGAGACAAGCTCTTTTCCTATGATGTGGCTTCCGAGCAGAACAGCATCGAGGAAGTACAGATCGAGATCGAGACGACGCTCAATGCCATCGATCAGGACAAGCGTTCGATCGAGACCTACAAAAAACAGCTGGCCAAGGCGACAGCTGAGGAGAAAGAGGAGATAAACGTCAGCATCCTGCAGGCTGAGAATACGATCAAACAGAACGAGTACACCATCAAGGCCAAGGAACTCGAGAAGAAAAAACACGAGACCAATATCGAGAATTCAACTGTATACAGTGAGATGGACGGTGTCGTCAAGTCCATCAACGACCAGAACGACACATCGGACATGTCCGGGACCGGCAAGGGATCGGATGGGTACATCACCATCATGGAGACCGGAAAGTTCCGGGTGAAGGGAACAGTCAATGAGCAGAACGTGAGTGACCTCGTGGCAGGGCAGGAGATGCTGTGCTTTTCCAGAGTGGACAGTTCTCTTTTCTGGAGAGGTACGATCTCATCCGTCGACACGGACAATGCCGCCCAGAAGGAGGATTCCTATTACGGGACTTCCGACAGCTCAAACGGATCCTCGAACTATGCGTTCTATGTGGAACTGGATACATCCGAGGGCCTGATGCTCGGACAGCATCTGTATCTGGAGATCGACCGCGGTCAGGACCGGAAGAAGAACGGCATCTGGCTCGAAACCTACTATATTAATACAGACGAAGACGGCTCTGCCTGGGTGTGGGCGGTAAACAGCCGGAACCGTCTTGAAAAACGCGCTGTTACCCTCGGGGATGAGGACGAAGAGACACTGACCGTCCAGATCACCGACGGACTGACGCAGAATGACTACATCGCGGCTCCCTCCGAAGACTGCAGGGAGGGAATACCTGTTGTCAGGAATGACCAGTACGAGGAGAGCAATGATGAGATCCCGGCCGGCGAGGAATTCTTTGAAGAAGGAGACTTTGACGGCGGCGATGAAGTGATCGGCGAAGAACAGTTTGACGAGATGGACATGGGCGGTGATCTTTCCCAGATGATTGACATGGGTATGTGAATGATGGGAGCGGAGTGACTGATCACATGATTTTGAAACTGGATCATATTGATAAGAATTATGTACAGGGAAGACTGGTCGTCCCGGCGCTGAGAGATGTCTCTCTGCACGTGAACGCCGGTGAATATGTGGCGATCATGGGACCGTCGGGTTCGGGAAAGTCTACCCTGATGAATATCATCGGCTGTCTCGACAGGCCGTCGTCGGGCACCTACTTCCTTGACGGAAAGAACGTGCTCGCCTGCGATGACCAGGAGATGGCCAGGATGAGACTGAACAACCTGGGATTTGTTTTCCAGAACTTCCAGCTTCTCCCCAGGCAGACGGCACGTGAGAACGTGGAACTTCCGCTGGTCTACGCGGGTGTGCGCAAGGCGGAGCGGGTACGGAGGGCGGAACTGGCCCTTAACATGGTCGGACTCGGGGACAGGATGAATTTCAATCCCAATCAGCTTTCCGGCGGACAGAAACAGAGAGTTGCCATCGCGAGGGCCATGGTCAACCGGCCGAAGATCCTGCTGGCGGACGAGCCTACCGGTGCCCTCGATTCACGTTCGAGCAAGCAGCTGATGAACCTGTTTGCAAGGCTCAACGCAGGCGGTGTCACGATCGTAATGATCACCCATGCCCCGGAGATCGCAGCTTACGCGCGCCGGGTCGTGGACATTTTTGACGGAAGGATATCTGAACGCGCCCCCGGGAGGTGATGTTTATGAAAAAAATCAGAAACGCACTGATTGCGGCGGCTATTGTGCTGCTGATCGGCGGCGGCAGCCTGTATGCCGTCTGGCGATTCGCGGGCAGCGAGAACAAACCGGTCAAAGTAGTGCCGGTCTCCTCACTGGATTATAATTCGGCTTACGGGGATTACTACGGATACTCGGAGGACACTTCCTCGGGCAGCATAGAGGGCAGCATCGTCTCAAGGGATTCGCAGCACATTTCGCTGCAGAGCGACCTGGAGCTGAAATCCGTTGAGGTGAAGGAGGGCGACGAGGTCAAGGCCGGTGACGTGCTGCTGGTCTACGATATGACCATGAAGGAACTGGAGAAGGAGATGGCGGACCTGTCGGTGCAGATCGCCCGCATCCACCTGGCCAAGTCGGAGAGCGATCTTGAGAAGCTCAGGAATAAATATCCGTCGCTCTACGAGACCGCTAAAAATAACCAGACGACCGTAGACGACATCAGTGTGATGACGGAGAAAGCCAGCGATAAGAGTGCGTCCGTGGAAGCGGAGAGCCCTGAGCGGACAGCCTCGGATGAGCTGCTGGAATTTGATGACGGAGAGGATGCAGCCCCGGTTTCTGACGGACTGGTGGATGTTCCCGCAGACGATACCACTGTATCCACAGGCGATACTTCTGTGTCCGCAGGCGATACCCCGCTGCTTTCGGTGACGCCGGAGGAGACGGTGGTTAACGATCAGGAGCCGGTGCAGACGGACGAGCCGCTGCTTGAGATGGATGCGGCCGAAGATGAAGGAGCAGTGAATACTGCTCAGCCGACTGATTCGGTTGCTTCTGATTCAGATGCGGGGATCACGGGTGTCCCTGCACCCGAGATAGAGATCTCAGATGATGAAGATGATCAGCCAGCTGCGGAAGACACTTCTGAAAATACAGATGGAAACGGGATAGACATTGTGGATGAAGTCGATGAAGGGGAGGACTCCCCGGCAGACGGACAAAACACGGAACTTATCGATCCGAACGATGATCCTTCGCAAATGGGTGACGAAACCCAGAACCTCATCGACGATGGCAGCGACGACGTCAGCCTGATCGAGATGGATCCGGATGATGAGGGGGATGCCAGCGACAATTCAGACACAGCCAGGATCCGCGTCCTGGTGGATTTCCTCTCCGGCGTCAATATCTTTTCTTCCCAGTATGCCCAGTCGCGCTATGAACTGGACCTGGAGGATGTGGCACTGGCGCAGGAATTCTTTGAGGAACAGCTCGGAACCGCGATCTCCGATCCGGCGATCGTCAGCCCGGATGCATTCGGGGAGACGAGCCGTATCCCTGTTTACATTCTCAGCCCGGAAACGCTTGAACTGCTCGAACGGGTCGCCGAGAAGAAGTTCGGCTATTCGGTGAAGGACATGGAACAGCTTCTGGAGCAGGCCTATTTAAGGCTTTTGTACTTCAGACTTGTGGCTGAGATGAATGAAGTCCTTCCCAACGGAACGAAAACATCCGACCTGACGGACGAACAGATCATTGCCCTGGAGAGCAAGCTTCGCAGTGCGGCGCAGGCCTATTATATGGTCTACTATAACTGGCGATATCTGGCCGAGAAGTATTCGGATGACGAGACGATGCGCGCTTACCTTAAGGATTATCAGGAGGCGCTCCAGACTTACAGCGTCGGCAAAGAGGATACGGCCGGAACATTTCCGGGAAGGCCGTCACTCGGCATAGAACACGGCGGTCAGCTCTCAAGGCTGATCGGCCGCCTTCTCGAGCAGGATGTGGTGGAACATGAGTCTGAAGATATGACCGAGGACCTGGAGCCGGAGACGGATCTGTTTGACGGCGATTTCGGCGGGTTCGGCGGCGATATCGGCGGCGATTACGGTTCGGACACGACGCCGGAGGAGGAGATGTACACCGCTCTCGCGGACGCAAAGTCGAAGCAGCTTGAGCTGCGGTCCGAGGAACTGAAACTGAAAAAAGTAGAGGATGAGCTTAAGAAGGGAACCGTTGTAGCCGGGATCGACGGCGTGGTCCGGCAGGCCGGGTCCATGGACGAAGCCGCGGTGATGGATGACTTCATCGTGATCTTCGGCGGCAAGGGCCTCTACGCAATGGGGACCGTGAGCGAGTTTAAGCGTGATACCGTTCATGTCGGAGACAAAGTGACCGGGACAACGGAGGAAGGCATTCCGTTCAGCGCGACCATCACCGAGATCTCAGACTACCCGGCGGAAGGAGATTCGGGCGGATACAGCTATTACGGATCCACGATGGAGAACACGACCGCATCCCGCTATCCTTTTTACGCTTTTATCGAGGATGACTCGGAGATCTCCGAGGGGTATGCGACGATGTCCCTGGAGAAGGAGACATCTGATGTAAAGGATATACAGCTTGAGAAGATGTTCATCCGCCAGGATCCGAACGGCCGGTCCTATGTTTATGTGGCCGGAAAAGACGGAAAGCTGGAGAAGCGGTATGTGACTGTCGCTACGGCGGAGTACTATATTTCCGTGACGGACGGGATCACGACGGATGACCTGATCGCGTTCCCGTACGGGGACAATGTCAAGGAAGGAGCTTCCACGGTCGAGGCAGCTTCCTTCTACGATGATGAGGATGCGATCTACTGGTAAATCGGGAGGAGAGAATTGTTAGAGAATGTGCGCCTGGCATTCAGGGGAATATGGTCTCATAAAATGAGATCATTCCTGACGATGCTCGGTATCATTATCGGTATAGCGGCGATCATCGCCATCGTCTCCACCATTAAGGGGAACAGTGAGGAGATCCGCAAGAACCTGATCGGTTCCGGGAACAATACGGTGGAAGTGCGTCTGACAAGAGGCGGCCTGGAGTGGTCGAGCGATTCGTACGGTTCCTCAAAGGTCAACATTCCCGTTGTTTCCCAGGAGACGATCGACGAGATCAGGGAGCTGAGCGAGGTGGAGAACGTCAGTGCTTTCCTGTATAAAGAGGTTTATGACGGGATCTTTTACGGAAACACGGCCATCTCCTCGGTGGCGGTGTACGGCATTGACGAATCTTATTTCACGACGAGCGGATACATGATCAAGACCGGAAGAAGCTTTACTTCCCATGATCATGAAAAATTCAGGGCCAATGTGATCCTGGACAATACCGCGGCCACCAATCTTTTCGGGCAGGAGAACCCGCTGGGAAAGGTGATCGAGATCAGCTCGGTGCCGTTTACCGTGGTCGGTGTAGTGACGATGAAGAGTACGTTCGAACCCACCATCAAGACCATGTATGATTACTATAATTACAACCAGGACGACAGCAACGGACTGTTCTTTATACCGAAGGCGACCTGGCCTGTGATCTACAGCTATGACGAGCCGGAGAACGTGGTCGTCAAGGCGGTCAATACCGACGCCATGACCAAGGCGGGGCAGAAGACCGAGAGGATCTTAAACAGCCGCCTGTCCGACACCACGTCCTCCGACGCGGTCAAGTACAGGGCAAAGGACCTGACCGCCACCGCCGCCAGTTCCGCCATGCTCGAGACGTCCACCCAGCGCCAGCTGCTCTGGATCGCCGGGATCTCATTGCTGGTAGGCGGCATCGGTGTTATGAACATCATGCTGGTGTCGGTCACGGAAAGAACGAGCGAGATCGGTCTGAAGAAGGCGGTCGGCGCGAACAACCGGGCTATCCTGATGCAGTTTCTGACGGAGGCGGCTGTGTTGACTTCACTGGGCGGCATCCTTGGAGTTGTCTCCGGTTACGGAGCGGCGCAGATCATCGGCCATATATCCGGTACGCCGGTGGCCATCGACGTACCGTTCTCTATCCTGGCCGTGGCAGTTTCTGCCGGGATCGGGCTGATCTTCGGGATCTTCCCGTCCATGCAGGCAGCCAAGCTTGATCCGATCGTGGCGCTGGCGAGAGAGTGAATGATTGCCCGCTGCGGGGAGAATAAAGGGCTTGCATTGAGAAGGCCCTTATGCTATATTATCTTTTGTTGCACTTTATTTATCACGCATCTGTTCCCGGAGTCCCGGTGCCGGTGAGTTTACCCCGGTCGGCTCCTTGCAGAAGATGCGGAAGAAAAACCAAAAAGGAGAGAAACCATGAGTGTTATTTCAATGAAACAGCTGCTCGAAGCCGGTGTTCATTTCGGTCATCAGACCAGAAGATGGAACCCCAAAATGAAACCCTACATCTACACCGAGAGAAACGGCATCTACATCATCGACCTTCAGAAGACCGTCGGCATGATCGACGATGCTTACAAGGCAGTTGCAGACATCGTTA
>DGTA01000031.1 GCA_002394165.1 Lachnospiraceae bacterium UBA4348 | reverse complement strand
TCAGGAACCGGGAATGATCGTGGTTTGAGATCTCATTCATGGCCACTTCCAGGGAAGGCTGCATGAAGCAGGCCATGTTATAGCGCATGGCGTCCATAAACGCATCCGCGTTGTTGTGAAGCCATTCCTGGGAGGAATCGCTGTGCTTTTCCATTCCCGTAAAGAACCACGTCAGCGGTTCCATAAAGGCGTCATAGTTCATGACCGTATCCCACTCATCTCCCTGAAGCCAGGAGGAGGGATCTCCGTAATGCTCGGCGATGATCAGTGCATCGGGCTTTGCCGCCCTGACGGCCTTTCGGAATTTCTTCCAGAATGAGTGATTGTATTCCGGGCTGTGGCCCAGGTCCGCCGCCACATCAAGCCGCCATCCGTCAGCGTTGTAAGGCGGCAGCACCCACTTGGCAGCGATGGAGAGGATATAATCCTCTAACAGCTGCGAACCCTCATAATTGAGCTTGGGCAGGGTGTTATGTCCCCACCAGCCCTCGTAGGAATCATTAAAGGGCCAGGCATTCTCGTCCTGGAAAGCAAAGAAAGAACGGTAGGGACTGTCCGCATACTGGTAAGCCCCATGCTCGTACCCGGGTTTCCCCTCGTAGATCCCCTCATGGTCGAGCCATTTGTTAAAGGAGCCGCAGTGATTGAACACCCCGTCAAGGATCACCCTCATACCCCGGCGGTGACATTCATCCACCAGGCGGATAAACATGCCGTTGGCGGCATCCAGGTTCTCCGGATCCGTCACGCGGCACTGGTAACGGGAAGAATGCCGGTTGTCCGTCCAGTTCTCCGGCAGCACCTCGCCCTCGTCCCTGGGCATCGGTCCCAGGTGCGGATCGATGTGATCATAATCCTGGATATCGTATTTGTGATTGGACGGAGATACAAACAGGGGATTGAAATACAGCACCTCGATACCCAGCGCCTGCAGATAGTCCAGCTTGGACATGACGCCGGCCAGGTCTCCCCCGTAAAAATTGCGCACATCCATCGGCTCCGGACGGGAATACCAGTCCGTCACGTGAGTGGAAAAACCATGGATATAGCTGTATTCGCGGTCCAGCACATCGTTGCCCGGATCGCCGTTGCAGAACCGGTCCACCAGGATCTGGTAGAAAACGGCTCCCTTGGCCCAGTCCGGCGTATGAAAGCCTGGACTTAGGCGGAAAAATCCGGAAGAAGGCTTTTCCTCGGATACGCCGTACCGGCAGTAAAAACAACGGTACCGTCCGCAGTGGATCTCAAAGTAGTAACTGACCGGCTCCTCTTCGATCCGGAAGGACGCGATATAATAATCAAAGTCGTCCTTACCGGTCTCCCAGGTCATCTGCAGCCGCTCACCGCTTCCGGTCAGGAGAAAGGCCGCATCGGCATTAAAACGCGCTGTTCGCAGCCTGACGGTCACTGTGTCCCCGGGATCGGGCTCCATGGGGGAAACATAATATCTGGTCCCGTCACTGAACAGCGCCTGTGTGTTAAAGACCGGCCTCATCTGGAATATATAACTGGCCGCACGCATCGTGCGGTCATAATTACTGTCATACATATTGAATCTCTCCGAAGTCATCCGGCTGTCTGCAGCATTTTTTACTCGACAAAAAGCGCTTCAAATTCTTTACCGGTAATCTTTTCCCTCTCCAGCAGGAGAGCTGCGCTCCTGTGAAGGACATCCTCATTCTCTTTAAGGATCCGCCTGGCCTTCTCGTGCGCCTCATCAACGATGCGCTTCACTTCCGAATCGATCATGGATGCTGCCTGCTCGCCATAGGATCTGGCATGGGCCAGGTCGCGTCCGATAAAAACTTCATTGTCATCCGTGTCATAGCTGAGAAGTCCGGCCTTTTCCGACATACCGAACCTTGTCACCATGGCCCTGGCCATTCCGGTCGCCTGGCGGATATCCTGGCTCGCCCCTGTCGTCACATCCCCGATCACCATCTCTTCCGCTGCCCGCCCGCCAAGGCTGACAACGATCTGCGAGAACATCTGTGTCCGGGTGACGAGCATGTCGTCACGCTCCGGGGAAGGCATCGTAAAGCCTGCGGCTCCGCCGGTCGTCGGGATGATGGAGACCAGATGGACCGGTCCCACTTCAGGAAGCAGATGGAACAGGATCGCATGGCCCGACTCATGGTAGGCTGTGATCTTCTTCTCCCGCTCGGACATCACCCAGGTCTTCTTTTCCGTACCGACCTGTATCTTGATCAGGGCAGCCTCTATGTCGGAGGGATCGATCGCCGGTTTCTTTTCACGGGCCGCGCGGATGGCCGCTTCATTGAGCAGGTTCTCCAGATCGGCTCCGGTCATTCCGGCGCTCGTCCTGGCCACCTCCTTGAGGTCCACGTCATCACGCAGCGGTTTTTTGCGCGCATGGACTGCCAGGATCTCTTCCCTTCCCTTTATATCCGGACGGCTTACGCTGACCTGCCGGTCAAAGCGGCCGGGGCGCAGGATCGCCGGGTCAAGGATATCCACACGGTTTGTGGCAGCCATCACGATAATGCCTTCATTGTCGCTGAAGCCGTCCATCTCGACAAGCAGCTGGTTGAGGGTCTGCTCTCTCTCATCGTGGCCGCCGCCCATGCCGGTTCCTCTTTTTCTGGCTACGGCATCGATCTCATCGATAAAGATGATGCACGGTGAATGCTTCTTGGCAGTGGAAAAAAGATCTCTCACCCTTGAAGCACCGACACCGACAAACATTTCCACGAAGTCAGAACCGGAGATCGAGAAGAAAGGCACTCCCGCCTCACCGGCCATGGCCTTCGCGAGCAGCGTTTTTCCGGTTCCGGGAGGACCCACCAGGATCACACCCTTGGGAATCCTCGCACCCATGCTGATGAATGAACCCGGTTCCTTCAGAAATTCCACCAGCTCGGCCAGATTCTCTTTCTCTTCATCCAGGCCGGCAACGTCCCTGAACGTGATTCGGTTGGCATCCGGATCCACTTTCCGGGCATGACTCTTTCCGAAATCCATCATTCTGGTATTGCTGCCGCCGCCGGCATTCCTGTTCATCATGGCCATGAAGATCATGACGAGGACGCCCATCAGAAGGATCGGCAGGATGGTCGTCACGAAAATGCTGTCACGGACAACATCGTCGACCTGAACGCTCACATCATACCCGGCCAGGAGCTCCTCGACTTTATTGACATCGGACACATAGACCGTCTCATGCGAGCCGTCCATCTTCTCCACATCCAGGATTCCCGTGGGAACCTCTTTGTTCTGGGTGATCTCCACGCCTGCCACCAGATCCTGGTTGAGCAGTTCCTGGAATTCTTTATAAGAAAGTGTCTTTCTTGAAGTGAGGGTTTCCCTGAGGCCGAAGACCATAATGGCGAAAAGAGCCGCCAGCACGATATAAAAGCCGATCCCTCTGGTGTTTTTATCCAACATTTTGCTCCTTAAGCTTAAAATTCTTCAAATGACAGGATCCCGATAAACGGAAGATTCCGATAGCGCTGTGCGTAATCAAGCCCGAATCCGACCACGAATTCGTCCGGGATCTCAAATCCCACATAATCCACCTTCACCTCACAGGTCCTGCGCTGGGGCTTGTCCAGCAGCGTGCACAGAGAAATGCTCCTGGGCCTTCTGGAGGAAAGGTTCTCCATCAGGTAGCTTAAGGTGCGGCCGGAATCGATGATATCCTCGATCACGATCACGTCCTTCCCCTCGATGCTCTCATCCAGGTCCTTGACCAGACGCACAACACCGCTCGAGCTGGTGCCGTCACCATAGCTGCTGACAGACATGAAATCCATAGTGACGGGTATCGTCATATGCCTGGCAAGCTCACAGGTAAAAAATACGCTTCCCTTCAGGATGCACAGAAGCATGACCTGTTTGCCGGCGTAATCTTCACTGATCTGCTGCGCCAGCTGCTGAATCCGCCTTGTCAGTTTTTCTTCGGTGATCATTACCTTTACATTCTCAGACATGGTCCCTCCTTATGCCAGATACCTTTTTCCTTTTACGTTTCTTCCCCGTCTGTCCGGATGCATACCGCTTTTTCGGTTTCATCCGTTATTCTCGCTTCATAGCTGATGCGGTGCCCGATCACCCACAGAACGTGGCTCCCCTGGGCCGCTACGATCACACGGTCTTTCTCCCCGGCCGGCACCTTTTCATCGATCAGGTAGTCCTTCAGGGATTTCCGGCCGCCCGCCGCGTTGACGATCAGGTAATCACCGCTGCGTCTGGTCCGCAGGCACACCGTACTCTTCATTTTATCACAGGCCAGCCATTTCGTATACTTTTTTTCAGGGATCCCGCTGCCCAGCAGTTCCCTCAGGTTCTCCCGGCCGTGAAAGCAGACCTCGAAGGTCCTGCCGGCATACACAAACCTTCCGCTTTCCGTAAGTTCAAGCACCTCCCCGAAGCAGGGGGGCTCCCTGTCCTTTTTCGGATCAAGTCTCCGGATCACCAGGTCGTCCCTTATCCGGACAGCTTCCAGTCTTCCGGGCAGATCCAGCCTCTTTCCTGCGCCTTTTTCCGCCAGCTCAAGGATATTCCTGATATGGATGCGGGTCAGGTCTTTGAGTCCTTTTCCTTCATTGACACGGCTGATCATTCTCCTGATCAGGCCCGGGGCCATCACCGGATCCAGGGCCGCCACCGCTGCCGCTGCTGCGGCGGCGCTTTCTTCATCGGGAAGATACCTCACAAGTTTCCTCTCCAGGCTGTCGATCTCCCCCTCGAGATGCTCAACCGCCTCCCGTACGGAGGCGGCCGCTTCGCAGATATGTCTGGAAGAGGCGGCATTTACCTGTTCACTGATCAGCGGCAGCAGATTGATCCTGATGCGGTTCCTGACCTGGTCTGTCTCCAGGTTGGTGCTGTCTGTCCTCCAGGACTGTCCCTTCTGTGAAAGCCACTGTTCAATCATGGCTCTGGTAACGCATAGGAGCGGTCTTACGATCCTTCCTCTCACCGGGCGGATCCCCGCCAGCCCCGTAAGCCCGGTTCCCCGAAACAGATTTAAAAGCACTGTCTCGGCCTGGTCGTCAGCATGATGGGCAAGGGCGATCCTGTCCGCGCCTCTCTCCCGGCGGATCTTCTCAAAGATCTCCATCCGCACATTTCTTGCCGCTTCCTCCAGTGTTTCCCCATTGAGCGAGGCAGCCTTCGGAACATCGGCGTGCCTTGTATGCAGCACGATTCCCTGACGGCAGCACAGTTTCCTGACAAACGCCTCGTCTTCGAGACTCTCCGCTCCGCGGATCCCATGTTCCACGTGTACCGCCTCCACGCTGAAACCCAGCTCAGATCCAAGCTCATCAAGAAGCAGGAGCAGCGCCGTAGAATCGGCTCCTCCGGAAACGCCGGCAAGCACCTTTTCCCCCGGAAGGATCATTTCCTCCCGACGGATAAAATCACAGACCGTCTTTTCAAAATTCATTCCTTACACCACTGTGTGCCCCTCCGGGCAGGAAGAAAAAAGATGATGCAGCATCCCACATCATCTCACTCTCCGTCTTTTGCCTGGTAAATGACCTCATCCTCATACACGAGGCCGAATTTTTCCCGCGCCGTCTTCTCAACGTACTCATCTGAAGAAATATAATCGGGCAATGACTTGAGGCCCTCAGCCCTGTCCCGCTCGACCTGGATCTGTTCCTCCAGGGCCTGATTGGAAGCCTTGTAGGAAGAGATCTTCTTTTTCATCTGAGCGCTCTGGGAGAGCATCACGGCGATCAGGATCATGACCACCATCGCGATAACGACCATGCCGACCCTGTTGGAAGTACTGGCCTTCTTTTTTCTATCCGCCATAACCGACCTTTCTCCTGGTTCTTTAAATAATAACAGAAAGAAGACGTCCGGAACTGGATCATTCCGGACGTCGGTCTATCCATGTCTACAGATAACGGAACAGTTCCTTTGCCTCGTCTTTTCTGACTGTCTCCTGCACATCCAGGACCTGGGCTTTCACCGTTCTTGTTCCGAAACCGATCTCAATGATATCACCGGTCTTCACATCGTGGGAAGCCTTGGCAACCTTACCGTTAACTGTCACCCTTCCCGCGTCGCAGGCTTCATTGGCCACTGTACGGCGCTTGATCAGGCGAGACACCTTCAGAAACTTGTCCAGACGCATAGACGGTCAAAGATCAGTTAAGGCTGTCCTTGAGAGCCTTACCAGCTTTGAATCTGGCATTCTTGGAGGCTTTGATCTTCATCTTCTTGCCGGTCTGGGGATTTCTGCCCTCTCTGGCAGCTCTCTTGGTAACTTCGAAAGTACCAAATCCAACCAGCTGAACTTTATCATCTTTCTTCAGGGCCTCGGCTACCACTTCGGTAAAAGCCTTGACAGCCTTCTCAGCATCTTTTTTGCTAAGTTCAGATTTTGCTGCAACTGCTGCAATCAGTTCTGTTTTGTTCATAATAGTTCCCTCCTGGAATATGAAAATATTAACTCGCAGCAACCCTCAGCCTTCCGGTCATGCTCCCCTTCACTCCCGGTGCTATTAAAACGCACTTGGTATCGGAGTTGCGACTCTTAAATACTTATATACGAGATAGGCCGATTTGTCAAGCGTTCGGCCCTGTTTTAAGCCATTTTTCGGTCATTTCCGGCTCATTTGAGCATGTCTTCGATCATGTCGTTTACAGCCTTCCCGAAATCCTTCGATCTGGCGGTGGCATCCTCAAGGGAGCTGCCCTTGACCCCGTAATAGAATTTGATCTTCGGTTCCGTTCCCGACGGCCTAACGCACATCCAGGCACCGTCCTCCATGTCATAGTACAGCACATTGGATACGGGCAGCCCGGTCGGCTTCTCCTCTCCGGTCGCCTCATCCCTGACAACGCCGGTCTTGTAGTCCCTGTCGGACAGCACCTTGTAGGCGCCGATCTTTTCGGGAGTATGCTCACGCATGGTGTTCATGATATCCTGGATCTTCTGGAGTCCCTCGATGCCCTTAAGGGAGATGGACTCGATATCATCCACATAATAACCGCATCTCTCATACAGGTCGATCATGGCATCCCAGAGGGTCATGTCCTTGGTCCTGTAATAAGCCGCCGCCTCGCAAAGCGCCATGACAGCCACCACGGCATCCTTGTCGCGGGCATGTGTTCCGATCAGGCAGCCGTAGCTCTCCTCAAATCCGAACAGGTAGGTCCCTTTTCCGGTATTCTCGAAATTCAGGATCTGCTGGCCGATATACTTGAAGCCGGTCAGGCATTCGATCACGTCCACCCCGTACTGCTTCGCGATCCCGTCAGCCAGGTTGGTGGTAACGATGGTCTTGATCAGCTTTCCGTCATCGGGAAGACCCTTCAGGGCTTTGCGCTGGGAGATCTCATAGTCAGCCAGCAGCGAACCGGACATGTTGCCGGTCAGCACATGGTATTCACCGTTCTTGTCCTTCACGCGCACGCCGAGGCGGTCCGCATCCGGGTCTGTTGCCAGCACAAGGTCGGCATCGATCTCCTTAGCAAGCTTCAGGCCAAGCTCGAAAGCCGCATCCGCTTCCGGATTGGGATAGCCTACCGTCGGGAAATCACCGTCCGGCAGCTCCTGCTCCTTCACGACATAGACGTTCTCGAAGCCGAGTTCTTTAAGCACCCGGCGTACGGGAATATTTCCGGTACCGTGAAGCGGTGTATAGACGATCTTCAGGTCCTTCGCCGCAGCTGCGATCGCTTCGGGATGGAGCACCTGGCTCTTGACGGCCGCGATGAACGCATCGTCCACTTCGGCGCCGATGGTCACATAAAGGCCTGCAGCGACCGCTTCTTCCTTCGGCATGGTCTTCGGGCTGGTGTAGTCAGGCACGTTCCTGACCTCCTCCATGATGCCTGTATCATGGGGCGGTGTGATCTGGGCACCGTCCTCCCAGTATACCTTGTATCCATTGTACTCAGCCGGATT
The DNA here is from genome assembly GCA_002394165.1 of Lachnospiraceae bacterium UBA4348. Classification (GTDB taxonomy): domain Bacteria; phylum Bacillota; class Clostridia; order Lachnospirales; family Lachnospiraceae; genus Merdiplasma. Next base: position 21,142 of record DGTA01000031.1, on the reverse strand, counting down.
GTGGCTGGCTGTGATATTGATGCCCGCCGTGCAGTGCAGATAACGGACAGCGAAGGAAAGCATCGGCGTGGGGCGCAGAGATTCGAACACGTAGGCCTTTATCCCGTTCGCTGCAAGGCAGAGTGCCGCGAAATCAGCAAACTCGGGAGACATGTGCCTGGAATCGTAGGCGATCGCCACTCCTTTATCCTGGGCTCCCTGTTTGATGATGTAATTGGCAAGTCCCTGGGTCGCATGGCGGACCACATATTCATTCATGCGGTTCGTGCCTGCGCCGATAATGCCGCGAAGCCCGGCCGTGCCAAACTCCAGTTCAGTATAAAAGCGCTCCTTGATCTCCTTCTCATCACCGCTGATGGCGCGGAGCTCTTCCTTGGTAGCCTCGTCAAAGCGAGGATCTGTCAGCCACTGTTCATAGACAGCCTTGTAATCCATAATCACACCTCCAGGAAAATACAATCGGTTCTGATATGCTGATTATATAACAAAAATGCCCGCTGTTCCAGCCGTTATTGTCCGCGCCGCGTCTTTATCTTACATCAGTGCGCTGCTTTTACAGCTGTGTGTCCCCATAGATCTTCCGGATGACGTCATATCCGGATTTTTCAAGGGTCTCCACCTGGAATTTGGCGTTCTTTTTCAGCGGCTGTACTGTCACCCGGGTGCCTTCCTTCCTGAGGGAGGATGCCAGGGCGAAGACCTCGCCAAGCCTGTCGAAACCGCTCTTCTCATCCACCAGCAGCGCCGTCCCGCCGCTCTGGGCGTTCGGTTCTTTCCAACCGAGATCTTTGAGGATGGTCACGATCCTTTCAAATCCGATCGAGAACCCGCAGGCACACGCCGACTGATTGGAAAAGCGTCCGATCATCTCATCGTAGCGTCCGCCGCCGGCGATCGAGAAATTGTAGTGGTCGATGGTGATCTCAAAGATCGTTCCGGTATAATACGACATTCCCCTGACCAGCGTCGGGTCGAAGACAATGGATACGCCTTCATCTGTCATGAGGCGGACGCTCTCCATGATGGTATCGATTCCCTTTGCGACCCCGCTCTCAAGCGTATCCGGGCAGGCTTCCCCGCAGAAATTCTCGCAGCTGATCCCGTCACCGGCATGGCTGAACATGGCCAGGTATCTGTCAGCGGCGCCTTCCGGGTAAGAATTCTCCCTCAGGATCTCACCTACGCCTTCCGCACCGATCTTGTCCATCTTGTCCAGAGCGATAAACACCTCATCATAATCCTCCGGGGAAAATCCGGCCGCGGCCGCCATCGCCTTAAGGATCCGGCGGTCATTGATATGGACGGTAAACTCTTTCACTCCCACTTCGGAGAATATGCGTGTGAGCATTCCGGCCGTTGCGCCGATCAGCTCGATCTCGGCCATAATGGAGGCATCGCCGATAATATCGATATCACACTGGGTGAACTGGCGGAAGCGGCCCTTCTGCGGCCTGTCCGCGCGCCAGACATTTCCGATCTGCAGCGCCTTGAGCGGGGAAGGCAGTTCATTGCGGTGATTGGCATAGTACCTGGCCAGCGGGACGGTGAGATCATAACGAAGGCCGCTGTCCGCGATCTCACCGCTCTCCATTCCCTTTTCAAGCTCACGGCCGCGCTTCATGATCTTAAAGATCAGCTTTTCATTTTCCCCGCCAACTTTTCCGGTGAGGTTCTCAATATGCTCCACCGCCGGGGTTTCGATCTGTTCAAAACCGTAACCGGCATAAGTCTTCTTGATCAGTCCGAGCACATGTTCCCTCAGGCGCATGTCTGACGGGAGAAAATCATTCATTCCTTTAACGGGTGTGGCGATAAATGTCATAGCAGTCTCCTTATCATTCAGTTTATCTGGTTTCTTATCATCCGGCTCTTTTCCAGCAGGATCTCCCGGTCATTCATTCCGGGATCCTCAAGAACAAGGTCAAGCAGCGCAGCCAGTACGCGGCCGACCATCGGTCCCTTCTCCATCCCGTCGCCGATCAGGTCCTGTCCCGACAGGGCCAGGTCTTTCAGCTTCAGGCAGTCTCCTTCCAGTAAGATCTGTTCGCCGATCTGTTCGATCCGGTTGGTCATGGCGGCTCTTTCGCCGGACGGGTCGTTTTTCTGGGCAGCGATGTCCGCCCGCTTCACGGCAATATAATCCTCAAACATATCTTCACCGGTGCGGGCGATGAAGCGCCGCACGCCCGCCGGCGTCTGTTCGGGATAGAAAGAATGCTCCCGGATCAGCAGAGTGACGCGCCGGATCGTCTCGTTGTCGAACTTAAGTCTCCTTAAGATCTTTTCAGCCAGAACGGCCCCCTCTTTCGCATGTTCCGGAAAATGCCAGATGCCGTCCTCATCCATCCGGGCGCAGACAGGCTTGGCAAGGTCATGCAGCAGCATCGCAAGGCGCAGGTGTTTGTCCGCGCGGACCTTCTCCAGAGCCAGCAGCGTATGTACCCCCACCGTCTCATCATGGTGGGGCCCGTTCTGCATCTGTTCAAAAGCTGCGTCGAACTCGGGCAGTATCACTGCCGTGATCCCGAGCTTATACAGTGTCCACATCCTCTGGGGATGGTCACTGATCAGCAGCTTGACCAGCTCCTCCCGGATCCGCTCGGCACTGATCCGCTTGAGCGACGGCGCGAACTCCCGGATAGCCGCGGCCGTTCCCGGGTCGATCTCAAAATTAAGCTGGGCAGCAAAGCGCACCGCCCGCATGATCCGAAGCGCATCCTCGGTAAACCGTTCCCTCGGATCCCCCACACAGCGGATGACGCCCCCTTCAAGGTCCACCATTCCTCCGAACAGGTCCACCAGGCCGCCTCTCTCACTGTACGCCATCGCGTTGATCGTGAAATCCCGCCGCTTTAAGTCTTCTCTGAGGGAAGGGGTAAAGGACACGCTCCTTGGATGCCGCGAATCGGTATATTCCCCGTCTATCCGGTAAGTCGTCACCTCGAAGGGCTGCCCTCCCAGGAGAACGGTCACGGTCCCATGGGCGATCCCTGTATCCACGGTATGGCCAAAAATACTTTTTACCTGCTGGGGCAATGCGTTGGTCGTAATATCCCAGTCCATGGGGATCCTGCCCAGCAGGCTGTCGCGGACACAGCCACCCACGGCAAAGGCCTCAAAACCATTATCACCGAGGGTGCGGATCAGTTCGGTCACTTTTCCGGGGATCCGGATCGGTTTCTTTGTAAGCAAAGTCATTATTCTCTCTTTCATCGGCGGCCAGTTTTGTCAGAATCACCACCGCATTTATTTTGTGTAAAATTCTCTTTTGATAATCTGTTCAATTTTTGTACATTTCTGAAATATTATCTAGATAATCCCCACAATTATCTGACCGCAACGGGTTGACACCCTCAATGGCGCACCCTTATAATTTAATGGCAACATTGATTAATTGGTTAAATGTCTAAAACCAAAATCAAAAACATAGCATAAAGAAACTGGAGGAACTGAAATGAACAAGGGTAAAGTTAAGTGGTTTAATGCAGAAAAAGGCTTCGGTTTTATCACCGGAGAAGACGGAAACGATGTTTTCGTACACTATTCTGCTATTCAGAGCGAAGGCTTCAAGACGCTCGATGAGGGTCAGGAAGTATCTTATGATCTGACTGAAGGACCCCGCGGGATCCAGGCCACTAACGTTGTAAAACTCTGATCAGTTGATTATCGTTTGAAAGCGTAGACATAATCCGTAGCATCAGGAGCAGCCGTTAAGGCTGCTCTTTTTCTTTGCTCAGATCTTCCCGTAGATGCCCGGATTCACATAGGCCCTGAGCATGATCTCATCCGGCCTGTATTCCAGCTCCAGCAGCTTCCCGTATTTACGGATCAGGTCCACTCTCCCTGCCTGGTCATATCCGTAATGGCGTTCGACCAGGATCAGGCCGTCACAGGCCATCTCCTCAAGAGTCTTCACCAGCTCATCCATCCCGTCGCCGGTCAGTGCGCTCACATGCAGGCTCCGGACGGCCATCGGGTCTTTCGCCCTGCATTCTCCGGCCAGAAGATCCGTCTTGTTAAAGACGGTCACGACCGGCTTGTCCCTGATCTCGAGGCTTTGGAGCGTCTCATACACGACCTGCATCTGCTGCTCCATCCTCGGATTGGCGCTGTCCACCACATGAAGGATCATGTCGGCGTAGCACGCTTCCTCGAGAGTGCCGCGGAATGCGTCGATCAGGTGATGCGGAAGTTTGCGGATAAAGCCGACGGTATCGGTAAGCATGACCTCCATCCCCTCGGGAGTGTGGAGGGCTCTCGTCGTCGGATCAAGCGTGGCAAAAAGCCGGTCCATGGCATAGACATCCGCCCCGGTCAGCAGGTTCAGCAGCGTGGATTTTCCCGCGTTGGTATAGCCGACGATCGCAGCGGAAAAGGCGCTGCTTCCAAGACGCGCGCTCCTGGTCACCGCACGGTGTTTTTTTATCTGTGCCAGTTCACGCCGCAGTGAAGTGATGCGGCTGCGGATCCGGCGCCGGTCGCTCTCAAGTTTCTTCTCGCCCGGTCCTCTGGTTCCGATTCCGCCTCCCTGCCTCGAGAGGCTCTTTCCAAGCCCCGTCAGATGAGAAAGCCGGTAGGTGAGCTGGGCCAGCTCCACCTGGATCTTTCCCTCCCTCGTGACAGCCCGCTCTGCAAATATATCCAGTATGAGCAGCGTCCTGTCCAGGACCTTGCAGTCAAGTTCATCACAAAGTCCCGTCAGCTGGGAGGGGGTGAGCTCATCGTCACAGATCACAGCCGAAGCCCCGGTCTGCGCCGCCAGCGCCTGAAGCTCGGCGATCTTTCCGCTTCCCAGGTATGTCCCGGGATGGATATGCTCGAGATTCTGGATCAGCCTTCCCACGCACTCGGCGCCTGCCGAGACAGCCAGCTCTTCCAGTTCATCCAGGGGCTGCTCCGTTTCACGGTAATCATCTGTACACACTCCCACGAGGATCACTCGCTCGGGATCGGTCAATGGCATATGTTCAGTTCCTCGTTCTTAAAAATTTCAGTTCCCTGATCCCGGCCTCATCCCCGGGATAGAGAGCGTTGTAGGCTTCCGCCTTCACCAGCGCCGTGGAGAAATCCAACTTTCTTTCGTAAGCCGTGATCTCATTGAAACGCAGCTGCTGTTTTCCCTCTTCCTCATCGAGAGCCAGTCCCTTGTTGATGTAATTGAGCGCATCATCGTAATCTCCGGCGGCAAGGGCACACAGTGCAAACCCGTTGTCCACGATTGGGGTCTCTCCCTCCTGCTCATAGATGAGCTGGTACATGGCTCCCGCATGGGCGTAGTCGTCCATGGCCAGATATACCTGGCCCATCAGGGCGATAGCCGGCACATATTTCTCCTCCACCGGTTTCATGAGCATGTCCCGGGCTTTATCATACTGCTGGAGATAATAATAGATCTGGCTCACCTCATAGCAGTCCTGTGTCGTTTCCGGAAGAATATTGAGGGAGGTCTGCAGGTACTCGTCCCCGACGGCAGTCAGGTTGACGCCCTCATACGCCTCATAGATCCTCAGGTACAGATGATAATTGCTCTTTTCAAGCGCGATCGCCCTGTCAAAATCCGCTCCGGCTCCTTCCTGGTCACCCAGTCCGAGCCTTGCAGCCCCCGACAGGAACCAGGCCTCCGTCACCGACTGATCCAGTTCAAGGATCTGGCTGCACACTTCCACGGTATCGTTAAAGTGCTCCGCCCTGTAACAGGCCAGGGCAAGATAAAGGCGGATGTCCTGCACCGTCTCCGGCATCTTCTCATCGGCATACTCAAGAGATTTTTCCAGCGCTGCCGCTGACTCCTCATAGCGGGCCAGCGCAAGCTGCGCGATCCCCTGGGCGCGGTAAGCCATCAGGAGATCTTCTCCCCTGTCTATCCCGTCTGCAATATATTCCAGTGCCTTTTCCGGCTCCCCTTTTTCCAGGGCCTTCAACCCTTTTCTTGTATGATTTCCGCCCGCGTAATTACCGCCGCAGCCTGTCAGGAAAACCCCTGCCAGCATAGCGGCGGCAATCGTTCTGATCATTCTCTGGCGGATCTTTTTTTCGATCTGTCTCAATTGACCCGTCCTGTCTCCTTGTCAGCCGCTTCCAGCGACTGTTTCTGTTCGATCTCCATGATCATGTCAACACGAACCTGGTGGCGTCCGCCCTCAAACTCAGTGGCAAGCCACTCATCCACGATCATCTTTGCCAGATCCAATCCAACTACCCTGGCCCCGAAGGCAAGCATATTGGCATTATTGTGCTGGCGTGACATCCTCGCCGTATAAGGTTCACTGCAGACGCAGCAGCGGATGCCGTTCACCTTGTTTGCCGCAAGGGATATGCCCAGGCCCGTTCCGCAGATAAGGATACCGGCATCAGCCTCTCCCGAAGCCACCATCTTCGCGGCCCTGTAGCCGCTTATGGGATAGGGAAAACTCTCGGGAGAATCCGTCCCGACATTGATCACCTCATACCCTTTCCCTTTCAGGTAGTCCATGATCTCATTCTTGAGTGCCAGTGCTGCATGATCATTTCCGATGACCAGTTTTTTCCACATTATTCCTTCTCCTCTCCGAACCTGATGGATATGTAGGACAGGATCGCGTCGACACATCCCTGATACCCGAGCCGTTCGCTGTTCAGGCAAAGATCGTAGTTCCTGGCGTCGTACCAGTCATGTTTTGTGTAATACTTGTAGTAGTCTGCCCTGTACTTATCCGTTTTCTGAATGTATTTGTCGATGTCCTTCTCACGGTAGGAGCCTCTTTCAAGAGCCTGCTGCCGGCAGTACTCGGGAGATGCGTGTACGAAGACCCTGACCACGTTGTCATAATCCCGGAGCACATAATCGGCGCAGCGGCCGATGATCACGCACGACTCTGTCTCGGCCAGGTGCTTGATCACCTTGGCCTGGTAATTGAAAAGATTATTGTCGGAAAGAAAAGCGACATTTTCAGGAGTAAACAGCTCTCCCGTATACTGGCGGGTCATCAGGCCGGAAAGGATACTGGTCCGGAGCTTCTCATCCACCTGGTTAAAAAGCGCTTCGTTGATGCCGCTGTCTTCAGAAGCCAGTTTGAGGATCTCGCGGTTGTACACATGCACCCCCATCTGCCTGGCCAGCATCTGGCCCAGCGTCTTTCCTCCGCTTCCATACTGTCTTGCGATCGTTACCACAATATTCTTCATATTCATCCTCCCGCCGCAGTCAGGCTATTATTTATTCGCCCAGGTACGCTTTTCGAATGGAATCATCGTTCATCAGTTCTTTGGCATCTCCTGAGTTCACAATGCGGCCGGTCTCAAGCACATACGCCCTGTCAGCGACCATCAGTGCCTTCCTCGCGTTCTGCTCAACAAGCAGGACCGTGGTGCCGGCTTCATTGACACTCTTTATTATATCAAAGATCTCATTAACAAGTATAGGGGAAAGTCCCATGGAAGGTTCGTCCATCAGGATGATCTTCGGATGCGACATGAGCGCCCTGCCCATGGCCAGCATCTGCTGTTCTCCGCCTGAGAGAGTTCCCGCCGGCTGGCCAAGTCTCTCCTTCAGCCTCGGGAAACGTTTGAAGACCATCTCCAGGGTGGAATCCAGTTCAGATTTGTCCTTTCGGGTATAGGCTCCCATCCGGAGATTCTGGTAAACGCTCATCTGCGCGAAGACACGCCTTCCCTCCGGCACCTGGGCCATTCCCATCGATACCAGCTCATGGGCGGGGATCTTCGTTGTCTCCTTCCCCTCGAACATGATCGATCCGGACCGCGCTCCGATCAGCCCGCTGATCGTGTGCAGGATGGTTGTTTTTCCCGCACCGTTCGCCCCGATCAGGGCGATGATCTCCCCTTCATTCACCTCGAAGGACACATCCTTGATCGCATGGATCATCCCGTAATACACATGAAGGTTTTTCACTTCCAGCATTGCCATATCTTCTATTCCTCCCGGGAAATCATTCACCCAGATAGGCGGTGATCACCGCCGGGTTCGCCAGAACACTTCCGGTCTCACCCTGCGCGAGCACCTCCCCGAAATTCAGTACCGTCAGGCCCTCACAGATTCCGGAGACCAGCTTCATATCGTGTTCGATCAGCAGGATCGTCATTCCGAACTCATCTCTCACAAACCGGATCATGTCCATGAGGGACTTTGTCTCCTGCGGATTCATGCCTGCCGCCGGTTCATCCAGCAGAAGGAGCTTCGGATCCGTCGCAAGAGCTCTTGCGATCTCAAGTTTGCGCTGTTTTCCGTAAGGGAGATTGGAGGCGAGGTATTCATGATCATCCTTCAGATCAAACACCTCCAAAAGCTTCAGAGCCTTCTCGGTCATCTCATCCTCTGTCCTCTTCCAGGCGGGAGTATGGAAGATCCCCGCCAGAGGAGGATACGGATGTTTATTGTGCATTCCGGCCTTGACATTGTCAAGCACGGAAAGCTTTCCGAAAAGCCGGATGTTCTGGAACGTCCGCGCGATGCCGGCTTTGCTTATATCGATGGTTTTTCTGCCGGTGATATCCTCACCGTCAAGGCGGATCACCCCGCTGTCAGGCTGGTATACCCCCGTGAGCAGGTTGAACACAGTGGTCTTGCCGGCGCCGTTGGGACCGATCAGTCCGTACAGCTGCCCCTTCTCCACCGAAAGATTGAATTCATTGACAGCTCTCAGGCCGCCAAAGGAGATACCAAGGTTTTTAACTTCCAGCATCGGCATGATCACTCCTCCTTCCGGCCGCGGTTAAACAGAGCCTCGCGCCTCGCGATCATCTTCGGGCTCCAGGTCATGATCATGATGACGATCAGCACGATCGCGTAGATCAGCATGCGGTTATCGCTCATGAACTGAAGGACCGGGTTGGATCCGAGCATCTGAAGCTTGCGCAGCACATAGTCCAGAAGCAGATTGAGGACCACGGGAGCGATCACGGATCCGCGGATGTTTCCGATCCCGCCAAGCACCACATAGACCAAGATCATGACCGACATGTTGAAGCCGAAATTCTTCGAGGTGGCGGTCAGCGTGGCCAGATTGTGGGCATACAGCACGCCGCCCATTCCGGCCAGTGCTGCGGACACCGTAAAGGCGAGAAGTTTATATTTCGTCACGTTGATGCCGATCGATTCCGCTGCGATCCGGTTGTCGCGGATCGACATGATGGCACGGCCGTCCCTCGACTGGATCAGCCTCAGAACGATAAATACCGCTGCCAGGAGCAGAATGCCCCCGATCAGGAAGCTTGAAGTCCTGTCGATGCCGGTGATCCCCTGCGGGCCGGCCACGATCACGGTTCCTTCCGGTTCAAGATGAAGCGAGATGGAATCCTTCATGGAAAAATGGACACCCCTCGAATCCTTGCCGATGTAAAGGACATTGACCAGATTCTTGATGATCTCGCCAAAAGCCAGTGTGACGATCGCCAGGTAGTCTCCCTTCAGTCTCAGCACCGGGATGCCGATGAGAAATCCGATCAGCGCCGAAAAGGCGATGCCGATCAGCAGTCCCAGGAAAAATCTCACATAGGAATTGGCGATGATATCCGCCGTAAACTTTGTAAAGAAAGCACTGGTAAAAGCACCGACGCACATAAAGCCGGCGTGTCCCAGGCTCAGTTCGCCAAGAATGCCGACCGTCAGGTTCAGGGAGACGGCCAGGATGGCATAATAGCAGAACGGCACCAAAAGTCCCGACAGTGAACTGGACAGATGACCGCCCATCTGCATCGGGAGCATGACCGCCATCGCAGCCAGGATGATCCCGTAAGTGATCGCATTTTGTCTTGCAGTCTTGTTCTTGAACATACGGTCCCCTCCTTAAACCTTTTCCTGAATCTTTTTGCCAAGGAGACCGGTCGGTCTTACCAGGAGAACGACGATCAGAACCGCGAAAACGATGGCATCAGCCATCTGTGCGGAGATGTAGGCCCTGCCGAAGATCTCGATAACGCCCAGGAGGATACCTCCGATCATGGCGCCCGGGATCGATCCTATCCCGCCGAAGACAGCGGCAACGAACGCTTTGATGCCCGGCATGGAACCCGTATATGGATCAAGGGACGGATAGGAGGAACACAGCAGAACGCCGGCGATCGCTGCCAGCGCGGAACCGATCGCAAATGTCAGTGCGATGATCCCGTTCACGTTGATCCCCATGAGCCTGGCTGCTCCCTGGTCCTCAGACACAGCAAGCATGGCCTGTCCCGGTTTCGTCTTATTTATAAAGGTCGTCAGTCCGATCATGATCACGATGCACGCGATGATCGTGACGATCGTCTCCCCGCTGATGATCAGCGCTCCGCCTGCAAGCCTCAGAGGCGGAATCGTCACAACGGATTTGAAAGATTTTGCGTTGGATCCGAACCACAGCAGGGCCAGATTCTGAAGCAGGTAGCTGACACCGATCGCGGTGATCAGCACGGCAAGCGGAGAAGCTGCTCCCCTCAGCGGCCTGTAGGCGATCCGTTCGATCAGGATGCCCATCACGGTACAGATCACCATGGCGAGCAGGATGGCAGCCAGCGGATGGATCCCTGCCTGCGTGGTAGCAATAAACACGGTGAACGCGCCGATCATAATGACGTCACCGTGTGCAAAGTTAAGCATTTTGGCAATGCCGTAAACCATGGTATACCCCAGGGCGATGATCGCATACACGCTCCCGAGGCTTATACCTCCGATCAGATAATTGAGAAACGACATAATGATTACTCACCTTTCACCAGGTCTCAACAAACAATTGGGGTTGCCAAAATAGACAACCCCTCCTGTTTGACCTATGTCTGAAATTCCCGTCAAGCACAGGAACTTTATTCCGCCTCTACATAGATGCCGTCCTTGATGACCATGGCCTTTGGATCCTTGGTGGGCGCACCGGAGGCATCCCATGTGGTGCCTTCACCGGTAAGGCCGTCAAAGGTGATCTGGGGCATGGCTTCGATCAGGGCACTGCCGATCTCGGCTGCATCCATATCCGGGTTCACATCGGCCAGCTCAGCGGCCATCTTGATGATGTAAAGACCGTCATAAGCATCCGCTGCGAACTGGTTCGGGGTCTCACCGAACTTCTCCTCGTACTTGCCGACGAAGCTGGCAGTAGCCTCATCCTCAGCCGTTGCGACGAACGGGGTCAGAAGAAGCACGCCCTCAGCCAGGGCCGTATCAAAGCCTTCAACGCCAAGGATGCCGTCCATGCCGTCTACGCCGAAGAATACCGGAGCATACTCCATGGCATTGGCCTGGGTCAGGATCTGGGAAGCCGCCTGATAATAGATCGGCAGGAACACCAGGTCTGCGCCGGCGTCTTTAGCCTTTGTCAGCTGAACATTGAAATCGGTGCTGGAGTCATCCGTGAAAGCTTCCGCGGAAACGACCTCGAAGGGCTGGTTTTCGGCTTCAGCCATAAATGTCTCGTAGATACCAGTCGAGTAAACGTCGGAGCTGTTGTAGATAACGGCTACTTTCTCAGCCAGTCCGTGAGTGCCGATATAGACAGCGCTCAGGGTTCCCTGTGCGGGATCCGAGAAGCAGACTGCGAACGCGTTCTCATTGGTGATGCAGCTGGGTGAAGAACCGGACGGAGTAAGCTGGAACATTCCGTCATTGACGGTCTCTGCAGCGACAGCTACGCACGGAGTGGAGGTAACGGTGCCTTCAAGGATCTGCATTCCCCAGTCTTTAAGGGTATTGTAGGCAGTGATGGCTTTCTCAGCGTCATGCTCATCATCCTGGAAATTCAGTTCCACCTGATAACCGTTGATGCCGCCTGCTTCATTGATCTCTTCCGCTGCGATCTCCATCGCATTCTTGACAGCGCTTCCGTAGGCTGCCGCAGGGCCGGTCACCGGACCGATGCCGCCGATCTTGAATGTGTCTGCAGCCATGGCAGTCATGGAAAGGACCATGGTCGCCGCCAACGTTGTCCCGATAACTCTCATTGTTTTTCTCATGTTCTTCCTCCTGATCGAATCCCGGCCAACTGCCGCGGCCGGTACTTTTGTATCATTTTCGGTAATCCTGTCGTTTCCCGAAAATATGTGTACATTCTAAGGGATTTAGTCCCTTTCGTCAATGGCTTTCAGGGTTTCAAAGCAAAAAAGTTTTCGTTTTTGCCCGGCAGCTTTGCTCCGATCAGTAAGCTTTGCCCCAGTAGACCAGTTTCTTTGCTTCTTTCCCGCAGCACACACATTTATCAGAAAGATCTTCCTGGACAAAGGGGATGCAGCGGCTCGTCACGCCGTATTTCTCTTTGACGGCATCCTCGCACTCCCTGCTGCCGCACCACATGGCCCTGACAAAGCCGCTCTTCTCACCGATGATCTGTTCAAACTCCTCGGGTGAATGAGCGTCGTAGGTGTGGGCGTCGCGGTGAGCTTTTGCCCGCTCGAACATATCCGCCTGCTCCTGATCCAGGATTCGGCGTGCGGCCTCAGCCAGTCCGTCAATGGGCACGATCTCCTTTTCCCGGTTGTCCCTGCGCACGATCACGGCCGTCCCGTTTTCGATATCCTTGGGACCGATCTCGATCCTCAGCGGAACACCGCGCATCTCCTGCTCGGCAAACTTCCAGCCCGGACTCTTGTCGGTATCATCGAGCTTTGCGCGGATCCCGGCTGCCTTAAGGGCATCGTTGATGCCGGATGCGCACTCGAGCACGCCCTCCTTTTTCTGCTGGATCGGGATGACCATCACCTGGACGGGCGCCACTTTGGGGGGAAGCACCAGGCCGCTGTTGTCGCCGTGCACCATGATGATGGCGCCGATCATGCGGGTCGTCATTCCCCACGAGGTCTGATAGGCATACTTGAGCGTATTGTCCTTGTCCGTGAACTGGATCTCGTAAGCCCTGGCAAACTTGTCGCCGAAATTATGGGAAGTACCGGACTGGAGCGCCTGACCGTCATGCATCAAAGACTCGATCGTGTAAGTGGCCTCCGCGCCGGCGAACTTTTCCTTGTCCGTCTTGCGGCCTCTTACAACGGGGATCGCCAGGAACTGCTCGCAGAAATCCGCGTAGACGTTCAGCATCATCTCCGTGCGCTCCTGGGCCTCTTCGGCCGTCGCATGCACCGTATGGCCTTCCTGCCACAGAAATTCCCTTGAACGCAGGAAAGGTCTTGTTGTCTTCTCCCAGCGGACCACACTGCACCACTGATTGTATACCTTGGGCAGGTCTCTGTAGGAATGGACATCATTTTTATAGAAATCACTGAACAGCGTCTCAGAGGTAGGTCTCACGCACAGCCTCTCCTGAAGGGGCTCGAGACCGCCCTGGGTTACCCACGCGACTTCCGGGGCAAACCCTTCCACCAGTTCTGACTCCTTCTTAAGAAGATTCTCAGGGATAAACAGCGGCAGGTATACATTCTCCACGCCTGTTTCTTTAAAGCGGCGGTCAAGCTCTGCCTGGATATTTTCCCAGATCGCATAGCCGGCCGGCTTGATCACCATGCATCCCTTGACGCTGGTGTAATCGATCAGTTCGGCTTTTTTGACCACGTCGGTATACCACTGGGCGAAGTCTTCCTCCATCGAGGTGATCTGTTCCACTAATTTCTTGTCTTTTGCCATGTTCTCTCTCCTTACCGGTTCCGTTTGTCCCGGCCTTTCGTGCCGGGCAAAGCATCCAGTCTAATCTAGCCTTTTTAGGGTGTTTTGTCAATATTCGCGTGCGCCGGGCACTGCCCACGCCCTCACATTTTATCCACAGCCGCCGCAAACCGCAGGAAGGCCTCTCTCCCCTCGGGCGTCCTTTTGTAAACACCGGCGTGTTCAAGAACCTGGGAGAATACCAGGCCGATCTCTTCTTTCAGGATCGCATCCACCTTCTCCGGGCTCATCTTTTCCATATCCGGGTGCTTCTCCTTAAGCTGCCTTGTCCAGTCCGCGTGCTTCTCCAGCTCCGGATCGGAAGCAGGATCTTTTCCTTCCCGGATGAACTCCCCGAGTTTTTCCATCTCGCCCTTGAGCCTGGCCGGAAGGACCGCCAGTCCCATGACTTCGATCAGTCCGATATTTTCTTTTTTTATATGATGCAGCTCGGCATGGGGATGGTACACCCCGAGCGGATGCTCACTGGTGGTGATATTGTTGCGCAGGACCAGGTCCAGCTCATAATTTTCTCCACGCTTTCTGGCGATGGGCGTGATGGTGTTATGATCTTCTCCCTCCGTCCGGGCAAAGATGAAAGCCTCCTCATCCGTATAACCGCGCCAGCACCGGAGGATCCTGTCAGCCAGGTCGATCAGGCGCTTCTCATCCGGTCCGCTGATGCGGATGACAGACATGGGCCATTTGACGATCCCGGCACTGACATCCTCATATCCTCTAAACACAAGCGGTGTCTCCACACCCGCCTTGGCCATGGCGAACTCATATCCGCCGCCCTGGAAATGCTCGTGGCTCAGGATCGACCCGCCCACGATCGGCAGATCCGCATTGGAACCCACCATATAATGGGGGAACTGGCGCACAAAGTCGAACAGTTTCCTGAATGCGCTGCGGTCGATCTTCATAGGGACGTGCTGCCCGTTGAAAACGATGCAGTGCTCATTGTAGTAAACATAGGGCGAATACTGCATGTACCAGCCGCCGCCGTCCACATCCACGGGGATGATCCGGTGGTTCTGCCTTGCCGGATGATTGATCCTGCCCGCATACCCCACGTTCTCACGGCAGAGCAGGCATTTGGGATAGGAGGAGGCTTTGGCAAGCCTTGCCGCGGCGATCGCCTTCGGGTCCTTCTCCGGTTTCGAGAGGTTGATCGTGATATCGAGAAGCCCGTACTGTGTGGGAGCTGTCCACTTCACATCCTTCTCAATGCGGTAGCGCCGGATATAGTCCGTATCCTGAGACAGCCTGTAATACCAGTCTGTCGCCTCACGCGGGTTTTCCCGGTGAAGGCTGAAGAACTGCGAGACCACCTGTGAGGGACGCGGCGTGAGCACGCCCATCACCTTCGTGTCGAAAAGATCCCGGAACCCGACTGTGTTTTCGGGGATCAGCCCCCTCTTGTAAGCCTCGTCGCAGAGTCCTCCCAGTATCCCCTCGAGCACTGCGCCCGGAGCCTCTCCGATCCCGGCACCCTCCGCTTCGAATTCGAGAATCTTTTCTTCGCTTTCCTCAGACAGTTCGTCCTCCCCGAACAGTTCAAGCAGCCGGTTTGCACACCAGATCGCGTCCGTGCTTTCAATAAGTTCTCTCTCCAATCCATAACAAACCAACTGTGCGATCAGACTCTGGATCATCCTCTGTCCCTCCCGGATAATTATTTGATCAATCGTATTTCGGGCTTGCATAGCATTTGTCTGCGCCCAGATAAAATCTATCACACGAACACGTATTTGACAAATCTTCATCCCCCTTTTTAAACGCTTTTGAAATACCTGAGCATGGACAACCCTATTTGGCGATGATATACTTACATAATAATTATATAACAGTATTCTCCGGCAAGTTTTCGCACAGTAATGTTTCAGGAAGGATAAGGTTTCGGAATGGACAAAATAAGGCTGTATCGAAAAAGAATCATTCCCGCTGAGTGTATTGAGCTTAGTGACGATGAGATCCTTTACCGTGACAGGGAAGTGATCATCACGAAATGGCACACCATCCGTCCCAAAAAGACGCTCAGCCACGGATATTCCTGCTATTTTCTGGAAAGGGGCTTCAAGGTGAGCAAATTTTATGCTCACGACGGCAGCCTCATCAGCTGGTACTGTGATATCGTCAGCCATACCTTCGATCCGGAAACCCTCACCTATGTGTTCACCGATCTGCTCGCAGACGTGATCGTCTATCCCGACGGTTCCACCCGGGTGGTCGACCTTGACGAGCTTGCCCAGGCCTTTCACGATCAGCTGATCACAGCCGAAGAACTCGAGACCGCCCTGCGCCATCTGGACAAACTGCTGAACCTTATTTACAAAGGTGCGTTCGACCGGCTGCAGAAATATATTAACGACCAGGAGGAGACCGACCATGCCGGTTTTTGATTTCAACAACGATACAAAGAAGGACGACAACACACAGGCCCGGTGCACCTACCGGGTCATCTATACGTCCAACGCTCAGCCGAGCGTAGAGGATCCCATCATGGTCCTCGAGGATGACCATTTTCCCTGGAAGCACCATACTGCCGGGATCTTCAACAATCCCAGCCAGGACACCGCCTTTGAATTCAGGACAGAGGGCGGATCTGTCGTTCACGCTTCCATCCTGCGCATTGACGCCCGCTTTATCAGCCTTCTCCAGTGGCTTGGCGAGAACCGCATCCATGTCCTGCTCTCCGGCCGTCCCGTCCCGGACGGATATGCCGTCTACAAGATCAGGGAGACCTCGCATACCGGAAGCACCAAGCTCTCCGCACAGGACGGTTTCCTGCAGTATATGATCGGCCGCCTTCTCGCTTCCCCGGCCCCTTCCTCTGAAGAGTACGACGAAGAGAGGGAGCCCGAGGGCGACAGCATGAAGCTGACCAGCATCCAGAGCATTTCCGATTTTCTCTCCTGCGCCGGCCGCACGCTTCCGGAAAACATCCGCGTGTGGGCAAGAAGGAACCTTGCCGTCGCCAGGTCTGCCGAAGTCAGCCCCGAGGAACGCCGGCACGCCCAGCGGGCCCTTTCCATCATGATGAACGTCCAGTGGAAGGGTGATTATTTTGAAGCGATCGATCCCGTCCGTGCCAGGCAGATCCTCGACGAAGAACTTTACGGCATGGAAAAGGTAAAGCAGCGCATTATCGAGACGATCATCCAGATCAACCGGACACACACCCTTCCCGCCTACGGTCTTCTGCTGGCCGGCCCCGCCGGGACCGGTAAATCGCAGGCTGCCTACGCGGTCGCCAGGATCCTGCGGCTGCCGTGGATCACGCTGGATATGAGCTCCATCAATGACCCCGAACAGCTCACCGGAAGCTCCAGGGTATATTCCAACGCCAAACCCGGGATCATCATGGAGGCCTTTTCGCTTTCCGGGGAATCAAACCTGATCTTCATCATCAACGAGCTGGACAAGGCCAGCGCCGGTAACGGAAAAGGAAATCCCGCCGATGTCCTGCTCACGCTCCTGGATAATCTCGGCTTCACGGATAATTACATGGAATGCACCATTCCGACCACAGGGGTCTACCCTATCGCGACGGCCAACGACAAGAGCCTGATCAGCGCCCCGCTTCTGTCCCGCTTTGCGGTCATCGATATCCCGGACTACACCCCCGAGGAGAAGAAGATCATCTTCGTACGCTTCGCACTTCCCAAGGTCCTCAAAAGGATCGGCATGAAGCCGGAAGAATGCCTCGTCACCCCGGAAGCGGTGGACCTGATCGTCCGGGAATACTCGGGCCAGACCGGTATCCGCGACCTGGAACAGGCAGCCGAACATCTGGCGGCGAACGCACTTTTCCAGATCGAAGCAAACAACAAAGAAAGCGTCACGTTCACGCCGGAGGACGTCAATGCCCTTTTCCGGTAATTTGGCATTGTTTTTCAGTGATAAAGCTCTTTTGTATGTTGCAATATGTCTAAAAATATGTTATTATTTTAAAAACGATACTGCACATTTCACAATTGAGCTCACGAAACATTTCGTTTCCTGGCATATGTTTGACGTATAGGACATACGATGCGCTTTGCGCCGTATGCGTACAGCCAAAACACAACAAAGCTGCCCTGTGCATTTACAGGACAGCTTTGTTGCTTTTATAACCAGTCTTTATTCGTTGATCACCAGTTCTTCAAACGGTTTCTTTCTCACCCAGACGGACACATTGCCGCCCTCGGTCCTGAAAGCAGCGAAACCGTCGTCTCCGACCACTGTCTCCTCCGGACAGTTTCCAAGCGCGTCATAGAAGACGGTACCGGCATTTTCCTTTCCCATCATCATGGAAAGCTTTCCGCCCTCGGCATTGCTCAGGACCACGGCCATTCCCGAATCGGCATGCTCCCGGTCTCCGCTTCTTGTCCATCCGATCACATGATCGTTGTCCATGTAATCCGTCTGCTCACCGTAGGCACAGGTCTTCCTGAGCTTGATGAGCTTGCCCAGGTTCGGGACCATCGGCCTGCTGCGGACCGGGTTCCCGTAATAATCGGAATAAAATACGCAGGGAATACCCTCTTTCCGCAACAGGATCATGGCATAGGCCAGCGGCTTGAACCAGTCCTCGATCGGAGACTGCAGGCTTTGTCCGTACTGCGTGTCATGATTATCCACAAAGGTCACCGCATTGTCCGGGCACTGCGCCGTGAGTGTTCCCTCCAGGATATGGCGCATGTCATAGTTCCCGCCTTCCCTGGCAGCGTTGTAGAAATTATAATGCAGGCATACGTCAAACAGCGACATGGAATATTCCACGGTTTCCAGATAATATACAAGCCTTCCCACATCTCCGCTCCAGTATTCGCCAACTGCCGGAAGCTCCAGGCCGGTGCTTTTGCGGATATCCTTCAGGAAATCCCTGTAAAACTGGAAGCTGATGTGCTTGACCGCATCCAGCCTCAGGCCGTCTATACCTGTCAGGCCGATATACCATTTCATCCATTTTTCAGTTTCCTTCACGACCTGTGGGTTGTCCATGTCCACATTCATCCCCATCAGGTAGTCAAAGTTTCCGAATTCCGGATCCGTATCGCGGTCCCACTCCTTGCCTTTAAAACGGTAGACCATGTCCGGCGAGACGTCCGTTGCGGTAGCGTCCGTTCCGGTAAAATGAGTGTGGTTCCAGGTAAAATTGCTGTACTTTCCTTTCCTTCCCGGAAACAGAAATTTAGACCACACCTTGATCTTCTCTTCTCCGCCCACCTGGACATTGCGGTCGGAAGCCGAATCGGTCACGGCCGTCACGGTCTCCACCTCATCGCCGCCCATGCGGTGGTTGAGGACTATATCCGCAAAGACCTGTATACCCGACTCGTGAAAAGCCTTCACAGCCTCCAGGTATTCGTCCTTTGTTCCGTACTTGGTCCTGACGGTTCCCTTCTGGTCAAATTCACCCAGGTCATACATATCGTAAACGCCGTATCCGACGTCATCCCGGCTGGTCGCCTTATAAGCGGGAGGCAGCCAGACCCTCGTGATCCCCAGATCACTCAGGTTCGGTGCCTTTGCCGCACAGCGCTTCCACCACAGTCCGTCATCCGGCAGATACCATTCAAAATACTGCATCATCGTCTGATTATCTGACACTGTCTACACCTCTTTTCTGTCATTCACCGACGAGTTTCACAGGTTTTATCATATAATTCGTATTTTGTCAAATCTGCACAATTCTGTCAGATCATTTTTGTCCGTTTTGTCGGATACCCATCGAATAAGCCGGGGTTCCCGAAGGAGCCCCGGCCTCTGTGTTAAGAAAAGAAACTTTCCCTTATATATCAGTAATTCTCGGCGTTGACCTCAAAGTATGACTGCGGATGGGCACAGACCGGACATACCTCCGGAGCTTCGGTTCCGACCACGATATGGCCGCAGTTCCGGCACTCCCATACCTTCACTTCACTCTTTTTGAAGACCTCCTGCATCTGCACATTCTTAAGCAGCGCGCGGTAGCGCTCCTCATGATGTTTCTCGATGGCACCTACCGCCCTGAACTTTTCAGCCAGTTCGGCAAAGCCTTCTTCCTCGGCAGTCTTCGCGAAGCTTTCGTACATATCGGTCCACTCATAGTTTTCACCATCGGCAGCTGCTTCCAGGTTTGCCGCGGTATCACCGATTCCGCCCAGCTCCTTGAACCACATTTTGGCGTGCTCTTTTTCATTCTCAGCCGTCTTTAAGAACAGGGCTGCGATCTGCTCAAAACCGTCCTTTTTCGCTCTGGATGCGAAATAGGTATATTTGTTCCTCGCCTGGGATTCACCGGCAAAAGCGGCCTCCAGGTTCTTCAAAGTCTGTGTTCCCTCGTATTTGTTTGCCATTTCCGTTCCTCCCGTATTTTACAGGCAGCCGTAGGCTGTCATTGCTTCGCGCAGCGTCTTCTTATGTGCGTCTGTCATCTCGGTAAGCGGAAGCCTGGGCGATCCAACGTTGAAGCCCTGCATGTTGAGGGCGGCTTTGACCGGGATCGGGTTGACTTCGATAAACAGCTGATCGACCAGAGGCAGCGCTTCCAGCTGCATCCTGGCTGCTTCCTCATAGCGTCCCTCCAGGCAGTGCATCACCATATCGTGAGTCTGACGGGGTGCCACGTTGGCCAGCACCGAGATCACGCCAATGCCGCCCAGGGAGCAGATCGGCACAATCTGATCATCGTTTCCGGAATAGATATCGACTTTTCCGTTAACCAGGCGTGCCAGTTTGGCAACCTGGCTGATATTTCCGGAAGCTTCCTTCACAGCCGCAATGTTCTCCTGGTCCGCGGCCAGCCTGGCCACCGTCTCGGGCAGGAGGTTCGTTCCGGTCCTGGAAGGTACATTGTAGAGAATGCACGGAAGCTTTGTGGAGGAAGCGATCCGGCGGTAATGATAATACAGGCCGTCCTGCGTGGCCTTATTGTAGTACGGCGTCACCAGGAGCAGTCCGTCCGCTCCTCTTTCTTCCGCTTCTTTTGACATCATGACGGCATGCTCGGTATTGTTCGAGCCTGTTCCGGCGATCACCGGGATCCTGCCCTTTGTCTGCTTCACCGCAAACGAGATCGCATCCAGGTGCTCCTCATCGTCAAGAGTGGGGGCTTCTCCGGATGTGCCGCAGACGATCAGGGCATCCGTTCCGCCTTCGATCTGTGATTCGATCAGCCGGTCGAAAACATCGTAGTTTATCTGTCCGTCCTCTTTCATTGGTGTCACCAGCGCAACACCTGAGCCTCTGAAAATCGACATATATGAGCTCCTCCTGTTCATCTGTATGATTAGGTTACATTCTTCCCGGTATCATACCACATCGGCGCGGCAAGATAAAGAGACACTGACCCGATTTACAAAAAAACTCCCGAAATTATTCTTTACTAAGATGGTCGTTTATGAGAAAATAATACAAGTGGTCGGTTGATCATATTATATTTGAAAGGAGTTTTCATATGATTTATTCACGCGAAGTAGAAGAAATGTGTCCGGTAGCCCAGGGCGTACATCATGGCGCGGCTCCTATCCCGGAGGAAGCAAAGTGGGTGCAGGCTAAAGAGGTCAAGGATATTTCCGCTTTCACGCACGGTATCGGCTGGGGTGCACCTCAGCAGGG
>DGTA01000158.1 GCA_002394165.1 Lachnospiraceae bacterium UBA4348 | reverse complement strand
AGCAGCCTTCAAAATTCTGTGCGAATAAGAATCAAGGTTTGTTAAGTGTCTTTATTAAGTTGTGCAGTGGTTATACGGTTGGATCCTTCCGTCAGATCCTGTTATAGCACCATTGTCAGCACTCGTCAAGTGAGAGTGCCATTATTTTTTTCCTTGTCCGGAAAGCCGTTTCGTACTATAATTATTCGCGACCATTCTAAAAGATCTTAATACAGGAGGAATAAACTGTTATGGAAAAGAAAGTTACCAAAGAAATGATCATCGCCGACATCCTTGAGCTTCATCAGGATATGGCCGGTGTGCTGATGTCCGGCGGCATGCACTGTGTCACATGTCCGGCCTCCATGGGTGAGACCCTTGAGGAAGCCTGCTATGTACACGGCATCGATCCGGAACTGATGGAAGAGAGACTGAATGCGTATCTGCTGGCCATGGAAGTGGAGAAACAGCAGGCTGCCGCAAAATAATTTTTCTGACAGGGGATAGTCCTTGTAAAAATGAAGAATAACAACACAGGGCAAATTTAAGGATCTTCAGCTATTTGCCGCTTTTGAAAACGCTGTGCCGCTTATATGGATGCTTTCTTCGCAACTCGCACACTTGCGTGTGCTCAGACAGGCTTCGAAAGCATCCGCTATGCGCGCGTTTTCTTCAGCGGCTTCATAGGCTGAAGATCCTTTAAATTTGCCCTGCGTTGTTAATTCTATATATTTTTCCAAGGACTGTCCCCGGCCATCAGAATATGACAAAGAACCGCTCCTGTCCTGCGGCGGGAGGCAGAGAACAGCGATGTGAGACAAATGCGGGCCGGGCAAAGCGGATGATGAGCGGTAGGAAGCTGACGCCGGAAAAGGCGAGCATAGCGACGCGTTCGGAGCACTGTCTGAGCGCTCTGTGGAGCGCGAGTTTGCGAAGAACGCGTCCGATAGGCGGCGCAGCCTTTTTAAGTCAGCGACGTGCTCAGCATCCGCTTTGCCCGGCTGCATTGTTTACAGAACCGTCCCCTGTCATTATTGACAGAATATATAAAGAATAAGATAATTGATGTGTGAAAATAGGTTTGTGTCTGGGATTTCCTGACAGCACATTTACGGTTTGGAGGTTTTGAAATGGGTATCGGCATTGGCATCAATCAGGCTAAGGAACTTTTGGAAAAGGGTATTGCGCAGGCGGAGGAGATCATCAAGGAGCCGTCAAAGGTCGATGAGCTTTTGATCCAGTTTGAGGATAAGTTAAAGGAAGTGCCGGTGATCGGCGAGTCGCTGTCCAATCTGCCGCTGATGATCGGGATGATCAAGGGCTATATTACCGGGAAATACACGAAGATCTCCCCGAAGGTCATCGCGACGCTTGTCGGTGCTGTCATTTATCTGGTGAAAAAGGAGGATCTGATCCCGGATTCGCTTCCGGTCATCGGCCTGGCGGATGATATTGCTGTTATCTCGGCGGCGCTCAAGCTGTGCGAGCCGGAGCTGGATGAGTTTGCCGCGTGGCGTGACGGCGGGGCGGAGACGGCTCCCGGAAATCCGGAGGAAGTGACGGAGGAAGTGGCGGAGGAAGTGCCGGCAGAAGCGGAGCCTGTCCAGGATGTGCAGCCTCACGCGGAAGCGTAAAATGAAAGTCCCCTTTCTGAACGGTTATTTTATCAGTATTGATGGTATAATGGTCTGTAATGATCCGCGTTATACGGAACAATTAGAAAGGAAAGAAACCACTGATGAGAAAAACCAAGATTGTCTGTACGATCGGTCCGGCCAGTGAGAGTGAGGAAATACTGCGGCAGCTGTGCCTGGCGGGAATGAATGTTGCGAGACTGAATTTCTCGCACGGAACGCATGAGGAGCACCTTAAGAGGATCAACATGATCAAGAAGGTCCGCAGAGAGCTGGATCTGCCCATTGCGATCATGCTTGACACGAAGGGGCCGGAATACCGGATCGGAACGTTTGAGAACGGAAAAGTCACGATCCGGGAAGGGGATCATTTTACGTTTACGACCAGAAAGATCATCGGAAACGAAAAGGAGGTCTCGGTCAGCTACGCCAATCTCGCCAATGAACTTTCCGAGGGAGACAGGATCCTTGTCAATAATGCGCTCCTGGAATTCAGGGTCCTGAAGACGGACGGAACGGTCATCGAGACGGAGGTGGTCTCCGGCGGCGAGATGTCCGACCGGAAGAGCATGAGCTTCCCCGGGAAGCACATTAAGCAGCAGTATCTGTCGGATCAGGACAGGTCTGACATTCTGTTCGGCGTGGAGAATGATATCGACTTTATCGCCTGCAGCTTTGTGTCCGTGCGGCAGGATCTTGAGGATGTCCATGACCTGCTCAGGTCTGTCGGTAAGGACGAGAGCGTCGAGCTGATCGCGAAGATCGAAAACTGGTCCGGGTATGAGAACATTGACGAGATCTGCAAATCCTGCGGCGGGATCATGGTCGCGAGAGGAGATATGGGCGTGGAGGTGCCTTACGAGCAGCTGCCGGCCATCCAGAAAAACCTGATCACCGAATGCCGTATGCTGGGCAAGCGCGTGATCACGGCGACCGAGATGCTTGAGTCGATGATCCACAATCCGAGGCCTACCAGGGCGGAGACATCGGATGTGGCGAACGCGGTCTATGACGGGACGAGCGCCGTCATGCTATCCGGTGAGACTGCGGCCGGGAAATACCCGGTTGAGGCTGTTAAAGCCATGGCAAAGATCGCGGAGGCGACGGAAAACAACATTGACTATTCAAGTATTTTCCATGACAATGCCTTTATCATCCACAGCAGTATGGATGCCATTTCCCATGCGACCTGCCAGATGGCCATCGACATCAGAGCCAAGGCGATCGTTGCCTGCACGCTTTCGGGCGGTATGGCCAGGATGGTATCGCGCTTCCGCTCACCGGTGGATATCATCGGCCTCACGACCAATGAAAAGACGTGGCGCTGGCTTTCCCTCTCCTGGGCGGTAACGCCGAGGATGTGCGAGATCTATCCGTCGACCGAGGTGCTGTTCTACGGGGCGAGAAAGACCGCTCAGGATACCTTCCGGCTCGAGAAAGGCGACAAACTCGTGATCACCGGCGGTGTGACGGACGGGCGCAGCGGTAATACAAACCTGATCAAGATCGAGGAGATCTGAGTGACGGGAAAGCATCCCGAAATAAAAAGGGTGCTGTGCAGAAGTAAAAACAAAGCTGTCTTTGTTTGACTTCTGCACAGCACCTTTTTAAATTTCCTGACCCTGTCAGAGTTTTACAGGCTTCCGAGCGTTTCCAGTGCTTTTTCGCTCACGATCGTTTCCATGTGCTCGCGGAAGAATTCTTCAAGCCCGTTGGTGTAATCCACGTTCAGGCCGTATTCCGTGAGTACGTTGCATACCCGGTTGAAGTCCTCGGCACCGGTGTTTTCCTTGCGGAGGATGAGGTAATAGTTCTTGTCCTCCGGGTTCTTGAAGAGGACGCTGTGCCCTTTGAACAGGCCGCCGACGGCGGCTGAGGCGGAGATGATGGGCTCGAGGTCCCTGAACAGGAAAAAGCGGGTGATGTTGTAGACCTTGTCCTTCTTTGAGCTGTCCTGGACATTTTCCCCGACTGAGGCGTTCTCAGGGGCCTGTCCGGCCTGGGAGGCGTTCTCATCCTGAGCGGTGCCCCCGGCACTCTTGCGGCCGTGGGTGAGCCGGGTGATCAGGTCGAGTATATCATCGAGACCGTTTAAGGTCTCTGCCATGGAGGAGGCCGACGCGGGAGCGTTGTCCTCGGAGGAGAATCTGGAAAAACGGCTGTCCAGCTCCTCGGGATCTTCTACTTTGGTGATGATCAGGACGATGGAGTCGACCGAGATCGGGATCGCTTCGATCATCAGGGGTGTGTTGTCGATCTCAAACCCCAGATCGCGGGAAGCCTGTGCCATCATATCGCGAAACAGAGTTTTGGCTTTCTCCGAACCGTAAGTCAGCTCGCTGAGCCTGATCTTGCGGGAGACCAGATCTTCCCTGGTGAGGGTGCATTTGATCTGATTTTCATTGATCTTCTCAATCTTCACGTAGCATCACTTCCTTTGCTTAGAAACATAAAGCATTCAGGCCGGCTGCACATCCGCACTTACCTGAAGGGTTACTAAATTATATCGAAAATGGAAACTCATGTAAAGACGCGCCGGAGATTCAATTCTAAAGATTCTGTGATGAGAAAATCATTTCTGAAAAAGTTATCCGATGAAATGTAAAAATCTTCTTGCCAAAAGGCAACTCATTGATTATAATGTGGATGTGGAATGATACGCAACATTTTGAAGAAAGGAGGTATTACATCATTTCTGATAAGCCGTTTCCCTTCCGTGCGACAGCGGAGTGCGGGGCGGTCAATTCATAAAGACTCATCTAAGAACTGTTCCGGGTAATCAAAAAGCCATCTGATTTCCGAAAAACAACCCATTACGTATCATTCCGCCAGGAACCCCGCCATTTTCGGACCCGATCCGGCCCGGAAAACGGACAGGACCCGTTTCGGACGCCGGCAAGCTTTTTCTGCAGTTTTGTCAAAGGTGCCGCCAGCACATACCCTGGCGTCCGCCGGGCCGAAAGCCGGATATATCACATGCACATCCGAACCGCAGCGGGGGACCTGAAGGGGGTATATGATCAAAAAGGGGGTAACAGGCAATGCGTACAGAATGGGAAGAGAGGGTGGCGCCGATCGAGCGCTCACCTCAGGAACAAGCTCTGCTGCGCGAACTGTATTCCTATATCCGCTGCGGCTGCAGGATCTGCCTGGAGGGGAGACCGAGCCGGCCCGAGAGGATCGCGAATGCGTGTCTGAGAGATGACCGGCTGTATATGCGTGATATCATGGAAAACAGTGAACATCGGATCTGTGAGATCAACTTTATCAGGATCAGGAGAAGATGATTTTTGAAGGAAGCACTTCTTCTGAGCTGAATGCCAAGGAACCTGTAAATATGGAATGACAGCCTCAGGCGGCAGACTTCCCCACAATGCTGCTAAAGGCGCCAAGCCGGCATGGGGGCTTTTGCGGCCTTCCGGGCCGGCTTTAATAATTCCTTACACTTTTTCGACTGGTGGATTTACCGGTCTTCATATATACTGAGGTAAGCAGACTAAAATGGATGGTGAATTATCTTGAAGGTAGAAGAAAGAAGGAAAAAGTTAAGACGGGGCTGGACACTGTTCGGAGCAGCGCTTGCGCTGATCCTTGTCACCCTTTTGTCTGTCCTTTTATATAGAAAATATGCCCCTTCCACAAAGCGGGTCGATATTCGGGAGTATTATACGGACCTGATGAAGCAGACGATCGCTTCCGAGGCGGAGCTGGCCGCGCAGCAGGGGATCGAGCCGGAGGAGGCGGATGAGTCCCTGCTTCAGGACGGTGAGATGGCCGTCATCCTGCAGGATCACGCTCTCAGCCGCAGGGCGCTCTGGCTCAACGACACGCTCTATCTCGATTACGAGGTGATGCGGAAGGATTTCTACTCCCGGTTTTACTGGGATGAGACTAATAAGATGATGCTTTTTACCACGGCGGATGACACCTGGGAGATCCCGCTCGGAAGCAGGACTTACCGGGCCGGAGGAGCTGAACTGACGGCAAGCCATCCCGTTGTGGTGATGCATGAGGGTCGTCTTTATTTTGACACGGATTTCCTGCAGCCGTATGTGAACATGGAGTTCACCTGCTCTGCAGAGGCTTTCCATGTGATGATCAATTATCAGTGGGGAAGCATCCTTGCCGCGGATGTGAAAAAGGGCTGCGTGATGCGGCTCGGGCCGTCCATCAAGCAGCCGATCGTGACGGACCTGGAAAAGGGCAGCATGCTGCGGATCCTGGACGAAGAGGCAGGGGAAGGCTGGCAGAAGGCCGTGACCGAGGACGGTTTTATCGGGTATGTTCGCAGTAAGGACCTGGAAAAAGAACAGGAGCGGGAGCTCACCAGGGAGTATGAGCCGATCGTCATTCCCGACCAGTGCCTGGACGAAAAAGTCGGCCTGGTGTGGCACATGATCACTCACGCCTCGGAAAATGCGTCCTTCGAGGAGGCTGTGCAGGATATGAGCGGGGTGAATGTGATCTCGCCGACCTGGCTGCGGCTTGCGGACAACGAGGGGAATGTGACGAGCATCGCGGATGCTGAATATGTGGAGAAGGCGCACAGAACCGGCCTGCAGGTGTGGGCGCTGGTGGATAATTTCAGTGACGCGACGACCTCCTCCATTATTCTCGCCTCCACCCAGGTGAGGAAAACGCTGGTGAGCAATCTGGTCGGCGCATGCCTGGAAGCGGGCGTTGACGGGCTCAATCTTGACCTGGAATATATTTCTTACGATATGGGCTATGACTACGTGCAGTTCGTGCGCGAGCTGTCTGTGGCCTGCCGGAAGAACGATCTTATCCTGTCGGTGGATATCCCCGTGCCGATGCCCTTCAATCAGTATTTTGACCGGGCCGAGCTGGGGGCCTTCGCTGATTATGTCATCATCATGGGATATGATGAGCATTACTACGGCTCCGAGATCGGAACCAGCGCGTCGCTGTCCTTCGAGGAGAACGGGATCACGGGAACGCTTGAGAGCGTTCCGGCCAGGAAGATCATCAGCGGCATCCCCTTCTTCAACCGGCTCTGGTACACCTATCCGGACGGGTCGGTGACCAGTGAGGAGATCAGCATGGCCCGTGCTCAGCGGTACCTTGAAGAGTATCAGCTGACGCCCGACTGGGATAACGAGAACCAACAGAATTATATCGCCTGGGAGAATGAAGAAGGCGCCCTGTGCCAGCTGTGGCTGGAGGATGCCCGGTCGATCGGGCTCAAGGCAAACCTGGCGGCGCAGTACGATCTGGGCGGCGCAGCGGCCTGGATGCTGACGCAGGAGACGGATGATGTCTGGCCGATCTTTGAGGAGGCGCTCGGGATCAGCCACTCCGTAAAGGCAGTGCTGGAAGCGGAGAAAAAGGCGCAGGCCGAGTCAGAGAGAAAGGCTCAGGAAGAGTCAGAGAAAAAGGCTCAGGAAGAGTCGGAAAAGAAAGCCCGGGAAGAGGCGGAGAAAAAAGCCAAAGAGGAAGCTGAGAAAACGGCTGGGGAGCCGCAGACTGAGGCGGAGAAAACCCGGCAGGCGGCTGAGACAGAGAGTGAAAATGAATCGGAAGCAAAATCCTGACAGGAAAACAATGAAGGATGAACGAAGACTGCTTGATGTACTGCTGCAGCACAGCGAAAAGGGACCTTATCCGCTGCATATGCCGGGACATAAACGAAAGCCCGGAACACTGGGGGATGTCTTTAAGATCGATATGACCGAGGCGGAAGGGCTCGATGACCTGCATCACCCCGAGGGGATCCTCAGGGAAGCCCAGGAAAGAGCGGCTGATCTTCGGGGAGCCGGACAGACCTTCTTCCTGGTGAACGGCTCTACGGGCGGCATCCTCACCGCAGTGAGCACCTGCTTTGGGCCGCAGTCAAAAGGCCGGAGGCTGCTGATGGCCAGGAACTGCCACCGGAGCGTCTGGCACGCGGCGGTCCTGGAGCGGCTCGATACGGCATACCTTATGCCTGAGATGATCTGTGCTCCCGGCGGAACGATGATCACGGGGGCGGTCGATCCGGCCACGGTGGCCGCGGCTCTGGAAAAATATGATGATATCGGGGCGGTGTGCATCACCTCTCCGACCTACGACGGAGTCGTCTCCGATATTGCCGCGGTGGCGAAGATCGTTCATGAGAAGGGGATCCCGCTGATCGTTGACGAGGCGCACGGGGCTCATTTCGGTTTTCATCCGGCGTTTCCGGAAAGTGCGGTATCGCAGGGGGCGGACATTGTGGTGCAGAGCCTTCACAAGACGCTGCCGGCGCTTACCCAGTGCGCGCTTCTGCACTTAAACGGCAGTCTGGTCAGCGCCGGAAGAATAAGAAGATATCTGGATATCTACCAGACCAGCAGTCCGAGCTATGTCCTGATGGCTTCGATGGACGAGTGCATCCGGCTGATCCGGGAACAAGGCGAAGCCTTTTTTGAGGAACTTGCCCGGAACGCTCTCTGGCTGCGCCGGCAGTGCGCGGGTCTTAAGAGGCTGGAGATCGTCCATACGGATGACCCGTCCCGGATCGTGATCGGGGCCGGGAGCAGTGGATTGTCAGGAGAACAGATTTGTGATATTCTCAGGGAGAGGTTCCATATGGAATGTGAAATGGCAGCGCCCTCCTATGCGCTTGCCATTATGAGCGCAGCGGATGAGCGGCGGATCTTTGAGAGACTGGCCGGTGCGCTGCTGACCATCGACCGTGAAGTGATGGATCCGGAGGGGATGGGTGCGCAGAAGGCAGCCGAAGCTCCGGATGGGAAGGCATGTTTTGACAGCGCGCCTCCCGTGCATCCGGTGATGCCGCTGTGGGAGGCCTGGCAGCGGGAAACGACGGTGACAGCGCTTGCCGAAAGTGCCGGCCTGGTCAGCGGCGAATTTGTCTTCCTGTATCCGCCCGGAATACCGTTTCTCGCACCGGGAGAGCGGATCGATCCGGCCACAGTCATATTTCTTGAGGATCTTCAAAAGAAAGGATTCCATCTGCGCGGCATGGAGGATGAGCGCGGGATGCGGATCAGAGTATTGAAATGACCGAAAAGGAGAGTATCATGCTGGATTACCGATATGACACACAGCTTCTGATCGAGGGCGAAAACCTTGACGAGGACGAGATTAACGATTATATAACGGAGCATTTTGACGGCGACTGCCTGCTGGCTGTGGGCGATGAGGAACTGATCAAGATCCATTTCCACACCAACGAGCCCTGGAAGATCCTGGAATACGGCAGGAGCCTGGGAGAGATCTATGACATCGTGGTCGAGGACATGGACCGCCAGTCCAGAGGACTGAAGGGCTGACAAAGAACTAAAAACCGTTTTTATTAATAAAGGAGGATAATGAAATGGCTAAATGGGTATGCAGGATCTGCGGTTATGTGCACGAGGGAGATACGCCTCCCGAGGCATGTCCGCAGTGCAAGGCACCGGCAGAGAAATTTGACAAGGTGGAAGAAGGCGGCATGACCTGGGCCTGCGAGCATGAAGTAGGCATCATTGATGGGGTTTCCGAGGATATCATCAAAGACCTTCGGTCAAATTTTAACGGAGAGTGCTCCGAGGTCGGCATGTATCTGGCAATGTCCCGCGTGGCTTTCCGCGAGGGTTATCCGGAGATCGGGCTGTACTGGGAGAAAGCCGCTTACGAAGAGGCTGAGCATGCGGCGAAGTTTGCTGAGATCCTGGGCGAGGTGGTCACCCCCAGCACCAAGAAGAACCTGGAGATGAGAGTGGATGCCGAGTGCGGCGCTACCGCCGGCAAGCTCGATCTGGCGATGCGTGCCAAAGCCGCCGGCCTGGACGCGATCCATGACACCGTTCATGAGATGGCTAAGGACGAAGCTAGACACGGCAAGGCATTCAAGGGCCTGCTGGACAGATACTTCGGCTGATCTGAGGCATCTGTGATCAGTTGATCCTTCAAAGGGAAGTGAGTCAGGGGACGTATCTTTTGACTCACCCCCAAAAAATAAAGAGGCACTGCCGTTGTATGGCATTGCCTCTTTTTTCGTGGCTGTATATATATTATATCACCCCTGCCCTGCTCAGCAGGTCCCTCACCTTTTTGCCGATGATCCCCGCGAGGATGATCTTGATGACGGCTGTGGGGATAAACGGGAGCACGCATGCGGTGAAAGCGGCGGCAAAGGTGCTGTGCGCCGCGACGACGAACCAGCAGGTGCCGATGATATAATTGAGGATCGCGCCGGCGATCAGTCCGGCGTACAGTCTGACACTTCCGCCTGCCTCAGTTCCGAGTCCGGCCAGGAAGGCCATGATCGGGAAGGATACGATAAATCCGCCTGTCATTCCCAGCACGATCCCCAGGCCGCCCGTAAATCCCGCAAAGATCGGGAGACCGACTGCGCCCAGCAGTACATAGATCACGGCGGCGATGGTTCCTTTTTTTGATCCCAGAATGATCCCCACGAGCGGGATGACAAAGGTCTGCAGAGTCATCGGAACGCCCGCCGGCATGGGAATGCTGATCTGGGCGAGGACCGCGATCAGGGCGGCGGCCAGGCCGATCCGGGTGATATCGCGGGAGGTTAATGAGGCTGAGCTGGTTGTTGTCATAGGTCGAATCTCCTTTAGTGATTTTGGTCAGTTATTAATGTAACGGCTTTTCAACCGATTGTCAACCAAAATAATGAAAATGGTTAACATATGGATATTGCGCGGATCTTCCGAAAATGATAAGGTAGCGTAAGAAGGAGGATTCAGACATGAGATTTGTGATTCAGGTCGTCTCTCAGGCGCAGGTGACAGTTGATGAAGAGGTGGTCGGAAAGATCGGACCGGGCATGATGGTCCTGGTGGGAGTTTCCGGAGAGGATACGGAGGCTGTGGCTGACCGGATGATCAAAAAGATGCTGGGACTAAGGATCTTTCCCGACGAAAACGGAAAGACAAATCTTTCTCTGTCCCAGGTGGGCGGAAGCCTGCTGATGGTCTCCCAGTTCACCCTTTATGCGGACTGCACGAGGGGGAATCGGCCCGGCTTTACCCTTGCGGGAGCGCCGGATATGGCCAGCGCGATGTACGACTATATTCTTAAGCAGTGCGCTGCCCAGGTTCCGGTCGTGGAGAAAGGGATCTTCGGAGCGGATATGAAGGTGTCCCTGACGAATGAGGGACCGTTTACGATCATACTTGACTCGAAAGAGCTGTTCGGGATGTGACAGGGGAAGCCCCCTGTCATTTTCTGTCGAGAGCGGCCAGGATGCCCGGCAGGATCAGCACGATCAGGGCGACCGCGGTGGTGGCTCCCTTGGAGATCGTCAGGCAGATCTGGCCGATGGCCGGTGTATCGAAGGCATAGCCGAGTATCAGAGTGACGAAGATCATGATCAGGCCGGAGGTGAAGATGGTCTCGCTGCTGTTTTCATAGGCGGCTGCCAGGGACGCGGCGCGGCTGTCACCGCCGGCGCGGCGTTCGCGGTAAAAGCTGGTGAAAAGGATGGCGTAATCGATGGTCGCTCCCATCAGGATGCTCTGAACGATAAGCAGTGCCAGGTAATAAATGTCATATCCCTGGAGATGGACGAGGATCATCGTAAAGAAGACGGAGCTCTGGATAAGAAGCACCAGGACGGCCGGGATGATCAGGCTCCGGAATGTGAAGAGCACCACGAGGAAGATCGCCAGCGCCGTGATCAGCGTGACAGTATTGAGCTCCTTCCTGAAGATCTTTGACATCTCCCAGGCCATGACACTGTTGCCGACCAGGTGATATTCGCCCGCGCCGGCTTTTTTCATGGCTTCGTCCACCGCGTCGATGTAGGCAAAGGTCTCGTCGGATTCGGCGGGAAGGTACGTCGTTATGGCGATCAGGCTGTGTTTTTCACCGTGGAGCATGTGCTCATATTCTTCCAGAGCCGCCGGCGCCTGGTCGAGCATCTCAAAGGCATCCGGGGAGACGCCCAGCGCTTCGAGTGTACTGAACAGCCCGGTGTCCTTCAGGGACATGACCTGGTCAAGCATTTCCCTGAAGGTCATGGAAAAGTCCGCATTAAGGAGAGAGGCGCCCGAGGAAGCCTTGGCCCTGGCGTAGAGCAGGTCGATGGCAGCCCCGGGAACGGAGATGTCCGGCGCCATCACGGTGATCATTTCTTTCAGCTCGGAGGCGGTGAAGCTCTTTCCGAGGGTGTTTGACCAGGCGAGCGCCCGGTCGGTTTCGGGCAGGGCCTGGATCTCCTCCACAGCGCCGGCTGCTTTTTCCTCATCCGCTGTCTCATACACGACCAGTGTGGTGTTGAGGTTCTTAAAGATATCGTCGATCGGCGAATAATCGGTCATAGTGAAAGCAAACGAAGCGCTTTCCCGCATCTTCGCGGTGACAGCGAAAAAGATGATGAACAGCAGGAGGATAACGTAACGGCCCTTGTCTTCGATCTTCCCCATGAAAGCAAGGGGAATGGGAAGGCTCTTTTTGGCGGTCTTCGCGATCACTTTATCGAGGGCGATGATCATGGCAGGCAGCAGGGTGAAGATGCAGATCATGCTCACCAGCACGCCTCTTGCCAGGACGATGCCCATATCGGCGCCGATCCTGATGCTCATGAACAGGAGCGCGAGAAGGCCGACGACGGTCGTAAAGGAGCTGGCTGCGATGGAAGGGAAGGAACCGGCGATGGCGGCCTTCATGGTCTCTTCGCCCGTCTCGTGAGAATCCCTCTCCTGGTGATAGCGGCTCATCAGCATGACGGAATAGTCTATGGAAAGGACAAGCTGCATGAGGGCGGCCATCGTCCAGGTGGTGGCCGCAACGCCCTCTGTCAGGACGCTGAGGCCGGTGTTGATCCCGACGGCCGCGCCGACCGAGAGAAGGAAGAGGAACGGTTCAATCCAGGACCGGCTCATCAGAAGCAGGATGAAGAGGATGAGTGCCAGGGCGGCGGCGACGATCCAGGAAGGCAGTGAGCCCCCGTTCGTATCATCGACGGTATAGAGCATCCGGTAGATTCCGGAAAATTCATCCCTGAGCGTGCTCTCGATGGATTTCGCCTCGGGGGATTTGTATGCATAGGAGAAATTCAGGGTATAAAGTGAATAGCCGTCCCGGTCACAGTGGACATCCCCTGCGGTGAAGGAGACGGAGTCGACATATTCGATTCCGGCCAGTTTTTGGCGGAGCATCTCTTTTTCCTCCTCCGGGACATCGGTAAACATGACGCGGATGGTATTCGAAGAGAGCGAGACCAGGTCCGGGAATTCGGAATCGAGGATGTCGTATCCCTGCTTCATGGAGGAGGAGTCGGACAGGAAACGGGTCAGATCGGTGATGATGTTGACCTTCGGAATCAGGGCTGAAAAAACAAGGGTGATGATCAGGGTGACCACCGCCAGGAGACGTCTTTTTGAGACAAGAAAACCGGATAATGCGCTCATGGGAAGCCTTTCTGAAAATGTCAGTCATTCGTATAGCTGCATCATTTGAACTTATTCTAACACAAAGTTCCCGTCATTGAGAATAGTGTGGGAAAATGCTATAATTATAACAATTAACTGAAGGGACGATTTCGTCATGAATAAATCTGTGGAAAAAATCTCGATTGCCTTTTTGGAACTGCTTGAGAAAAAGCCTTTCAACAAGATCACTGTAAGGGATATCGTGCAGAAGAGCAATGTACACCGCAACACGTTTTACTACCACTTCCAGGATATCCCGTCCCTCCTGGAATACCTGATCCGGGAGATCATCGATTCGATCGAGGTCGATCCGAGCTCGGAAGCTTCGCTGGTGGAGGGAATCCGTCCTGTTCTTGCGTACATGCTTGAGAATAAAAAGACCGTCATGAATCTGTACAATTCTCTCGGTAAGGAGAATCTGATCAAAGGCCTGCGCGCGATCTGCGCCAGGGTGGTCAACAAAGTCCTCCTGGACCGGAGAGGGGATAAGGAGGTCGCTCCGAGGGATATGGAGCTGATGTGCCGGTTCCAGACAGCCATGATGACAGGCGTGCTGATCGACTGGCTGGAAAACCAGATGTCCTATGACCTGACCGGGGACATTGCCAGAGCCGTGACGCTGTTCGAGGAGGGAATCGCAGAGGATATAGCCAGGGGGAACAGACCATGAAGGATATCGCCAGAAGCTTTGGCGCACTTGTGGATGAGCGGGTGGCCCGGGATCCGGAAGCTGCCCGCCGCCTTCTTTTGTCCGGGTTCCGGGCTTTCAGCCTGAAGCAGGATGTTCTGCCCAACCGCCGGCTGCCCAGGTCCAGGCAGTACCTGGCCAGAGTCCTTAACCATACGGTGACGGATCTTCTCTCCCATCCGGAGGACTCGGCCCTGGTGAGCCTTTTTACTCCCTGTGAGCTGCTGCAGAGCCTGCAGATCCGGTCGCTGTGCGCCGAGTTCTACTCCGCCTTTGTGTGCGGGGCTCACGCGGAGCGGGCTTTTATCGCCGCGGCGCAGGATGAGGGGATCGCCCAGACTTTCTGTTCTTACCATAAGATCCTGTTGGGGAGCATCTATGCCGGCGTCTTTAAAAAGCCCGGTTTTATCGTGAGCACCTCCCTGGCCTGCGATGCGAACAATCTGACTTTCAGAGCCGCGGCCGACCATTTTGGGGTGGACCGCTTTTATATTGACGTGCCGCCTTTCGGCGGTGAGGAGAGCATCGCGTACGTGGCCGGTTCTCTGAGGGAGCTGGGGCACTTTCTGGAGGATCATTCCCACCGGAAGCTGGATATCGCCACGCTTGCAAAGACGGTGGCCCGGTCCGGGCGCACCCTGGATCTTATGCGGCAGAGCGCTCCGCTGCGCGGCGTGAAAACCCTGCCGGGGGACATCGCTTCCCAGATGTATGAGATCTATTTTACCCATGTGGGACTGGGGACGCCTGAGGCGGAGAAGTACGCGCGGCTGCTGGCCAGGGACCTGGAGAAGGCGCCCGGCAAAAAGGGCGTTCGCATTCTGTGGATCCATACGATCCCGAACTGGCAGATGCCGGTCAGGGAAATGTTCAATTTCTCCGACAGGGCGAGCCTGATCTGGTGTGACATGAATTTTGACAGCCTGGTCCCGATGGATCCGGAGCGGCCTTTTGAGAGTATGGCCAGACGCCTGGTCGGGAACCACTTCAACGGCAGCGGCCAGCGAAGGATCGACGCGTGCGTGCGGATGGGACAGGTCCTGCAGGCGGACGGCGCCGTGATCTTCTGCCACTGGGGATGCAAGCAGACGGCCGGGATCAGCGCCGATATGAAGCATCAGCTCGAGGAGAGCGGCCTGCCTGCCCTCATCCTGAACGGTGACGGCTGCGATGAGGACAATGCTTCCGACGGACAGGTCTCCACGAGACTGAACGCTTTCATCGAGATGCTGGAGGAGAGAAAACGGTGATTGAGAAAGAAACGATCTGGTGTGTCTGCCGGTACACTCCCGTGGAGCTTTTCACCGGCGGCTTCGGCTGCGGGTGCCTCCGGCTCGATCCGTCCCGCTCCTCCTTTGACTGCGCGGATTCGTGTGCCCATCCGAACCTGTGCGGCTTCGGCAAGGGGGTCATCGAGGAGGTGACGGAGAAAAACATCCGCTGCCTTGTCCTGACGGACTGCTGCGATGTGATGCGCAGAGTGTGCGATGTACTGCAGCAGGAAGCGCAGATCGAGTTTATCCATCTGCTGCCTCTTCCTCACCGCTGCGGTGAGCGGGAGAAGGCGCTTTTTGCCGGAGCTTTGAATGAACTGATCCGGGAGTGGGGCCTTTGCTGTGACCTGGCTTTTGACGCCCGCGGCTTCCTGAAAGCCTGGGTGGAATCGTACAGGGCTGGAAAGGCTGAGCTTGAAAGGATCCGGAGCGGTCCCCACCTGACGCTCAGGGGCGCCCATGCCGGGGCTCACCTGACCGGGCTTGTAAAGGAACGGATCGGGCTGCCCATTGATGACCAGAGCTGCACGGGCATCCGGCTCGTAAAGGTGCCGGAGAAATGGGAAACGATCGCAAATTCGGGGGAAGAGTTCGATGAGGATGAGCTCCTGCTCGACTACGCGGGAGCGCTGCTTGGCCAGGAGAGAGGCTGCATGCGGATGCAGGACAGAGACCGGCAGAGGATCGCGGATAATTCCCGCGGTGTCCTTTTTCACACGGTGAAGTTCTGCGATTACTATGGTTTTGAGCAGCGTGATCTGCAGAAAATGGCCGAGGCGGCCGGCCTGCCGCTGCTGAGCGTGGAGAGTGACGGCACGCCTCTGGGCAGCGGGCAGCTGGCCACCCGGATCGATGCGCTGGGGGAGATCCTGCCCCGGGAAGGAGACAGTATGGCGAAGGAAACCGGGCCTGTGAACATCGCGGCTGGGGTGGACAGCGGTTCGACCAGCACGGACGCGGTGATCATGGACAAAGACGGGAAGATCCTGGGCTGGAGCATCGTGCCCACCGGGCGCGGAGCGGCGGCGGAGGCGGCGAAAGCCCTGGACCGGGCGCTTGAGATGGCGCACCTGAAAAAAGAGGATCTGGACCGGATCGTATCGACCGGATACGGGCGGGAACACATCGGACTGGACGGAGAGGTCGTGACGGAGATCACCTGTCATGCGAAAGGAGCTCATTTCCTTGATCCTCTCACCGACATCGTCATCGATATCGGCGGACAGGATTCGAAGGTGATCCGGCTCGATGAGGAGGGCAGGGTCATCAGCTTTGCCATGAATGACAAGTGCGCGGCGGGCACGGGAAGATTTCTTGAGATGATGGCCGCGGCGCTTGATATGCCGCTGGAGGAGATGAGCAGGGCAGGCCTTGAGTGGAAGGAGGAGGTGCAGATCTCCAGCATGTGCACCGTGTTCGCACAGAGCGAGGTGGTGTCGCTGGTGGCGGACAATACGCCGCCCGCGGATATCATTCACGGCCTGAACAGGGCGGTGGCATCGAGAACCGCTTCCCTGGCGGCCCGCCTTGGAAAGAAGGACGGCCAGAGCAGTCATTATATGATGACGGGCGGTGTGGCCAAAAATGAGGGTGTGGTGAAGGCGCTCGAGGAAAAACTGGGCGCGTCGCTGAGTGTATCGGAACATTCGCAGATCTGCGGCGCCATCGGGGCGGCCCTGATCGCGCTTGGAAAATGAGAGGCAGGAGCAGAAAATGGAATATCGTATCGAACATGATTCTATGGGAGAAGTGAAGGTCCCCTCGGACAGGCTTTGGGGAGCCCAGACGCAGCGGAGCCATGAAAATTTCAGGATCGGCGAAGGGATCGAGACGATGCCTTCTGAGATCATCCGCGCCTTCGGCATCTTAAAAAAGGCCGCGGCGCTGGCCAATCACACGCTGGTGCCGGAGAGGATGACCGACGAAAAGCTGGACGCGGTCTGCGCGGCCTGCGATGAAGTGATCGGCGGCCGGCTGGCGGAGGAATTTCCGCTGGTGGTCTGGCAGACGGGGTCGGGCACGCAGTCAAATATGAATGCCAACGAGGTGATCGCTAACCGTGCTTTGGAAATCATGGGACATAAACGGGGCGAATACCAGTTCTGCTCACCGAATGACCATGTCAACTGCGCGCAGTCCACAAATGACGCCTACCCTTCTGCTTTCCGCTACGCGTTTATCCGCATGAACAGAGGATTAGAGGACGAGCTGAAGAACCTCATCGCCTCGTTGCGCAAGAAAGGTGACGAGTACAACGACTCTATCAAAATGGGGCGCACCCAGTTACAGGATGCCGTGCCGATGACCAGCGGACAGGAGTTCCATGCTTTTGCCAACAACCTGGAGGAAGAAGTGGCTAATCTGGAGAGAAATGTGAAACTGCTGTACGAGATCAACATGGGCGGTACCGCCATCGGTACAGGACTGAATGCAGTGGCTGGATACGCCGAACTATGTATCAAAAAAATGTGTGAACTGACAGGCGAGCCATTCCAGCTGGCAAGCGACCTTGTGGAAGCAACTCCTGACACCGGCGCATATGTCAGTTATTCGGCTGCGTTGAAACGACTGGCTGTCAAACTGAGTAAGACATGCAATGACCTCCGTCTCATGGCTTCCGGACCGCGGTGCGGCCTGCACGAGATAAACCTGCCGCCGATGGCACCC
This sequence comes from Lachnospiraceae bacterium UBA4348, assembly GCA_002394165.1. Classification (GTDB taxonomy): domain Bacteria; phylum Bacillota; class Clostridia; order Lachnospirales; family Lachnospiraceae; genus Merdiplasma. The sequence goes on along the minus strand of DGTA01000158.1, from coordinate 8,605 downwards.
GGTAGTTCAATCATGCCGGGAAAAGTGAACCCGGTCATTCCTGAAGTAACAAACCAAGTATGCTTTAAGGTGATCGGAAATGACATGGCTGTCACTTTCGCCGCAGAAGCAGGCCAGCTGCAGCTCAACGTCATGGAACCTATCATTACCGAATGTATCTTCGAGTCCATTACTTGGTTGAGAAACGTGATGAAAATCTTGCGCGAGAAATGTATTGACGGCATTACCATCAACCGGGAACACAATTCAGAGACCGTGAAACATTCGATCGGTATTGTCACTGCCCTCAATCCGGTTATAGGATACAAAGCTTCTACGAAGATAGCCAAAGAGGCTCTGGAAAGCGGTAAGAGTGTTTACAATCTGGTATTGGAACACGGCCTTCTGACTAAGGAGCAACTGGACGAACTGCTCGATCCGAAGAACATGCTTGCTTCCCACTAAACAAAGGATACTAAACAAAAAAAGGCGGTCATCTGACCACCTTTTTTGTTTATCTGCGGACGCTTCCGCCTCCACCTCGGCTACCTCCACCGGAACCGCCTCTGCTGCTGCCTCCGGAGAAACCGCCTCCGCTTGAGCGGGAAGATCTTCCGCCTCCGTAACTACCGCTGGACCTTGAGCTGCCTCCGTAACTGCCACTGGATCTTGAACTGCCTCCGTAACTGCCACTGGAGCGGGAAGTACTGCTGCCGCTATAACTGCCGGAGCTGCGAGCGGGAGAAATGGTTCTCGTACTGCGGGTGCTTGTTCCGCTCGTCGAACGCGTTGCAGACGTACTCGTGGAGCGGGATGAAGTCGTTGCGCCGGTGCTGCGGGTAGTACCCGTTGAGCGGGTCGTTGTAGCCGAACCTGCAGAGCGGGACGACGTACGGGTTACAGTGCTGCGAGTGCTCGTTCCGCTTGTCGAACGGGTCGCTGTGGCTGTGGTAGCGGTCGAGCGGGTTGATGCAGAAGCACTCGTGGACCGTGTGGCAGTCGCTGTTCCTGCGGAGCGGGAAGGAGCACTTGTTGCCGAACGGGCTGAAGTACCGGATGTGCGGGTGGCTGCTGAACGGGATACCGCTGTATTCGAACTACCGAAAGTACGTCCGCTGGTAAGGCTCCGGTCATTGCTCGCTGCACTGCGGTTTACCGATGCACCTCTGCTCGATGCGTTGTGCTCAACTGCGGCACCGCGTACACTCGTGGTGTTACGGATCTCACGGGCATTGACCATCCCCACATTGCGGCTTGAGAACGAACGATCCGGATGAGCTACGGCATAGTCTCTATGGCTTACACCAGGATATAACTCATGGTACCCATGGCATATAGTACGTCCCGGACGGAACGAGCACCAGTGGTGGCAATGATGCCATGCATAGCAGCGACGCCAGTACCAGTCATGTGCCCAACAGTTGTGTACATACCACCAACCCGGGTAGTAACCCCAATACCAAGGACTATGCCATGCAAACCAGGCATCGCTCCAAAACCAGTCGTAGATAACAGGTCTATAGACATACACTGGCTCGATGATATAGTTGGTACCGTACACATACTCGTCACCAATTACCTGAACGGTCACTTCGTCCTTCTCGTCTTTCTCTACGTATATGGAGGCTACATCCTGAAATATATCCTTAGCCAGGATAGCCTGAAGAACGATCAGACGTTTGTTACCTTCGCCCGTCTCAACTACGCGCAAATAATCGACCTGTCCGTCTCCGTTCAAATCCAGATTACAGAATGCGCTGTCAGGGTTATTGAGCATCGTCTCGAACTCTTCCAGGTTCTTAGCCTCCGCAAACAGCTTAGCTACGACCTTCAGATCGAGTCCTTCCGAGATGTCAGAACTGTTGGCAGAAACCGTGATCGTTTCGTCTGCCCATAACATGGTGCTCATTAGCGCCAATGTCATCAGAAGTGTAGTTAACTTTTTCATAATCGTAATATTTTAATAGTTCACGACAGCCACTATTGGCTTCGTTTACGTTATATATTCAAATTCTATGCCAAACTTGTTATACAAGCTTTAGATCATGGTGCATTTTATCTTTTTTGGTGCGCATATAGCGTTCGTTCCATTTGTTGGGTTGGATTTCTATAGGTACATTCTCAACGATTTCAATCCCATAGCTCTCCAGCCCCACACGTTTTACGGGGTTGTTAGTCATCAGCCTGAGTTTTCGTGCTCCCATCTCCCGCAATATCTGCGCTCCTACGCCATAATCACGTTCGTCCGGACGGAAACCGAGATGTATATTTGCCTCCACTGTATCCTCGCCTTCTTCTTGTAACTTATATGCGCGGATTTTGTTCATCAGACCGATTCCTCGTCCCTCTTGGTTCATATAAACAATAATTCCTCGTCCTTCTGCTTCTATCATCTGCATGGCCTTCACCAGTTGTTCGCCGCATTCGCATCTTTTGGATCCGAACACATCCCCGGTCATACAACTTGAATGCACCCGGCATAACACCGGTTCATCAGGTTGCCACTCGCCCTTCGTAAGCACTACGTGCTCCAGACCCGTCGTCATATCGCGGAAGGGTGTCAGCATAAACTCGCCATGCTGGGTCGGCAAGAACACTGTCTCGCCGCGTTCGATGAGACCCTCCGTAAGTTGACAGCTTCTATCAGACGGATGTTGTTTTCCTTCTGACGGCTGGTGGCTGACAACTGAATGTTCTAACCGGTAGGCAATCAGGTCCTTTATCGTAATAATCTTCAATCCGTATTGTTTCGCCACTTCCTGCAACTGCGGCATGCGCGCCATGGTACCATCCTCATTCATGATTTCTATCAGTGCAGCTGCCGGATACAATCCTGACAGTCGCGCCAGATCGACACCCGCCTCCGTATGTCCTGCACGTTGCAAGACACCGCCTGCTTTGGCGTACAGCGGGTTAATATGTCCCGGACGGCCGAAAGTCTCCGGACGGGATTTAGGATCTGCCAGTGCACGGATAGTAGCGGCCCGGTCTGCCGCGGAGACACCCGTTGTACAACCTTCCAGTTTATCTACGGTCACTGTGAACGGCGTACCTAACATGGACGTGTTGTTCGCCACCTGGTGCATCAGGTCCAGTTCTGCACAACGCTGCTCCGTAATCGGGCAGCATAGCACGCCGCGGCCGTGCTGGAGCATGAAATTCACCTTTTCGGGCGTTATTTTCTCCGCCGCTATAATGAAATCACCTTCATTCTCGCGGTCTTCATCGTCCACTACAATGACAAACTTTCCCTCGCGAAAGTCATTTAATGCTTCTTCTATTGTATTGATCATAATTTAAAACTGTTGTCTTTCTACTTGCGACTTTAGTCTTTTCTTCTTATTCGTATAAAGAACCGTTTAAACGTCGTGGTCCATGCCTCCGGATTGAAGAGAGGAGAATCCGTCGCTGCTTTGTATGTCAGGAATATACCGGTGGGTAACAGAATGAACGAACTGAGCCACATGCCTGCCCAGCAAGGCCATATCGCCTCGCGTGCCATCTTGTATCCCGTGTTGTCTATAATATAATAGACAATAAACAAAATAACGGATATTACAACCGGAGCACCCAAGCCGCCTTTGCGTATTATCGTACCTAATGGCGCGCCGATAAAGAAGAACACCAGACAAGCAAAAGCCAGCGTAAAACGGCGGTACAGCTCTATCTCGTGCTTGCGTATATACCGGTCCGCATCATCCAGGAGGATTGCATTGTATTCTATCTGGTCGCGATATGTCCGGGCGCGGTCCTGCGCGGTAGTCAGCACTTGCAAATGCTGATTTATGCTAAGCCTCGACCACAGGCTGTCCAGATTGTGCGAAGCCCGCTCTTCCTTGGTAATTACTGCCGGTATTTGCACGGTTCCGTTTCTGTTCTCACGGCCGAAATAGCGTTCACGGATCAACTGTTCGCTCTGCTCCGCACAACGGGTTTGGGACACTCCTTGCATCGAATCGATCGAATGAACCAGCTTGGTGACATCTTTGCTGACATGCTGGTCGTCCAGAATCGACTCGTCGTACCGGTTAAACTCTGTAGCGAAATCAATCACTAACCGTTTGTGGGAAAAGGTCTCCCGGCGATACGGAATACTCTTTGTGGTGCCGGTAGCACGTTGCTGTTTTTTCTCCAGATTCTCGAAACTCTCCCCGTTATACAGGTCCAGCGTCAGGTACTGTTTATCGGTACTGGCGGCTAATTTACCTGTATCTGCGACCATGACTTTCGCATTCTCGAAACCCGCAGAATAGTCATAGATCATCAGGTTCAGCAGTTCGCCGCGGGGAGTCTTTTCGCGGACATAAATATGATAGCCGCTGATCTCGTCGTAAAATTCTCCTACGGGAATGTCCAGTTCTGGACTCTTCTGGCGGAGCGAGAATATGAGCGCCCATAATTTTGTTTGTGATTTCGGCAGCACGTTATTACTGAAGTAGAATGCACCGATGCTCAGAAACGCCACAAAGATAGCTAACGGACGCAAGATCCGGAATAACGAGATTCCGGCTGCTTTCATTGCCGTCAGTTCTACTTTTTCAGCCAGATTTCCGAATGAAATAAGGGAACTGAGAAGGATTGCCAGAGGCAACGCTAACGGTACCACCGTAGCGGCTGCATAGATAAAAAACTCAAACAGCACCCCTATTCCGATACCTTTCCCCACCAGATCGTTCACATGCATCCACATGAACTGCATCAACAGGATAAAGACTGCTATAAAAAAAGTAGCCAGAAACAAGCCCAAGAAGTTCTTGAACAGGTATATGTCTATTTTTTTTATTACTTTCATCTCTCTATCATTTCTGTCTGGTGCAGCATGCGCGGCTTACCGCAAAGCAATCGGACTCTAACCCAACAGGTTCTCTTTCACGAATATCAACGGCAACAAGTCTGCAGCGGACTCAAAGACGTAGGTCTCTTTCTCGCCATACAACAATATCTCCATTTTTCCTCCGTAGCGGTGTTCGCTTTCCAGCATCACTTGCCTGCATCCGCCGCAGGGAGCACCGGGTTCCTCCGTGAAATGTCCGCCGGTAAAACATGCTATCGCCAGTTTCTCTACTGCTGCTTCCGGATATTGCGCGCCGGCTGCGAACAACGCGCTGCGCTCTGCACACAAACCGCTCGGATAAGCTGCATTTTCCTGGTTACAACCGCGAATAATCTCGCCGTTTGACAAAAGCGCTGCTGCTCCTACATGGAAATGGCTGTACGGGCAATAACTGCGTTCCACTTGCTCCTTCGCTATGCGGACCACTTTTTGCTGTTCTTCGCTCAACTCTTCCCATTGATACACGCGCATTTTTACTGTCAGTTTACATTCTTTCATACTATTGATCGGGTTAAATTTATACTTAAATTTATTTAGCGCATAATTTCGCGTTGCAAAGGTACTACAAAAAATCGACATATGCAAGCGTGCAGGAAGAAAAATCTTTTTTCTGCTGGTTTTTCAGCGTTTTCTTGCACATTTCAAAAAATTATAGTACCTTTGCAGCGTATTTTGTATATATACAAACAAACTTAGTAAGTGCAATGAAAGTTCTCTTGGTCAATGGTAGTCCGCGCAAAAGCGGCAACACCTTTACTGCTCTCTCCCAAGTAGCAGATACATTGAAAGAAGAAGGTATCGAATCCGAGATTGTATGGATCGGGAACAAACCCGTCCGGGGCTGCATCGCCTGTGGAAGATGTAAAGCCGATAACAATGGCAAATGCGTCTTTGATGATGACATATGCAATTCCATCTCGGCCAAATTCGCCGAATCGGACGGATTTGTGTTCGGTTCTCCTGTCTATTACGGCCAGCCAAACGGCGCTCTTCTCGCTATTATGCAGCGCGCATTTTTCTCCAATGGAGCGAACCTGCAAAACAAACCGGCTGCAGTAGTGACAATATGCCGTCGCGGAGGCGCTACTGCAGCGTTCGAGGCTTTGCAGATGCCATTGCAAATGATGAATATGCCACTCGCTACTTCGCAATATTGGAATATTGCATACGGACGTGAACCGGGGCAGGCGGAACAAGACACGGAAGGAATGCAGACCATGCGGACTCTCGCGCATAATCTAGCATGGATGCTGCGCGGTCTCCGGGGTGAGAACGCACCGGACGTGCCGGAACGCGAACAATGGCAGCCCATGCATTTTATCCGATAAAACGAATAAATATCAAATCATATGAAAGCAATTAAATTATTCTGTTTGATGGCAGCAGCGATACTTGCTGCCTGCACCTCCCAAAACGAGAAAATAGCAAGTGAACAAAAGGCCAATGGCTTTATGGACTTGGCGCGTGCGCGTTTTGCGGTACGTGAGTACGCCCAAACGCCTGTCGAGCAAGCCAAGATTGATTCTATTCTGGAGGCAGGACGGCTGGCTCCCACGGCAAAGAACGTACAGCCCCAACATATCTATGTGCTGCAAAGTCCTGAAGCAATCGCTAAGATCAACGAACTGACCCGCTGCGCGTACCATGCTCCGGTGGTTTTCCTGGTTTGCTATGATACGGAACTCGTTTGGACCAAAGACGGCGAGAATTCAGGCAATATGGATTGCTCGATCGTAGGAACACATATGATGATGGAAGCTACGGAATTAGGTCTGGGTACATGCTGGGTGAAGTGGTTCGATCCGGCGGAAGTAGCTGCTGCATTTGATCTGCCGGCTAATCATAAACCCTCGTTCCTCCTGCCCTGCGGCTATGCTGCAGAAGGGGTGCAACCTCATGCTAACCATTTCAACCGGAAGCCTCTCAGCGAGACCGTAACCTATAAATAACAGGGTTTCAAGAAGATATGAAAAAGCTATTATACCTCTTTGCAGCAACGGCGATGTTTGTTGGCTGCGCAAAAACAAACGATCAAATGATAAATGAACATATGATAAACGAATCATGGGACAAAGTGTTCCCGAAATCCGAGAAGGTAGAGCATAAGAAAGTCACCTTCCATAACCGTTTTGGTATAACCTTGGTTGCCGACTACTACGCGCCCAAAAACGCACAAGGCAAACTTCCTGCGCTCGCGGTCTCCGGTCCTTTCGGGGCGGTCAAAGAGCAGTCGTCCGGTCTCTATGCCCAGCACATGGCGGAGCTGGGTTTCATCGCTATCGCTTTTGACCCTTCTTACACGGGCGAGTCAAGCGGTGAACCGCGCAGAATGGCTTCGCCGGATCTCAACACGGAGGACTTTCTGGCGGCAGTCGATTTTCTTTCTACCCTGCCCGAAGCGGATGAGAAACAAATCGGTATTATTGGTATCTGCGGATGGGGAGGTATGGCGATTAACGCTGCTGCTCTTGACCCGCGTATCAAAGGAACGGTGGCTGTAACGATGTACGACATGTCGAAAGTCAGCCGCGAAGGGTATTTCGGCTCCACGGATAGCAAAGAGGCGCGTATGGAGCAACGCCGTGCTATGGCTGCGCAACGGACTGAAGACTATAAAAACGGAACTTACAAACGCGCAGGAGGAGTCATTGACCCGCTGCCGGAGGATGCTCCTTGGTTTGTGAAGGACTACCATGCCTATTATAAATGCCCGCGCGGGTATCATGAGCGTAGCGGAAACTCGACCGACGGATGGAATGTTATCGGGTGCCAGTCGTTTATGAACATGCCTTTGCTGTCATATGCAAACGAGATTGAGACACCCGTCTTGCTCATTCATGGAGAAAAAGCACACAGCCGCTATTTCAGCGAGTATGCCTTTGAGAAAATGACGGGCACAAGTTTGAAACCGGAGCAAGTTACGCCTTGCGGAACGGAAAACAAGAGCATAAAAATCGGCAACAAGGAATTGCTTGTTATCCCGGGGGCCAGCCATGTTGATTTATACGACGATGTCGCGGGAGTTATACCATATGACAAGATAGCAGATTTTTTCAATAAAGCTTTTTTGGATAAATAATTTGCACATGTCGAAAAAAAGCAGTACCTTTGCACGTTTTTTATGCAATCGTAAATTGTAAAATCGTAAATAATTTTATGGACTCTAAGTACAATCCTACTGAAATCGAAGCCCGCTGGTATCAATACTGGCTGGACAATAAACTCTTTCATAGCGAGCCGGACGGACGCGAACCTTACACGATTGTTATTCCGCCACCTAATGTGACAGGAGTACTCCATATGGGGCATGTGCTCAACGAGACTATTCAGGATATCCTCGTCCGCCGTGCACGGCTGGAAGGCAAGAACGCTTGCTGGGTGCCGGGTACCGACCATGCCTCTATTGCTACCGAGGCAAAGGTCATCAAGCGCCTCAAGGAACAAGGTATCAACAAATCGGACCTTACGCGTGAACAGTTCCTCAAGCACGCTTGGGACTGGACCGACGAACACGGAGGTATCATTCTCAAACAGCTCCGCAAACTGGGTTGTTCGTGCGACTGGGATCGTACTTCTTTCACCATGGATGAGACCCGTTCCAAAGCAGTCATTCATGTTTTCTGCGATCTCTATAAAAAAGGACTTATTTACCGCGGTCTGCGCATGGTCAACTGGGATCCGGAGCGCCAGACAGCCCTCTCGGACGAGGAGGTCATCTATCATGACGAGCATAACAAGTTCTACTACCTGAAATACAGAGTAGTGGAAAACCCCACCCCAGCCCTCCCCTCA
>DGTA01000157.1 GCA_002394165.1 Lachnospiraceae bacterium UBA4348 | reverse complement strand
GCACAGAATTTTGAAGGCTGCTAAGCGTACATGTTTTGGAGGAAAAGTCAAATGAATACTTTAAAAACAGAGCGCAGAGATTTAGCAGAGAAAGCAAAAAGACTCCGCAGAGAAGGATTTGTCACAGGCAACATTTTCGGTCATCACATCGAGGGCTCCATCCCTGTAAAAATGAGCCGTTCCGAGGTTGAAAAGGTGATGAAGACGCAGGGCAAGGGCTCGAAGCTGACGCTTGACCTGGACGGAAAGGCCTGCACGGTCCTGATCAAGGAAGTCCAGTTCAATCCCATAAAAGGCCAGTTCGACGAGATCGATTTCCAGGCCCTGGTTGAAAATGAAATGGTCCGCTCCACCGCGGAGGTCCAGGTTCATAACCATGATAAATTACGTGCGGGCGTACTGCAGCAGGAGCTGACGGAGATCTCCTACAGTGCACTTCCCAATGATCTGGTAGAGAAAGTCGTGATCGATGCCGCAGAATTGAATGTGGGCGACACTATCACCGTTGCCGATCTGGAGATCGCAAAGAACCCGAAGATCCATCTTCATACAGCCGATTCTGCAGTCGTTGTTACCGTGACTGCTGTCAGCGTACATCAGGATGAAGCCGAGGAGACGGAAGAAGCTGCCTCAGAAGAGACAACAGCCGAATAAAACAGAGCGAATTGAGATTAAAAGGTTCCGTATGCTTTTGAAATAAGTTTATATTGTCTAACTCTTTTCCTCTGTATTACAATATTTAAAACACCCGGGTAGGGTGAACTTAATAACCAGACTTAAGGAGGATTTTACAATGGCATATGTAATTGGTGATGAGTGCATTTCCTGTGGTACCTGCGCAGCTGAATGTCCCGCTGAAGCTATCAGCGAAGGCGCTGACAAGTACGAGATCAACCCGGATGCATGTCTTGACTGCGGAACCTGTGAAGCTGCCTGCCCGGTAGGCGCTATCTCCGCTCAGTAATAAGATCTTAAGAGAGTTTAAAAAGGCTGCCCTTTCGGCGGCCTTTTTTCTTTCATCCGGCAATAGGAATAAAAGGAGGCTTATCATGGCGAAATGGAGAAACTTGGCTGCGCTCACAGCTGCAGTCCTGATCTCAAGCTGCATGGCGGTTCCGGGAGCGACCGCGGGCAAATCCCCGGCTCCGGAAACTGAGGCATCGGGATACCCCGGCAATGAGGCTATCGAAAAAATATTTGCCGCTCAAGAATTGGTTCAGTCAGGAGCAGACCGCAGCGAAGGCCTTGATAAAGCCTTTTTAAGTGGTTCTGTCTTATTGTCAGAAACATCTGCCGACAGCCTGAATGCAGATCCTTCCCCATACAACGCTGTCATCAGGAGCATCTCTCCCACCGGCCGGTCCGCACTGCTCTGGAACGAGGAGAAAAAACAGGCTTATGCCGTCTATGAAGATGAGGTCAGCCCGGTACTCCCCTGTGCAGATCGCGGTGCGAAAGATACTTACGGCAAACGCAGCAACATGTTCATCTCCGGTCTGCTGTCGCATTGGGTCGGCAAGGAAGGCGTTACCTGGTCGCACAATGGACAATATGCTGTCATTACCAGTTTTCGGATGGGACTGATCTTGATGTATTTCCACGATCCCCTGATCATTGATACAGCAACAGGTGACGCCTTCCTGCCGGGCACCTGGCCCGATAATCCCATGAAAAACGAAGAAGCTGCCACTGCCGTCACTGCCTGTTTTTCACTGGATGATCAGTATCTGTACTTTATTCAGTACGGCAAAGCGCAGGCATCTTTGTATTCGCTGTATCGGTACTGCATTGACAGTGATGAACTCACGCTCTGCTGGACCGGGGAAACAGAAGTCTATTATCCGCGCATTTATGAAACCTCCGGAGAAGAAGTGATCGGCCTCTATACTCCCATTGCGGGTTCACAGGAATATGGCATCTGCCGCTTTACGCCTTCACAGGACGGCTTTGAAGCCGATGTTTTCAGTTTCGGCCAGTCTCTCGCCTCCTCAACGCTCCTGCCCCGGGATCTGGCTTATTCGTCTGACTCCGGATTTGCTGTCAGCAAAATGGAATCGCCGTCTTTGGAAAGCGGCTTCGGCAATATCTTTTTCCAGTGTTACCGCCCGGATCAGGATTTTGAAGGATACGACCGTCTCTGCGCGCTCCCGGTTGAAGGCAGTACGGTCACGGAGTTTTCGTATACCGAGATCCAAGCGATCCCCAAAAAGGACCTGCAAACCGCCTACTATGCCATCTATCTTATGCGGCTCTCTCCGGACGGATATTACGCCCTGGCCCTCGCCGGAGACCGGATGGCCGATACAAAAAAACTCCTGCTGATCGATCTGGAAAACATGACTTATAAAGAAGTGGGAGGGATCGATGCCGATGAGATCAATCTTTCCCTGATGGACAACGATCCGGTCATTGAATGGAACTCGGACGTTCTTCTGGTCACGACCAAGGAAGGGATAAAGACATATGCCTTCCGGTAATGAGGGCGGCTCAACTTCACAGCATCAAAAAAAGCACAGCCCCAAAAGGCTGTGCTTTCTCATTTTTCTCGTATCCGGGATATCCCTTATCAATCCTGAACGTAGGGCATCAGGGAGATGTGGCGGGCTCTCTTGATCGCGACTGTCAGCGCACGCTGATGCTTCGCGCAGTTGCCGGTGATCCTTCTGGGAAGGATCTTGCCTCTCTCGGAGATATACCTTCTGAGCTTGGCGGTATCCTTGTAATCGATCTCGTTATTCTCTTTGCCGCAGAATACGCAGACTTTCTTTCTTCTGCGTCCGCCTCTTCTCTTCATCGGAGAATCGCTTCTATCTTTGCTGAATGCCATTATTATTTCCTCCTTGCAGGTTAATTAAACGGAAGCTCCTCGACGATCCCGTCCGGGATGTTCATGAAGCCATCGGTAGCCGCTTCAGGAGCAGGAGCCGGCTGTGCCGGTGCCTGGTAAGGAGCGCTGTTGGCGGAAGACTGGTACGATCCGGTCTCAACGCCCGAAGCAGCGGATGCTGCCTTGCTCTCCGCAAATTCCTGATCTTCGACTATCACGTCAGTCGTGTAAACTTTCTGGCCATCTCTGTTTGTATAGCTGCCCGTCTGGATCCTTCCTGTGACAACGATCTTGGTGCCCTGACGAAGGTAGTTCTCCGCGAAAGTCGCGCTCCTGCCGAAAGCCACGCAGCTGATGAAATCAGCCGTCTGGTCTCCGTCCCTCTTGAACCTGCGGTCCACGGCAAGGGTATATCTGGCAACAGCCTGGGCGTTATCGCCGGCTGAATAACGAACATCGGGGTTACGGGTCAGACGTCCCATTAAGATGACTTTATTCATAATTCGATTCTCCTCTATTTATGCATCCTGTCTAACGCATAAATATCTGATGACGCCGTCCATGATGCGCATGCTCTGCTCGAGCTGGCCCGGAGTGGTTCCATCAGCCTCGAAATGGACGAAATAATAATGACCTTCGTTCATCTTCTGGATCTCATAGGCAAGTTTCCTTTTGCCCCAGTCGTCCACGTCGATGACCGTGCCGCCGAAACGGGTGATGTACTCTTTTACTCTCTCAAGTACAGCAGCCCTTTCCTCGTCCTCGAGTTTAGCGTTGACAACAACCGCTAATTCATACTTATTCATGCTGTTTGCACCTCCTTATGGTCTTATGGCTTTCCCCTGAAGGAAAGCAAGGATCTTGTTCCGACCGCATAGAACAGCCGGATATATCACAAGCTAAAATTTTAGCACAGCGATCTTAAATTATCAAGCCTGATTTTTTGGAAATCTTTCCCGCCTCACATCGCTTCCACCGCTTCGCCCAGCACCTTGCCGATGCTGTCGGCGATCAGGAGCGCGGCATTTTTGTCTCTCGGCGTCGGGGACTTGTTGATCACGACCAAGTTCTTCCCCCTGAAATAGTCAATCAGGCCGGCTGCCGGATAGACTGCCAGCGAAGTGCCGCCGATGATCAGCGTGTCCGCGGACGCGATGGCGCTGACCGATTCGGTCAGGATCTGCTGGTCGAGTCCCTCCTCGTAGAGCACTACGTCGGGCTTGATGATGCCGCCGCAGTCACAGCGCGGAATACCCTGCGAGTCCTTGATGAACTGCGCGCTGTAGCTCTTCCCGCACTTCATGCAGTAGTTGCGCAGCACACTCCCGTGAAGCTCCAGCACCTTCTTGCTGCCGGCCGCCTGATGCAGCCCGTCGATGTTCTGGGTGACCACCGCGGTCAGCTTTCCCATCTGCTCAAGCTTGGCAAGCGCCAGATGGGCCGCATTGGGCTTCTTGTCGAGGGCCAGCATCTTGTCGCGGTAGAAACGGTAGAACTCCTCCGTCCTCGCCATAAAGAACGTATGGCTAAGGATCGTCTCGGGCGGATAGTCATATTTCATATGATAAATGCCGTCTACGCTGCGGAAATCCGGAATGCCGCTCTCCGTCGAGACCCCGGCTCCGCCAAAAAACACGATCCTGTTACTTTCCTGAAGTATCTTTGTAAGAGCAGCGATCTGATCGGACATTCCATTCCCTCCTTTACGGTATCTTTACCTCGTCGAGCATGCTCATCTTCATCTCATAGTAGGCCGGTGAGAAATCCAGATAATGCTTGTGGGGGTTCTCGAAACGCTGTTCCTCCATCCAGATCTCCTCGGTCAGCTGTTTCTTTACATACGCCGCGATCTCCATGGTCGGCGTGTGCGGCTTCACCCGTTTGCCTTCAATGAGCACCGGCTCCTGGAGCCGCCTGATCGTGCAGTTTTCAAAGCTTCTCTTTTTCCATGGATTCTCGGGATCCACAAAGCGGTAAGGCTTCGAGAAGTCGATCTTCTCGCCGGCGATCGTGATCAGGTCAGCGATCGCATAGCCGTTCTCGTTGTAGACACGGTAGACATCCTTAAGGCCCGGATTGGTGATCTTCTCCATGGTCTCGGAGATCTTGATCCTGGGCTTCATCTCGCCGTTCTCCTGCACCGCGCAAAGTTTGTAGACAGCGCCGAACACCGGCTCCGAGCGGGATGTGATCAGCCGCTCGCCCACGCCGAAAGCGTCCACCTGGCCGCCCTGGTTTAAGATCGACCGGATGGTGAACTCATCCAGGCTGTTGGAGATCACGATCCTGGCATCGGTAAAGCCCGCGTCATCGAGCATCTTGCGGCTGTGCTTGGTCAGGTAGGCAAGGTCGCCCGAGTCAATGCGGATGCCGTAATTCTTTGACCGGATACCTTTGTCTCTCATCTCCTGAAAGACCTTGATCGCATTGGGTACGCCCAGGTCAAGCACATCATAGGTGTCCACGAGCAGGATGCAGTTGTCCGGATAGACCTCGGCGAACTTGCGGAACGCCGTCAGTTCATCCTTATAGTACATGACCCAGCTGTGAGCCATGGTGCCGCTGACCGGGATATCAAAATACTGGCCGGCGGACACGGTCGCTGTGCCGCTCACACCGCCGATTACCGCCGCTCTCGCGCCGTAGATGGCCGCATCGTTGTTGTGGGCCCGGCGGGCGCCGAAATCCGATACCGCCCTTCCCTTCGCGGCCCGTACGATCCTGCGGGCTTTGGTCGCGATCAGGCTCTGGTGGTTTACCTGGGCCAGCAGCTCGGTCTCAACGATCTGGGCCTCCACCAGGGGCGCCACCACCGTGATGACCGGCTCGTTCGGGTACATGATCGTCCCCTCCGGGAACGCCATCACGTTGCCGTGGAAGCGGAACGTTCTCAGATAATCGAGGAAAGCATCGTCAAAGAGGTTCAGGCCGGCAAAATACGCCACATCCTCCTCGGAAAAATGCATCTCCTCAAGAAATTCGAGGATCTGCTCCAGCCCGGCGAATACAGAAAAGCCGCCGCCGTCCGGGTTTCTCCGGTAAAACACATCGAAGGCCACCATCGTGTCCTTGTTCTCCTGCAGAAAATAACCGTTGGCCATGGTCATTTCATACAGGTCCATCATCATCGTAATGTTTCGCGCTTCACTTTGTCTGACCATCTTTCAATCCTCTCACTTGGAAACATACGCCTGCTCGAGCACACCCTGGCAGATTAACCGGGTGCTGGAATCACCGGTGCAGGTAGACAGGGTTACGATACGGTCCTTCGAGGCATCCAGCTTGATGCCGTGGTTGTCCACCTCGGAGGCTGCGGAGCATTTATCCAGGAACGCCTGGAAATCGCTCGTGGTGAATCGGGTCTTGTAAGGATCACCCACGGACGCGACGATGGCGCACGAGAAGATCCGGTACTGATAGATCAGCTTGGGGGTGAAGATCCAGAAATACGGATGTCTGTCGTAATTTTCCTGGTCCTTCATGTTCTTGAGCAGGCCGAACATGGAGCCGTTCTTCATGTTATGGCCGTACACGATGGAATTCTGGTCGGAAAAGAACTTTGAGTTGCCGCTGTTTAAGAAGATGCAGCCCGCAAAGTTGTCCACCTTTTTGAACGTCCGGTGCAGGTAGAAATTATTGTCCCTGCCCTGCGCGATCGGGTAGGAGAGCATCTCCCCGTCGATCTTGACGCCGCTCATGCGGATCCAGCCGATCACATCCTCGTTGACCGCCTGCAGCTCAGCAAAATCGATCGGATTTTTGAGCACCGGCAGGACCTTCATCTCACCGTCGTCCTCGATCTCCTCGGCCGCTGCCTTCTCGATCTCAGCATCCTTTTTGGACGGATCCTCCAGCGCCTCGAAATCACTGAGCAGAACACCGCTGCGGCCGTTGCCCTGCGGCTCGTAGATCTCGCCGTCCGGCGCGTTGGCATTGCCTTCCCCGCCGCCCAGCACGACCGTGTCGTCGCTGTCATTGCCGTAGCTGCTGCGCAGCTCCTTATACTCGTCGCTTCCCACCTTGTAATCCTGATAGTAGCCGATCAGCTTGAACGCGGCGAAGGCGAACACTCCGACAGAGGCGATCAGCAGCAGCGTGGTAAAGAAAGTGCCGATGGCGCTCCCCTTTTTCTTTTTATCCGGATATCTGGACATTTTTACCCCTTCAATGGCGCCCGCGCGCTGCGCGGAGCTTTATTCACAGTTGCCGACGGTCCTCGGATACGGAAGCACGTCGCGGATGTTGCCGACACCGGTCAGGTACATGACCAGTCTCTCGAAGCCCAGGCCGAAGCCCGCATGCCTGGAGGTGCCGAAGCGCCTCAGGTCAAGGTATTTCGAGTATTCCTCCTCACTCAGGCCCAGCTCGCGGATCCTTGTAAGAAGCTTGTCATAGTCCTCTTCCCTCTGGCTGCCGCCGATGATCTCGCCGATCCCGGGCACCAGGCAGTCCATGGCCGCCACAGTCTTCCCGTCCTCATTGAGTTTCATGTAGAAGGCTTTGATCTCCTTCGGATAATCCGTCACGAAGACCGGGCGCTTAAAGATCTGCTCGGTGAGATAGCGCTCATGCTCCGTCTGCAGGTCGCATCCCCAGCTGACCTTATATTCAAACTTGTCGTTGTGCTTCTCCAGCTCGGCCACCGCGTCCGTGTAGGTGATGTGTCCGAAATCGGAGGCGATCACATGCTCAAGGCGCTCGATCAGGCCCTTGTCCACAAAGGAATTGAAGAACCGCATCTCCTCGGGAGCGTTCTCCAGGACATAGGTAAAGATATATTTGAGCATGTCCTCCGCGAGGCGCATGTCATCATTCAGGTCCGCGAAGGAGATCTCCGGCTCGATCATCCAGAA
>DGTA01000029.1:17699-17917 GCA_002394165.1 Lachnospiraceae bacterium UBA4348 | reverse complement strand
CTTCCTGAAGGCCAAAGGCTATGAGGTAGGCAAGTCCCTGCTTGACGAGACCAAGATCGACTACTGCAAGGAGATGATGGAGAAGGCTGAGAAGCTTGGAAAACAGCTCCTTCTTCCAATCGATACCGTAGTCACCAGCGAGTTCCCGGATCCGATCGATGCTGAGATCGCTACCGAGATCGTTGACTCCGATAAGATCCCGGCTGACAAGATGGGCA
>DGTA01000029.1:17375-17646 GCA_002394165.1 Lachnospiraceae bacterium UBA4348 | reverse complement strand
GACAAGATGGGCATGGATATCGGCCCGAAGACCATCGAACTGTACTCCAAGGCTGCCAAGGAAGCCAAGACAGTCGTATGGAACGGCCCGATGGGCGTTTTCGAGAACCCGATCCTTGCCAAGGGCACCAAGGCCGTTGCGGCAGCACTGGCTGAGACAGAGGCTACCACGATCATCGGCGGCGGCGACTCTGCAGCAGCTGTCAACCAGCTGGGCTATGGCGACAAGATGAGCCACATCTCCACAGGCGGCGGCGCTTCCCTTGAATTCC
>DGTA01000029.1:0-17305 GCA_002394165.1 Lachnospiraceae bacterium UBA4348 | reverse complement strand
AGCTTCCGGGCGTAGCAGCAGCAGACGACAAATAATATACCTCAGTGAGGTTACGCCTCCGGTGTCAGGTACGCCGGAGGCGTACCTGAACCATTTATACAGGAGATAAGACAATGGCAAGAAGAAAGATCATCGCAGGCAACTGGAAAATGAACATGACCCCGTCACAGGCTCTTGAGCTGGTGGCGACATTAAAGCCCCTCGTGGACAATCCCGATGTGGATGTCGTCTACTGCGTACCGGCGATCGATATCGTTCCGGTCGTTGAGGCTGTCAAAGGCACCAACGTGAAGGTCGGCGCCGAGAACATGTATACCGAAGACAAAGGCGCCTACACAGGCGAGATCGCTCCCGGCATGCTCAAGGACGCTGGTGTTGAGTACGTTATCCTCGGCCACTCCGAGAGACGTGAATATTTCAAGGAGACTGATGAGTTCCTGAACAAGAAGGTCCTCAAAGCCTTCGAATACGGCCTGACCCCCATCCTGTGCTGCGGCGAGACGCTTGAGCAGCGCGAAGCGGGTGTTACCCTTGACTGGATCCGCCTCCAGATCAAATCCGATCTGCTTGGCGTTAGCGCAGAGCAGGCAGCTTCCATGGTCATCGCTTACGAGCCCATCTGGGCTATCGGCACCGGCAAGACCGCTACCTCTGACCAGGCTCAGGAAGTCTGCGGAGCGATCCGTGAGCTCATCGCTGAGATCTATGACACCGACACAGCTGAGAAGATCCGCATCCAGTACGGCGGCTCCATGAACGCGGGCAACTGCAAGGAACTGCTGGCTAAGCCGGACATCGACGGCGGCCTGATCGGCGGCGCTTCCCTGAAGGCTGACTTCGGACAGATCGTCAATTATAACAAATGATCACTTTTAAGTGAATAATAAAAGCCTCGCTCTCATGGCGATCAAAGCCGCAGGAGCGGGGCTTTTTATAAATAACAAATACAAACGGATGGATGGATATGCGGGACCTTAAATACTCCTCACAGGAGAACGGGCTTATGAATTCAAAGAAGAGTCAGAGCAGATGGTACGGCCTTATGCGAGGTTGGGGATGGAAGAAGAATCTTCTGGCAGCCGGAGGCGGAGCTCTTGTCTTTGCGTTTGCAGATCAGATCAGCAATGTAATGTCAAATGTCCGGGGATTATCGGAATTTTCTCTTTCAATTGCAGCCCTGCCGCTGGTCGGATTTCTGTGGGGGATCTGGGGCTGTATCGGCTGCCTGCTGGCGTATGTCTCTTCTCTTTTTATTTATACCTTCGGATTAGCCATTTCAGATCCCGTACTGGTTATACAGGTTTATGGGATTTCGCTGATGATTGTTTTTATTTACAGTGCACTCCCGGCTCTTCTGTGGTATATGTTCCCGCTCAAAGGGGAAACACAGGCCAGACCTCCGAGAATGGATACTTCCGGCCATGTGATCAAGTATTATCTGGTCATGGCAGGGAGCGTCCTGGTGCTTACGATTGTTTTGTCTCTGAGGAGTTTCCTCAGTTCCGGGCCGGAAGAACTGTTCCTGGATATGGGCATCCTTTTTCTGCGATACCTGGATATGTCACTGATCATCGGTATGCCCGTGATGATCATTCTGGCATTGGTGGTCAACCGCTCACTGACGATCAACGAGAGAATGGTGCTGGCTTTTCTGATCGTCGGGGTGACTGCATCTGTCCTGGTAGGGTATATAGTCTTTCGAAATACCATCGAGCTGAAGCCGGAGATCTTCGAGAACTATGAAAAGGCCATGGATGAGCTCATGAAGACCGGTAATATCATGTCAGAGGACATTTATCCGTATACTGACTACTGGGCCAGGTCTTATCTGGCCATCGGCTTAATGCTCAACGGCCTTCTGGTCATCGAGATGATCTTCATGAAGAGCATCGAAAAGAAAGTGACCCTGCCCATTTTACGGGTAAAAGATGTGCTGGGAGAATATACCCAGGACGAGGAGGGCAGCCTTGCTCCGGAGACCGTGAAAACACAATGCGGGCAGTATCTGGATGGCTACGGTGAAGTCAGTGCTCTGACAAAGGCGTGCGTGGACATGGTCGGCGATATCGACATCTATACCAGGAATCTTCAGGCTGTGACAGCGGAGAAGGAGAGGATCGGCGCGGAGCTCAACGTTGCCGCAAAGATCCAGCAGGATATGCTGCCGGGAGTCTTCCCCCCTTTCCCGGACCGGAAAGAGATGGATCTTTTTGCCAGCATGAAACCCGCGAAGGAAGTCGGCGGTGACTTTTATGATTTCTATTTTATCGATCATGACCATCTGGCGCTGACAGTAGCCGATGTTTCCGGTAAGGGGGTACCCGCGGCCCTGTTCATGGTCATCTCAAAGACACTGCTCAAGAATCAGGCCCAGACCGGATCCTCCCCGCAGGAGATCCTTGAAAACGTGAATTGTCAGCTGTGTCAGAACAATGAGTCGCTTATGTTCTGCACGGCCTGGCTCGGAATCCTCAATCTTAAAGACGGAACGCTGGCGGCGGCGAACGCGGGGCATGAATATCCGGTGATCGGCAGAAAGGGCGGCCGCTTCGAACTGTATAAGGATCGCCACGGGATGCCACTGGGTGCCATGGAGACAACAAAATATCACGGGTATGAGCTGCAGCTTGCCCCGGGAGATATTCTGTTTGAGTACAGCGACGGGGTGACAGAGGCGACGGGTCCTTCCGAGGAGCTCTTCGGGGAAGAACGCATGCTGGAGGCACTCAACGTAGCACCGTATAAATCGCCCGACAGTCTGATCAGCGCAGTCGGCGATGCCATCGGCCGGTTTGTGAACGGAGAGCCGCAGTTTGACGATATCACCATGCTCTGCATTGAGTACAAAGGCCCCGGCGAATTCTGACACATTAAAGGAGTTTCTATGGAGATCAGAAACACCCGTTTGGAAGATATAGACCGGCTCATGGAGATTTACGCTTTTGCCAGAGATTTCATGGTTAAGACCGGAAATCCGCGTCAGTGGGCCGCCAACGGCTGGCCGCCCAGGCACCTTCTCGAGGAGGATGTAGAGGCAGGCAGAAGCTATGTCTGCGTGAACGAGACGGACGGAGAGGTGATTGGTACCTTCTGCTACTTTTCCGGAAAGGATATCGAGCCGACTTACGCGAAGATCCATGACGGAGAATGGAAGAGCGATGCTCCTTACGGAGTGGTGCACCGCATCGCGGCGGACGGCTCGAGGAAAGGGATCGGGAGGTTCTGTATAGACTGGGCTTTTAACGAGAGTGGTCACCTGAGGATCGATACCCACCCGGACAATACCGTTATGCAGAGACTGCTTGAGAGCATGGGATTTGAAAGATGCGGGGTGATCTACGTGGAGGAGGACGACGACCCGCGGTTTGCCTATGAAAAAATCTGACAGAGGACGGTTCGGAACCATCCCCTGTCAGATTCAGGATTCAAACTGGCTGTTGTACAGCTCCGCGTAGAAGCCGCCTTCTGCGAGGAGCTGTTCGTGCGTTCCGGATTCGACGATGTCGCCGTCCCTGAGCACGAGGATCAGGTCCGCGTTGCGGATGGTGGAGAGACGGTGGGCGATGACGAAGGAGGTGCGTTCTTTCATCAGTTCGTCCATAGCTTTCTGAATGATCTGCTCGGTGCGCGTATCGACGGAGCTGGTGGCTTCGTCAAGGATGAGCATCGGGCGGTCGGTGATCATGGCCCGGGCGATGGTCAGCTGCTGCATCTGGCCCTGGGAGAGGGCTACCGTATCGTTGAGTACGGTGTCATAGCGCTTTGGCAGGGTCCGGATGAAGTAATCCAGGCCGACAGCCTCGCAGGCGCGGTCGAGCATTTCGTCCGTCACGCCGGGCGTGGCGAAGGCCAGGTTTTCGCGGATGGTCCCTTCGAAGAGCCAGGTCTCCTGGAGGACCATGCAAAACTGCGAGCGAACGGCTTCGCGGGTGACATCAGCTGAGGAGGTGCCGTCAATCAGTATGCGGCCCGAATCCGGGTCATAGAAACGCATCAGCAGGTTAACCAGCGTGGTCTTGCCGGCGCCGGTGGGGCCGACGATAGCGATCTTCTTTCCGGCCTTTGCATCGGCGCTGAAATCGTGGATGATGATCTTTTCAGGATCGTAGCCGAAGCGGACGTGGTCAAAGCTGACATTGCCGCTGATCTCGCCCAGGGAAGAGGGCTTGCCGCTTTCATCCGGCATCTCCTGTGCTTCGAGAAACTCGAAGACGCGGCTTCCCGCGGCTGCTGCCGCCTGCATGGTCTGGGCGACCTGGGCCAGCTGTGAGAGAGGCTGAGTGAAGAAACGGATGTACATCATGAAAGCAACGATGGTGCCCACGGAGGCTTTTCCGTTGATCGTGAGCAGGGCGCCGGCCACGCAGACGGATACATAGCCCGCATTGCCGACGAAGATCATCAGCGGGGCCATCATGCCGGCCAGGCGCTGGGAACGGTAGGCGCTGCTGCGGAGTGCTTCGTTCAGCTCGTCAAAGGTCTGGCGGGCCGCCGGTTCGCCGTTGTAGGCGCGCATGATGGTGTGTCCGGAGAACACTTCCTCGATATGGCCGTTGATGGCGCCGAGGCTTTCCTGCTGCTGGAAAAAGTATTTCTGCGATCGTCCCATGATCAGGAACATCAGGATAAAGCCGACCATCGAGGCTGCGATGGCGGTCGCCGTCATCACCGCATTGGTCCTGAGCATCATGAACAGCGAGCCCAGAAAGAGTGTGATGGCCGAAAAGAAAGTGCCAAGACTCTGGTTGAATGACTGCCCGATCATGTCCACGTCGTTGGTGACGCGGGAGAGGACATCGCCCGTGGAGGTCTGATGATAGTAGGCCATCGGCAGACGGTCGATCTTGCCGGCGATCTTCGAGCGCAGTCCCTGGGTAAAGCGGTGTGTGACGGTCGTCATGATCAGCTGCTGGAAAAGGGACAGGAGCATGCTTGCCCCGTAAATGAGCGCGATGATCTTAAAAACGCCGAGAACCTTGTCCATATCGATCCCGGTAAGGATCCCGTTCATGATCAGGTTGGTCGCTTCGGAGAGCAGGTCCGGCGCTTTGAGCGTCAGGATGGTGCTGATCACGGAAAAGAGGATCGCCATGATCATGACGGCGTTGAAACGCCGGCTTTCGGTGAGAATCCTGGACCAGCTGGAACGTACTTCCTGCCAGCTGACAGGCTTGGAGGGTCTTCTTCTCATCTGTTCAATTCCTCCTGCGAAAGCTGTGAAAGGGCGATCTGCCGGTAAACGTCACACGACCGGAGAAGTTCGCGGTGCGTCCCGCTGCCCGCGATCTTTCCCTTGTCAAGGACCAGGATCAGGTCAGCGTCCATGATGGTGCTGATCCGCTGGGCCACGATCAGAACGGTCTTGTCTGAATAGTTCTTTTTGAGGGCATCACGCAGCATGCGGTCTGTCCTGAAATCCAGAGCGGAGAAGGAATCATCGAAGATCAGGATCTCCGGATCCCTTGCCAGGGCGCGCGCGATGGAGAGGCGCTGGCGCTGGCCTCCGGAGAGGTTCGTGCCGCCGCGGCTGACAATGGCATCGTAAGTGCCGTCCATCTGTCCGATAAATTCCTCTGCCTGGGCGGCAGCGGCGCTTTCCATGACAGCGTCATCGCTGGGATAAGCACCGTTTACGGATCCGTAGGTAATGTTCGATCGGATGCTACCGGAAAAGAGGACGGCATTCTGTGAGATATAGCCGATCCTGTCCCTCAGGGCACTTTGTTTGTAATCGCGCACATCCACTCCGTCGACGAGGACAGCGCCGCCTGTCACGTCATAGAACCTGGGGATCAGGTTGATGACGGTGCTCTTGCCGCAGCCCGTGGATCCGATCAGGGCCACGGTGCTGCCCGGAGCGGCGTGGAAGGAGATATGCTCCACCGCGTCGTTCTCTCCGTCAGGATAGCGGAAGGAGACATCCCTGAATTCGACGTCGCCCTTCAGGCCTTCCTTCCCGGAGACGGCGTTCCCGTCCCGGATGCTGCTCTCGGTGCTCAGCACTTCGTTGATCCTTCCCGCGGCGACCGAAGCCCTGGGGAAGAAGATGAAGATGGCGACCAGCATCATGAAGGCCAAGACTATCTGCATGGCGTAGGAGATGAAAACGACCATCTCAGAGAAGATGGTCATCTTCTCAAAGATCCCGGCTTTGTTGATGAGGAGCGCACCGATCCAGTAGATGGAGAGCGTCAGCGCATTCATCACCGCCATGATCAGAGGCATCATGAAGGCCATGCTCCGGCCTGTGAACAGATGCGTGGCCGTGAGGCGGTCGTTCACGGACTCAAATTTGGCGCGCTGGTAATCCTCGGCCTGATAGGCGCGGATGACCTTCAGACCGTTCAGGTTCTCTCTGGTCACTCTGTTAAGGCCGTCCGTCAGTGACTGGATGATCTTGAATTTAGGCATCGTGAGAGCAATAAGGACCACTAAGATCAGCAGCAGGGCCGCTATGGCGATGGCTGTGGCCGCCGACCACTGCCAGCTTTTTCCCCGGATCTTCATGAAGGAGACGCCGGCCATGATGGGGGCCCTTACAATGGAATTCATGCCCATGACGATCAGGAACTGGACCTGCATCACGTCATTGGTGGCACGGGTCACCAGCGAGGCGGTCGAGAAGAGGCTGATCTCCGCCATGGAATACTCCTGGACGCGTCCGAAGATCTCTCCTCGCAGGGAAGCACTGAAATCGGAGGCGATCCGGGCGTTGATGAAGGCGACCAGGATGGCCATGACAAGGCTCCCGAGCGCGTACAGAAGCATATGGCCGCCGGCGTTCAGGACCGGGCTGATATCCTTGCCGCCCCCTCCCAGCTCCATGGTGATCTTAGACATGTAATCGGGAAGCTTCAGCTCAAACCATACCTGGCCGTAGATCAGGAAGATGGAGGCCAGGAACAGGAGAGCGCTTTTCTTTCCCAGGTATTTCAGGATACGAAACATAAATGGTCTCTCCGTTGAATAACAGAAACGGGCTGTCACAAATATTGCTCCGCGACAGCCCATAAAGCGTGTTCTGAATTTTCCTTAATCAGCCGAGCATGGCCAGGATCTTTTCTTTCTGGGTAAAGCCGACGCTCCTTGCCGCTTCCTTGCCGCCCTTGAAGACGATCAGGGTGGGGATGGAGACTACGTCGTAATCCTGTGCAAGATCCGGCTCCTCATCCACGTCTACGCTGTAGACCTTGAAGCCGTCCGCTTCAGCGGCGATCTGCGCCACGATGGGAGAGAGCATTTTGCACGGTCCGCACCAGGTTGCCCAGAAATCAACCAGTACGGGGACATCAGACTTAAGGACCTGAGCTTCGAAATCAGCAGTGGTGATGGGGGTTGCTGCCATAATTGTTTCCTCCTTTTAAGACGATTTATGCAATGCCGGTTACTTTGTAATCTTTATCTTCCACGGCTTTTTTCAGGGTATCGTCGGATACCTCGCCGTTTAAGGTGACAACGGCGGTGCCGCTTTCATGGCTGACGAGAGCTTCCGTTACGGGATCGAGCGCCTCCAGCGCTTTTTTGACGGTGGCTTCGCAGTGCGGGCACATCATACCTTCAATTGTTAATGTTTTGGTCATTTCATTTTCTCCTTTCCCGGAAGGTTCGGTTCCGGACATCTGGTGTCTGTCTGATAATAGCATTCCATCGGGTCCGGTTTCAACCGGATGGCGCCCTTTTTTGTCATTTAATGAATTTTTAATAGAATACAGGTTAAGCCGGAGGGCGTTGGTGACTACGCAGAAGCTCGAAAGGCTCATGGCTGCCGCTCCGAGCATGGGGTTCATGGTCAGTCCGAAAGTATGTACATAGGCGCCGGCAGCGATGGGGATGAGCAGGCTGTTGTAGATCAGCGCCCAGAACAGGTTCTCGAGGATGTTCCTGTAGGTCTGGCGGCTCAGGCGGATCGCCGCGGCCGCGTCGGTGAGCGAACTCTTCATCAGCACCACATCGGCAGCATCGAGGGCCACATCCGTGCCGGCGCCGATGGCGATGCCGATATCCGCCCGGGTCAGAGCCGGCGCATCGTTGATGCCGTCGCCGATCATGGCTGTCTTGCCGTGCTGCTGCAGCTGACGGATAATGCTTTCCTTCTCATCGGGCTTCACATCACTGATCACTTCATTCACGCCTGCCTGGGCGCTGATGGCTTTAGCGGTCCTTTCATTGTCCCCCGTAAGCATCACCACATGGATCCCCATGTTTTTCATCTGGCGGATCGCTTCGGCTGAATCTTCACGAATGGTGTCAGCCACCGCGATGATCCCGGCAAGCTTTCCGTCCAGTGCAAACAGCAGCGGTGTCTTTCCCTCTTCTGCGAGGGAGAGCGCTTTTTCTTTTTCCCTGTCCGGTATCTTTATAAGAGATTCCAGATAGGAGAGTGAACCGCCGGTGAGATCGCGGGATCGCCCTGAAGCGTCGTCGCGAAGGGATGCCCTCAGGCCATTGCCGGGCAGGGCAGTGAAATCAGTGAGCGGCAGCGTGGCAGCTGCCTTTGAGGAGGCATATTCCGTGACAGCCCTGGCAAGGGGATGTTCACTGAGCGCTTCCAGGGACGCGGCCAGGGTCAGCAGCTCACTTTCACTCACATCCCCGGCGGGGAGAAGATCGGTCACCACCGGGTGGCCGCTGGTGATGGTCCCGGTCTTGTCGAGAGCGACGATCTGAACGTTTCCGGTCTCCTGAAGGGCAGCGGCCGTCTTGAAGAGAATGCCGTTCTTAGCGCCAACGCCGCTGCCTACCATGATCGCCACGGGGGTCGCCAGTCCGAGCGCGCACGGGCAGCTGACCACCAGTACGCTGATTCCCCTGGCAAGGGCGAAGCCGATCTCTCTTCCGACAGCGAGCCAGATGATGGTGGTGATGATGGCAATGGCGATCACAACGGGCACGAACCAGCCGGAGATCACATCCGCCAGATGGGCGATGGGCGCCTTGGTGGCGGCGGCGTCGCTGACCATGGCAATGATCTGCGCCAGTGTGGAATCCTCTCCGACACGGACGGCCTTACAGCGAAGGAAGCCGGACTGGTTGATGGTGCCGGAGGAGACATGGTCTCCTTCTGCTTTATCCACCGGGATGCTCTCGCCGGTAAGCGCGGATTCATCGACCGCGCCGCTTCCTTCAAGGACGACCCCGTCCACGGGAATGCTCTGTCCGGGCCTGACCACAAACTGGTCGCCCACGGCGACATCGTCAACGCTCACCGTCACTTCGCCGCCGTCACGGATAACTACGGCTGTCTTCGGCGCCAGGTCCATGAGGCTTCGCAGGGCATTGGTCGTCTTTCCTTTTGAGTAAGCTTCCAGCATTTTCCCGACCGTGATCAGGGTAAGGATCATGGCGGCTGACTCAAAGTAAAACTCATGCATCAGTGACATCGCACCAGCCATGTCGCCGTCGGTGAGCCTCCGGATCATGATGAAAAGAACGATGGTCGAGTAGATGAAGGCGGCTCCGGAACCGAGGGCGATGAGCGCGTCCATGTTGGGAGCCCGGTGAAGAAGGCTCCTGAAACCGTTAACGAAAAACTTACGGTTGATGAACATGACGACCACGCACAGCAGCAGCTGCAGAAGGCCGCATCCGGCCGGGTTGTTTACAAAGAACGCCGGGACCGGAAAATGAAACATCATGTGCCCCATGGAAAAGTACATGAGGACCAGAAGGAAGGCGGCGGAAGTGAGAAGACGGCGCCTGAGCACAGGTGTCTCGTGATCCTTCAGGGCTTCCTCTTCGGCGGCGATCTTCGCCGAAAGGCCGCCTTCGCGGGAGGCACTTTTGTCACTTTGCTTGAGAGAGGCGCCGTACCCGGCTTTTTCCACGGCGCCGATGACCTCTCCCGGGGAGGCGCTTCCCTCGACGCCCATGGAATTGGTCAGCAGGCTTACGGAGCAGGCCGTAACACCCGGAACGGCATTCACCGCTTTTTCGACCCTGGCCTGGCAGGCCGCGCAGCTCATGCCCGTAACTACATATTGAACCATATGAACAGCTCCTTTGTGAGTAAATTTATTTAAGAAGTTTCTGCAGCAGATCCATCAGTTCATCCAGCTTCTGTGTGCCGCCTTCCTTCAGCTCGGAAGCCACGCAGGTTCGCATATGAGCACTGAGAAGCTCGGTCGAGAAGCTGTTCAGGGCGCAGCGGGCAGCAGCTGTCTGCGTGAGAATATCCACGCAGTAATCATCTCTCTCCACCATGCCGCGGATGCCGCGGATCTGGCCCTCAATAATGGAGAGACGGCGCAGGAGCTTCTTTTTGCATTCCTCGGAGCGGATCATGTGGTCTTGCGACTGTTCAGACATAGCCTGTTTCACCTCTTTTCATGAGACTGGATACCCTATGGGGGTATCTCGACAATGTGGATTATATACCCCATGGGGGTATTTGTAAAGAGGAAAAGGATTTTAGAACAGGATTATGGTCAATAGAAAGATTCAAAGAGAATAAAAACTGTAAAATGTGGTATGATAGTTAACAGCACAATTAAGACTCTGATCTGAGCAGATGAGGTATTAAAATGACGATACGCGAACAGGCATATCAGATGAAACTGGAAGCCCCCGTACTGGCCGGGCTTTCCGATGAAACAAGAAACCGGGCACTCCTGGCCGTGGCGGATGCTCTTGCCGGGAATGCACAGGATATCTTTGCGGCAAATGCGGAGGATGTCAGTGCCGCGAAAGAACAGGGAGTTTCCACGCAGGTCATCAAGCGGCTGATCTTTAATGAAGCCAAGCTGAAGGATGTGACAGCCGGGATCCGCTGTATGGTCGATCTTCCGGACCCGCTTGGTCAGCTGCAGCTGGCAAGGGAGCTGGACGAAGGTCTGGTCCTGAAGCGTGTGACCTGCCCGATCGGAGTGATCGGCGTGATCTTCGAGGCAAGACCGGATGCGCTGATCCAGATCTCCTCGCTCTGTATCAAGAGCGGCAACGCGGCGGTGCTCAAGGGCGGAAAAGAGACGGCCAGGACGAATAAGGTGCTGTTTGATATCATCTACAAAGCGGTAACGGAAGCGGGGCTTCCGTCGGGATGCCTGTTCCTGGCTCAGTCGCACGCCGAGATCGATGAGCTTCTTTCCTGTGACGGCGCAGTCGACCTGCTCATTCCGCGCGGCTCAAACAAATTTGTCCGCTATATCATGGATCACACGAATATCCCGGTGATGGGGCATGCGGACGGCATATGCCATATATATGTGGATGATGAATACGACCAGGAGATGGCACTGAATATCATCACGGATGCCAAAACACAGTATCCTGTCGCCTGCAATGCGGCAGAGACACTCCTGGTTAATAAAAACGCGGCGCCTCAGCTCCTGCCGGCACTTAAAGAACGAATGGCTGCTGTGAATGTAAAACTGGTGGGGACAAAGGAAGCGGCCGGCTGGCTGTCCTGTGAAGTGATCGAGGACGGTGAAGCCTTCCGGCATGAGTACGGTGATCTTATCCTGGCAGTGAAGGTCGTTCCGGATTTAAAGGCGGCAGTTGAACACATCAACCGCTACGGCTCCCATCATACAGACAGCATCATCACTAAAAATGACGAGAATGCGGCGTATTTTATGCGCATGGTGGATTCGGCGGGGGTCTACCGCAACTGTTCGACCCGGTTTGCGGACGGGTTCCGGTACGGTTTCGGCGCCGAGGTGGGCATCAGCACCGGCAAGCTGCACGCCAGGGGACCGGTAGGATTGGAGGGTCTGGTGACATATCGCTATGAGCTTCACGGGAGCGGCCAGATCGTGGGAGATTATGCCTCGGGAAAGGCAAGCTTTCATTTTAAGGACCTGTAAAAAATTCCAGTTGGGTAAAGAAGAGAGAAAATCATGGTCATCAAAGCAGTAAAATATGGAAGCTTTTGAAGCGCTCGGATACAAGCCGGAACAGGTGACAAAGATTCTGCTCACCCACAAACACAGTGACCACTCCGGTGAACTGAAATCCTTCCTGCGGCGCGTGAGACATTAGACAGAGTAAGAGACTTTGTCCGTTCCCATTCGACGGTCTACATGGGGACCCATACTCCTCAGGGATATGAGAACCTCGAAGCGAAAAAGGTGATGGATCTGGATCATCCTGTTGAGACAGTGCTTGCAGAGATCGATTTTTCCGCGCAGGAAGCCACCGGAAAGTATGTGTGCTCCGTCTGCGGCTATGTCTATGACCCGGCTGAGCACGACGGTGTGGCATTCGAAGACCTTCCCAATGACTGGAAATGTCCGCGCTGCAAGAAGCCGAAGGAGAAATTCAACAGGGCGTGATCAGTAATAAAGTATAAAAAAGTTCACGGCTTCTCCCTGAAAGGAGAGGCCGTGAACCTTTTCAGTTCCCTGCCATAATTCCCGAAATCAGGATGCGCAGCCCGATCAGACACAGGATGCTTCCGCCTGCGATGAGGGAGGGCTTGTGCCAGCGTGTGCCGAACAGATTTCCGATCCGTACGCCGGCGCAGGAGATGAAGAAAGTTATAATGCCGATGCAGGCAGCTGCGGCCAGGATGGATACGCCTAACAGCGCCAGGGAGGCACCTACCGCGAAAGCATCGATCGAAGTGGCGACCGCGAGCATGAGCATGGTTGAAAAGCCGAGGGATGCATCCATGGCTTCCTCTTTCTGGAAGGCTTCACGCAGCATGCCAATCCCGACGAAAACAAGCAGGATAAAAGCGATCCAATGGCTCCAGCGGTCGATGAACGTCTGGAAGGCACGGCCGGCATAGAACCCCAGGACAGGCATAAGAGCCTGGAAAAAGCCAAACCAGAACCCGCAGATAAGCATATGTTTGATCATGACCTTTTTCAGTGACAGGCCCTTGCAGATGGAAACGGCAAAGGCATCCATGGCAAGGGCGACAGACAAAAGAAGCAGTTCTGAAATACTCATAATAGTTATTACCTGATTAAATAGACAGTAAAATACAAAACCCCGAAACAGATTATTGGTATTCTAACAGGTTTGTTTTAAGAATAACAGCCTTTTGACCATATTTCCTCATTACGGACACAAAGTGTTAGGATTTGATATTCAGCTCAATGCAAGGGTATTCTTAAATATGTAATAGTTGAGAAGTGGATGAAATCATGGTATTATTTAATATCGCGCAGCTGAAAGGTGCTTTCACTGGCGGCACGAACTGTAGAAGGATTGGTTGATATAGCTGGAATAAGGAGATTTCTTACATGAGGATACTGATCATCAGACACGGTGACCCGGATTATGAGCGTGACGGGCTGACTCCCAACGGAAAGGCAGAGGCCCGGCTGCTTGCCAGACGCATGGCTGCGGAGAAGGTCGACAGGATCTATGTCTCGCCGCTGGGAAGAGCACGGGAGACGGCAGATCCGGTCCTGAAGGAACTGGGCCTGGATGCCGATGTGAGAGACTGGATGGAAGAGTTTCCGGTAAAAATGAATATCAACGGCGTGGAGGAGCTGATCCGGACGTACCCGGATACTTCCTTAAAAGAGGATGGAAGCTTTGAGGACCGGATCGTCTGGGACGCGCTGCCTTCCGCATGGAAGAATGAAGAGCTCTGGTACAGGGAATTTGGCTGGAAGGATTCCGCACAGGCTGCGCACTCCGATATGGAGGCGTGTTATGAGAGAGTCTGCCGGGGACTGGATGAGCTGCTGGCGGAAAACGGATACGTGCGCAGCGGCCGTCTGTATACCACCGAGAAAGGAAATGACGATACTATCGTGCTGGTCTGCCACTTCGGCGTGACGTGCGTTATGCTCTCGCACCTGTGGGGCATTGACCCGATGATCCTGTGGCACGGCCTGGTGACTCTCCCCACATCGGTGACGGAGATCTACACCGAGGAGCGGGAAAAGGGGATCGTTAATTTCCGTGCGACTTATATAGGAGACGTATCACATCTGCGGGAAAACGGGAGAGTTCCTTCTTTTTCCGCGAGGTTTTGTGAGACATTTGAGAACGCCGGACAGCGTCACTGATGACCGGCGGGGAAAGGCGTGAGACAGGATGAGGATTGGAACGGGATATGATGTGCACCGTCTTGTGGAAGAGAGGGCGCTGATCCTGGGAGGCGTGGAGATCCCCTATGAGAAGGGGCTTCTCGGACACTCCGACGCGGATGTGCTGCTGCACGCCGTGATGGACGCCCTGCTCGGGGCTGCGGCGCTGGGCGATATCGGGCAGCTCTTTCCGGATAAGGATGAAGCCTACCGGGGGATCTCAAGCATGACGCTGCTTAAGAAGGTGGCGGCCGTATTGGAAGAACATCATTACGTGGTGGAAAATATCGATTCGACGATCATCGCACAGCGGCCGAAGCTGATGGCCTACCTGCCGCAGATGAGAGAAAATATAGCCGGGGCGCTCGGGATCGGGACGGATCAGGTAAGCGTCAAGGCGACCACCGAGGAAGGACTTGGATTTACCGGATCGGGCGAGGGGATCGCGGCGCAGGCAGTGTGTCTGATCACGCCTCTGATGGACCTGGTGGCGCGCGACCTGCTGGAGGGAACCGACCGCTGCGACAGCTGCGGAGGCTGTCCCCGCTCGTAAGAACGGCAGTAAATAAAGATAACAGGCTGATCACTCAGTATAAAATCTATATAGAAGATGGCGAGGAGAATTAAGATGAAGCTTTTTAACACGCTGACCATGAAAAAGGAAGAGTTCGTCCCGATCGAACCGGGAAAAGTGTCCATGTATGTGTGCGGCCCTACGGTCTACAATTTTATCCATATCGGAAATGCCAGGCCGATGATCGTTTTCGATACGGCCAGACGCTATTTTGAGCGCAAAGGGTACGAAGTGAACTACGTCTCCAACTTTACCGACGTGGATGACAAGATTATCGCGAAGGCCAATGAAGAGGGCGTTTCCAGCGAGGAGATCGCCGAGCGCTACATCAAAGAATGCAAACAGGATATGAGCGGCATGAACGTGCGCGAAGCGACCACCCATCCGAGGGCTACCCAGGAGATCGACGGCATGATCGAAATGATCAGCGACCTTATGGAAAAAGGCTTTGCCTACGAGGTGGACGGAACCGTCTATTTCCGGACCCGCAAGGACCCGAATTACGGAAAGCTGTCCCATAAGAACCTCGATGATCTGCGCTCGGGCGGAAGATCCCTGCTCGTGACGGGCGAGGACCAGAAGGAGGATCCGCTTGATTTCGTGCTCTGGAAGCCCAAGAAGGAGGGTGAGCCCTCATGGCCGTCACCGTGGAGCGACGGGCGTCCCGGATGGCACATCGAGTGCTCTGTCATGTCCAGGAAATATCTGGGAAATACCATCGATATCCATGCCGGCGGCGAGGACCTGATCTTCCCGCACCATGAGAACGAGATCGCCCAGAGTGAGTGCTGCAACGGAGTTCCCTTTGCGCATTACTGGCTGCACAACGCTTTCCTGAACATCGATAACCAGAAGATGTCCAAGTCGCTGGGTAATTTCTTCACTGTCCGCGAGATCAGTGAAAAGTATGATCTCCAGGTGCTGCGTTTCTTCATGCTCAGCGCTCATTACAGGAGCCCGCTCAACTTCTCGGCCGATCTGATGGAGAGCGCAGCGAACGCTCTGGAGCGCATCCGCAATGCGGTGGACAACCTGGAATTCCTGAAAAAGAATGCCGCTGAACGCGAGCTGACTGCCCAGGAGCAGGAGCTGGCGAAACAGATCGAAGAATTTGAGGCGAAGTTCGATGAGACCATGGACGATGACCTGAACACGGCCGATGCGATCTCCGCGGTCTTTGAGCTGGTCAGGGCGGTCAACACCGGCATCGGCGCCGACAGCGCCGCGCAGCTTGTGGAAAAGGCCGAAAACAGCATCATCGCTCTTTGCGATGTTCTCGGGATCAAGGCGAAGGTCGAGCAGGAAGTGCTCGATTCCGATATCGAGGCGTTGATCGAGGAGAGACAGGCTGCCAGGAAGGCAAAGAATTTTGCGAGAGCGGACGAGATCCGTGACCAGCTGCAGAGCATGGGAATCGTTCTTTTGGATACCAGAGAGGGCGTCAAATGGAAGAAAGCCTGAGCTGCGTCTTAAGCAGGTGTTTTGAGACGCCGGATAAGGACTGGAGCCAGTACTCGGCGCTTCCGCTTGCTTACCTGGGGGATGCGGTTTTTGACCTGGCAGTGCGGGAGGTCCTGCTCCGCCGCGGCAATGCGCCGGCGGACAGGCTCCACCATGCGGCATCGAGAGTGGTGAGGGCGCCGCAGCAGGCGAGGATGATCCGGGCTCTTTCGGAGGATCTGTCGAAGGAGGAGGCGGGAGTTTACCGCCGCGGAAGAAATGCCAAGCCGCTCAACACGGCGAAGAACGCTTCCAGGGAGGAGTATCTCGAGGCGACCGGATTTGAGGCGCTGGTCGGGTACCTCTATCTGGAGGGACGCTATGAAAGGCTCTGTGAACTGGTAAGCCTGGGGCTTGAAAGAACCGGAATGAAGATCTGAGAGGAGAACAGCCATCATGCACAGCAATGAACAGTCCATAGAAGGCAGGAATGCCGTGATGGAAGCTTTCCGTTCCGGAAAGACCATTGACAGGCTCTTTGTCCAGGAGGGACTTAAAGACGGGCCGGTGATGTCGATCCTGCGGGAGGCCGCCAAACAGGAGACGATCGTGACAAGGGTCTCCAAAGACAGGCTCGACGAGATGTCCGAGAGCGGACACCACCAGGGAGTGATCGCCAGAGCGGCTGCCTTTTCCTATGCCTCGGTGGAGGATATTCTGGAAAATGCCAGAAAGAAGGGGGAGGACCCGTTCATCTTTCTGCTCGATGACATTGAAGATCCCCACAATCTGGGCGCGATCATAAGGACGGCGAATCTGGCGGGTGCCCACGGCGTCATCATCCCGAAACGCAGGGCAGCCGGACTGACGGCGAGCGCAGTGCGCGCCTCGGCCGGGGCGGTGCACTATACACCGGTAGCCAAGGTGACCAATCTGTCCAGGACCATCGACGATCTGAAAAAGGAAGGCCTGTGGTTCGTCTGTGCTGACATGGACGGCCAGGTCATGTATGACGTGAGCCTGACCGGTCCTGTGGGACTGGTGGTCGGCAACGAAGGCGGCGGGGTAAGCCGGCTGGTCAGGGAGCACTGTGACCTGACCGCGTCCATCCCCATGAACGGGGACATCGACTCCCTGAATGCCTCTGTGGCGGCAGGCGTGCTCGCCTTTGAGATCGTCCGCCAGAGGAAATACAAATAAAAATGATCATTCGCGAGAAAAAGGTTTGACAAGCGGATGACGATATGGTATCATTTTGTCTCGTAGCGGGGTTCCGCTGACAAGCTGCTGTGGCTCAGTCGGTAGA